>NZ_CP054916.1:1065000-1420000 GCF_013364155.1 Streptomyces sp. NA02950 | reverse complement strand
ATTCCGCGCCGACAATGTAGCGGGGCTCAAGCGTACCGCCGAAGTCGTGTCAATCCAGCATTAACCCCTAACGGGGGCTGGGTTGGGTAGGGGAGCGTCGTGTGCCGGGTGAAGCAGCCGTGTAAGCGAGTTGTGGATGGTTCACGAGTGAGAATGCAGGCATGAGTAGCGATACACACGTGGGAAACGTGTGCGCCGATTGACTAAGGGTTCCTGGGTCAAGCTGATCTGCCCAGGGTAAGTCGGGACCTAAGGCGAGGCCGACAGGCGTAGTCGATGGACAACCGGTTGATATTCCGGTACCCGCTTTGAAGCGCCCAATATCGAATCCTCTGATGCTAAGGCCGTGAAGCCGCCCCTGATCTCTTCGGAGTGAGGGGGAGTGGTGGAGCCGCCGGTCCAAGGTGGTAGTAGGTAAGTGATGGGGTGACGCAGGAAGGTAGTCCAGCCCGGGCGGTGGTTGTCCCGGGGTAAGGGTGTAGGCCGTGTGGTAGGTAAATCCGTCGCACGTTAAGGCTGAGACCTGATGCCGAGCCGATTGTGGTGAAGTGGATGATCCTATGCTGTCGAGAAAAGCCTCTAGCGAGTTTCATGGCGGCCCGTACCCTAAACCGACTCAGGTGGTCAGGTAGAGAATACCGAGGCGTTCGGGTGAACTATGGTTAAGGAACTCGGCAAAATGCCCCCGTAACTTCGGGAGAAGGGGGGCCATTGCTGGTGATCACTCTTGCAGTGTGAGCTGGTGGTGGCCGCAGAGACCAGCGAGAAGCGACTGTTTACTAAAAACACAGGTCCGTGCGAAGCCGTAAGGCGATGTATACGGACTGACGCCTGCCCGGTGCTGGAACGTTAAGGGGACCGGTTAGCTCCATTTCGGTGGGGCGAAGCTGAGAACTTAAGCGCCAGTAAACGGCGGTGGTAACTATAACCATCCTAAGGTAGCGAAATTCCTTGTCGGGTAAGTTCCGACCTGCACGAATGGCGTAACGACTTCTCGACTGTCTCAACCATAGGCCCGGTGAAATTGCATTACGAGTAAAGATGCTCGTTTCGCGCAGCAGGACGGAAAGACCCCGGGACCTTTACTACAGCTTGATATTGGTGTTCGGTTCGGCTTGTGTAGGATAGGTGGGAGACTGTGAACTCTGGACGCCAGTTCAGGGGGAGTCATTGTTGAAATACCACTCTGGTCGTGCTGGATGTCTAACCTGGGTCCGTGATCCGGATCAGGGACAGTGTCTGGTGGGTAGTTTAACTGGGGCGGTTGCCTCCTAAAGGGTAACGGAGGCGCCCAAAGGTTCCCTCAGCCTGGTTGGCAATCAGGTGTTGAGTGTAAGTGCACAAGGGAGCTTGACTGTGAGACTGACGGGTCGAGCAGGGACGAAAGTCGGGACTAGTGATCCGGCGGTGGCTTGTGGAAGCGCCGTCGCTCAACGGATAAAAGGTACCCCGGGGATAACAGGCTGATCTTCCCCAAGAGTCCATATCGACGGGATGGTTTGGCACCTCGATGTCGGCTCGTCGCATCCTGGGGCTGGAGTCGGTCCCAAGGGTTGGGCTGTTCGCCCATTAAAGCGGTACGCGAGCTGGGTTTAGAACGTCGTGAGACAGTTCGGTCCCTATCCGCTGTGCGCGTAGGAGTCTTGAGAAGGGCTGTCCCTAGTACGAGAGGACCGGGACGGACGAACCTCTGGTGTGCCAGTTGTCCTGCCAAGGGCATGGCTGGTTGGCTACGTTCGGGAGGGATAACCGCTGAAAGCATCTAAGCGGGAAGCCTGCTTCGAGATGAGGGCTCCCACCCACTTGATGGGTTAAGGCTCCCAGTAGACGACTGGGTTGATAGGCCAGATATGGAAGCCGGGTGACCGGTGGAGTTGACTGGTACTAATAGGCCGAGGGCTTGTCCTCAGTTGCTCGCGTCCACTGTGTTGGTTCTGAAGTAATGAACCGTGTCCATGTCCGGTTCAACTTTATAGTGTTTCGGTGGTCATTGCGTTAGGGAAACGCCCGGTTACATTCCGAACCCGGAAGCTAAGCCTTTCAGCGCCGATGGTACTGCAGGGGGGACCCTGTGGGAGAGTAGGACGCCGCCGAACAAATTGTGCAAAAGCCCCCGAAGGGAAGTGATGTTCCCTTCGGGGGCTTTTTGTTGTCACTGTCGCCCCGACCCGGTGCGAGGACTGTCCGTCCCTACCGGTAAGGTCATGAGGCATCATCGGAACGTTCTCGCAGGAGGCTCCCGGGTGGAGGTCCAGGAGACACGCGTTCAGACGGACCGTGTACTCACGATCCCGAACATCCTCAGCACCGCGCGCCTCCTCGGCGTGCCGCTTTTCCTGTGGTTGATCCTCCGGCCCGAGTTCGGCGGGCCCAAGAGCGATGGCTGGGCCCTGCTCGTACTGCTGCTCAGCGGCATCAGCGACTATCTCGACGGCAAGCTGGCCCGTCGCTGGAACCAGATCTCCAGCCTTGGCCGGATCCTCGATCCGGCGGCTGACCGTCTCTACATTCTGTCTACACTCGTCGGCCTCACCTGGCGCGAGATCCTGCCCATCTGGCTGCCCGCGGTACTCCTCGCCCGGGAGCTGGTGCTGCTTGTGATGGTGTGGATCCTCCGCCGTCACGGCTATCCGCCACCGCAGGTGAACTTCCTCGGCAAGGCGGCCACGTTCAACCTGATGTACGCCTTCCCGTTGCTCCTTCTGAGTGATGGAAGTGGCTGGCTTCACACGACCGCCGCTATTTTCGGATGGGCGTTCGCCGGATGGGGTACAACACTCTATTGGTGGGCAGGAGTCCTCTACGTGGTTCAGGTCCGCCGACTTGTCAGGGCGGACGCCGCGGCCGACTGAGCTCGCCGTAGCCGGAGCCTGTTGAGGCCGGATGCCCGGAGCGCGTTCCAGGGCCATCGGGCGTGCGCGGTCGGCATGACCGTCGTCTCTTCAAGGAGGACGCTTCCGACATGAAGGCCGTCGTGATGGCGGGAGGCGAGGGAACTCGTCTGCGCCCGATGACCTCGACCATGCCCAAACCGCTGCTGCCCGTGGCCAACCGGCCCATCATGGAGCATGTGCTGCGGCTGCTGAAGCGGCATGGGCTGTCCGAGACCGTGGTGACCGTCCAGTTCCTCGCCTCCCTGGTGAAGAACTACTTCGGTGATGGCGAGGAGCTCGGCATGGAGCTCACCTACGCCAACGAGGAGAAGCCACTCGGAACCGCCGGCAGCGTCAAGAACGCGGAAGAGGCACTCAAGGACGATGCCTTTCTGGTCATCTCCGGGGACGCTCTGACCGATTTTGACCTCACCGAGCTGATCAATTTCCATAAGGAAAAGGGCGCGCTCGTCACCGTCTGTCTGACCCGTGTCCCCAATCCGCTTGAATTCGGCATCACCATCGTCGACGAGGGCGGAAAGGTCGAGCGCTTCCTGGAGAAGCCCACCTGGGGCCAGGTCTTCTCGGACACCGTCAACACCGGCATCTATGTCATGGAGCCGGAAGTCTTCGACTACGTCGAGCCCGATGTCCCCGTGGACTGGTCCGGCGATGTCTTCCCGCAGCTCATGAAGGAGGGCAAGCCCGTCTTCGGCTATGTCGCGGAGGGCTACTGGGAGGACGTCGGCACCCATGAGAGCTATGTGAAGGCCCAGGCCGATGTCCTCGAGGGCAAGGTCGACGTCGAGATCGACGGTTTCGAGATGTCCCCGGGCGTCTGGGTCGCCGAAGGAGCCGAGGTCCACCCCGACGCCGTGCTCCGCGGTCCGCTCTACATCGGGGACTACGCCAAGGTCGAGGCGGATGCCGAGATCCGCGAGCACACCGTCGTCGGGTCCAATGTCGTCGTGAAGACCGGTGCCTTCCTCCACAAGGCGGTGGTGCACGACAACGTGTACGTCGGCCAGCAGAGCAATCTGCGCGGCTGTGTCATCGGAAAGAACACCGACATCATGCGTGCCGCCCGGATCGAGGACGGCGCGGTCATCGGCGACGAATGCCTGATCGGCGAGGAGTCGATCGTCCAGGGGAATGTCCGTGTCTATCCGTTCAAGACCATCGAGGCGGGCGCGTTCGTCAACACGTCGGTCATCTGGGAGTCCCGCGGACAGGCCCATCTGTTCGGCACCCGCGGTGTCTCCGGGATCCTCAATGTGGAGATCACCCCGGAGCTCGCGGTGCGGCTGGCCGGCGCGTATGCGACCACCCTCAAGAAGGGCTCCACGGTCACCACGGCGCGTGACCACTCCCGTGGTGCGCGCGCACTCAAGCGGGCCGTGATCTCCGCCCTCCAGACCAGCGCCATCGATGTGCGGGACCTGGAGAACGTACCGCTGCCGGTGGCCCGCCAGCAGACCGCGCGCGGCAGCGCCGGCGGCATCATGATCCGTACCTCGCCCGGGGTGCCGGACTCGGTCGACATCATGTTCTTCGACGAACTCGGCGCCGATCTGTCCGCGGCCCGCCAGCGCAAGCTGGACCGGGTCTACGCACGCCAGGAGTACCGCCGGGCGTTCCCCGGGGAGATCGGCGACCTCAGCTTCCCGTCGAGCGTCTACGACTCGTACACCGGATCACTGCTGCGGGCCGTGGACATCAGCGGTATCGCCGAATCCGGCCTCAAGGTCGTCGTGGACGCCTCGAACGGAAGTGCCGGTCTGGTGCTCCCGAGCCTGCTCGGCCGGCTCGGGGTGGACGCCCTGACGATCAATCCCGGTCTCAACGAGTCGCGTCCGACGGAGACCGCGGACGCCCGTCGCTCGGGCCTGGCCCGTCTCGGCGAGATCGTCGCCTCGGCCCGCGCGGCCTTCGGGGTGCGGTTCGACCCCGTCGGTGAGCGGCTCTCGCTGGTGGACGAGCGGGGCCGCATCGTGGAGGACGACCGGGCACTGCTGGTCATGCTGGACCTGGTGGCCGCCGAGCGGCGCAGCGGGCGGGTGGCGCTTCCGGTGACGACGACCCGTATCGCCGAGCAGGTGGCGGCGTACCACGGCACCCAGGTGGAGTGGACGACCACGGCCGCGGACGACCTCACCCGTGTCGCCCGCTCGGAGACCACCGTCTTCGGCGGCGACGGTCGTGGCGGCCTCATCATCCCCGAGTTCAGCAGTGTCTTCGACGGCACGGCGGCCTTCGTCCGGCTGATCGGTCTGGTGGCGCGCACCCAGTTGACGTTGAGTCAGATCGACGCCAGGATTCCGCGTGCGCATGTGCAGCGCCGCGATCTGGCCACCCCCTGGGCGGTCAAGGGTCTGGTGATGCGGCATGTGGTGGAGGCCGCGGGCGACCGTTCCGTGGACACCACCGACGGGGTGCGCGTCGTCGAGGCCGATGGGCGCTGGGTGATGGTGCTGCCCGATCCGGCCGAGGCGGTCACCCACCTGTGGGCGGAGGGTCCGGACGACGCCTCCGCGCAGGCCCTGCTGGACGAATGGTCCGGCGTCGTGGACAGTGCGGGACGCTGATACGGCGGTCGTTCCGGCGCCTTCGCGCGCGTCGGGGCGCCGCCTCCCGGCCCCGGATCCGGCACGCCGATGGGGCCATTGGGTGACGGCGCCCCCGACGTGCGACGATGTGCGGCATGTCGCAGCAGCCCCCCGTTCGGAGCACAGAATCGCCGAGCCCGCGCCCGCGTCTCGATGCGTCCATGTCGCTGCTGACCAATGTGATGGATCACAGTCTCGACGACGGTTACGCGGAGGCGGCCGCACGGCGCGGGGAGACCGGGCGGTCGGGGCTGCCCCGGACCCTGCGCGCCAAGCTGGGGCTGGCCCTGGGGCTTGTCCTGGTGGCGGTCGTGGTGACCATCGGCGCCGCCGAAGCACGGATATCGGCGCCCACACTGGCCAAGGAGCGGGAAGAACTCATCGACCGCATCGAGCGGGGGAACTCCGACGCGGACGAGCTCGCCAAGAGCGTGGACCGGCTCCGCGGCGAGGTCGGGGAGAAACAGCGGCAGGCGCTGAAGAAGCACGGTGGGGCCAAGGGCGATCTGCTCGCGCTGCTGGCGGGGGCGACCGAGGTGACCGGACCCGGTCTGAAGCTGGTCGTCAATGACGCCAAGCACGCCGAGAGCGGCGGCGGGGGACCGCGGGAGCGCGCCGACTTCTCCGACACCGGGCGGGTGCGCGACCACGACATGCAGCGTGTGGTCAACGGTCTGTGGGAGGCGGGGGCCGAGGCCGTCTCGATCAATGGACAGCGGCTGACCGCACTGTCCGCGATCAGGGCCGCGGGGGACGCCATACTGGTCGACAACAAGCCGCTGGCACCGCCCTATACGGTGCTCGCGGTGGGGGACGGCCAGCGGCTGAGCACCCGCTTCCAGGACAGTGCCGACGGACAGTATCTCCATGTCCTCAAGGAGAACTACGACATCCGCACCAGCATTACCGCCCAGGACAAGGTCCGGCTTCCGGCCGCGCCGAGTCTGATCGTACGTACCGCGGAACCGATAGCCGGTGGCGCGGACAAGGGCGGCGCCGAAACCGCCGACACAGGGAAGGGCACATCGTGATCGCCGTATTGGGCCTCATCGTGGGAGTCGTGGTCGGACTTGTGGTCCGACCCGTGGTGCCGACGGTGGTCGAGCCCTATCTGCCGATCGCCGTCGTCGCGGCACTCGACGCGGTCTTCGGCGGCTTCCGCGCGATGCTGGACGGGATCTTCGACGACAAGGTCTTCGTCGTATCGTTCCTCTCCAATGTGGTGGTGGCCGCGCTGATCGTGTTCCTGGGCGACAAGCTGGGCGTCGGCGCCCAGCTGTCCACCGGGGTCGTGGTGGTCCTCGGTATCCGGATCTTCTCCAACGCTGCCGCGATCCGGCGGCATGTGTTCCGGGCGTGAGGCCGATGACGACTGACGACACCCCCGAGAAGCCGGAGCGGTCCGAGGCTTCCGCGCGGCGGCCGGAGGAGCGCGGTTCCTCGGAGTGCCCGGCCCGGCCGGAACCGCGCCCGGACGGGCCCGAGCGGCGTGACCGTCCCGAGCGACCGGACCAGTCCGAGCGGCCTGACCGCCCCGAGCGGCCCGACCGTCCCGGTGCGGAGGCCGGCAAGGACGAGCGGCCGGAACGGAACGGCAGGCCCCGGCAGTCCCAGCAGCCCCGTGGACCCCAGTCGCCCCAGCCGCCCCGGCAGCAGCCCGAGCGACCGGGCCCGCCGGGCCGCTCCGCAGGGGCCGCGGCCGGACGACCGCTTCCGCCGGAGCGGCCGAGTCATGAGCGCGCGGAGGCCGGGTCCGCCGGCCCCCAGCCGTCGGAGGCCCGGCCCGGGCGGGCCCAGCGGCCGAATGCCCAGCCCCCCGGAGCGAAGCGGTCCGGAGCCAAGCCGTCCGGGGCTCAGCCCTCCGGGGCGCGGCGCACCGGCGGCGAGCCCTCGGCCGCCACGCCGGGCGAGGGCCCGCGGAAGGGTGCCCACGACGCCGCGGGCCCCGCGCCCGAGCGCCCGGCCGAGGACGAGGCAGAGAAGCCGCTGACCGGCCGCCAGCGCCTGGTGAAGGGCCTGTGGCCGCCCCGGATGACCCGTGCCCAGCTGATCGTCGCCCTGCTGCTGTTCGGCCTCGGTCTCGGTCTGGCCATCCAGGTGCGCTCGACCAACGAGAACAGCGTGCTGCGCGGCGCCCGCCAGGAGGACCTGGTGCGGATCCTCGACGAACTGGACGACCGCACCCAGCGGCTCCAGGACGAGAAGCGCCGCCTGGAGGGCCAGCGGACCGAGCTGGAGAACAGCTCGGACCAGGCCGAGGAGGCCCGTAAGCAGACGCTCCAGAAGGAGCAGCAGCTCGGGGTGCTCGCCGGTACGGTCGGTGCGCAGGGCCCGGGTATCACGATGACGATCAACGACTCCCGGGGTGCCGTGGAGGCCGACATGCTGCTGGACACGGTCCAGGAGCTGCGGGCCGCGGGCGCCGAGGCGATTCAGATCGGCAAGGTGCGGGTGGTCGCCAACACCTACTTCGCGGATACCGGCGGAGGGGTGGAGATCGATGGACAGAGGGTGACGCGCCCGTACGTCGTCAAGGTGATCGGCAAGCCGGAGGATCTGGAGCCGGCGCTCAACATTCCGGGCGGAGTGGTGCAGAGTCTGGAGAAGGAGCAGGCCACTGTGTCCATTCTGCGGCAGAAGAAGATCGTTGTGGATGCCTTGCGGTCCACGAAGCGGCCTGACTACGCTCGGTCGTCATCACGGTGAGGCGGTTCGAAATGAGGGTCTCTCAGGGAGACCATGTGGACGCGGGGGGTCAACGCACCGGAAGAGTCCCGCGTGATGGAAACTGTCTGGTGGTCACGGACGTTGTGAGGGTGTCCGGACCGTCTGGTGTGTGCATCGAGGGTTTGTCCTGCCCCACGGGCGGGTCTGTTTCAGTCAAGGGGAATCGCCCGTGAAGTTGTTCGGGAAGTTGTTCGGGAAGAGTGCACGCCAGGACGGCGGCAGCAGCACCGCTCGCCACCGCGCCCCGCGTGCCGCGGAAGAGAGTGAAGGGGGGAGCGAGGAGCGCCCGCTGTTCCGGGACCAGGTCGGCGGTCCCCAGGGTGGCGACATTTCGGGCGGCCGGGGCGCGTCTTCTGTTGACCCCTCGGCGGCCGGACGCATAGGTTTCGAAGAACCATCGACCTCGAGTGGTGGAGGGTTCGGCTTGCCTGTTTGTACGAGGTGCGGGCATCGGAACGCCGAGGCCAGCCGGTTCTGCTCCAACTGCGGCGCGCCACTGAGGGGCGGTGCGCCCTCCGAGCGCGCCTCCGAGACCACCTCGACCATCTCGATCTCCGGCCTCGAGGCGTACGACGCCGAGGTCACCGGGCAGACGCAGCTGCCCTCGCTCAGCCCCGAGGCCCAGGCCGCCGTCGAGGCGCTGCCCCTGGGATCGGCGCTGCTGGTGGTCCGCCGCGGGCCCAACTCCGGCAGCCGGTTCCTGCTGGACAGCGATGTGACCACGGCCGGCCGTCACCCGCAGAGCGACATCTTCCTGGACGACGTCACGGTCTCCCGCCGCCACGTGGAGTTCCGGCGCGGCCAGGACGGCAGCTTCACCGTCGTGGATGTCGGCAGCCTCAACGGGACGTATGTCAACCGTGAGCAGATCGACGCGCCGCTGGTCCTGGCCAGCGGTGACGAGGTGCAGATCGGGAAGTACCGGCTGGTCTTCTACCCGAGCCAGCGGGGCGTCGGTATCTGACCCGTCAGGGGAGGTCCATGCTTCAGACACCGTCGGGCGGTGCCGACACCGGCACCGCCCCCGCGGGCGGCCGGACGATGAGCATCGGCACCGTGCTGAATCTGCTGCGGGACGAGTTCCCCGAGGTCACCCTCTCCAAGATCCGTTTTTTGGAGTCGGAGGGGCTGGTGGAGCCGAGGCGCACCCCGTCCGGGTATCGCAAATTCAGCCAGGGGGACGTGGAACGGCTGGCTCTGATCCTCCGGATGCAGCGTGATCACTATCTGCCGCTCAAGGTCATCCGGGAGCATCTGGAGGCCCTGGAGCGCGGTGAGCGGCCGCAGCTGCCCACAGGGCCGCAGGGGGAGCGGCAGAGTGAGCTGCTGGATCCCACCGCCGAGGACTCCCAGGGCGCCCCCACGGCCGCCCGGATGGGCCGTGCCGAGCTGCTGGCGGCGGCCGAGGTCAGCGAGGCGGAGCTGGCCGAATGGGAGTCGTACGGCCTGATCGCGGCGGCCGGGGACGGCGGATTCGACAGCGAGGCGGTGGCCGTCGCCCGGCTCATCGCCGAGCTGGGCCGTTTCGGTCTGGAGCCACGTCATCTGCGGATCATGAAAGCGTCCGCCGAGCGGGAGGCCGGGCTGGTGGAGCAGGTGGTCGCTCCGCTGCGATTGCATCGAAATCCGCAGACCAGGGCCCATGCGGAGGCCAGTGCGCGGGAGCTGGCCACCCTCTCCGTACGGCTTCACGCGGCCCTGGTGCAGACCGCTCTGCGGGCCCAGGCACACTGAGCGGCCGGGCCCCGACTATCCAAACCGGCCGCGCACGTCCTAGGGTTGCTGTGTGAACGAGCTCGACGTCGTGGGTGTCCGGGTGGAAATGCCCTCCAACCAACCGATCGTGCTCCTGCGCGAGGTGGGAGGCGACCGCTACCTCCCGATCTGGATCGGACCAGGGGAGGCGACGGCGATTGCCTTCGCCCAGCAGGGCATGGCACCGGCGCGCCCGCTGACCCACGACCTTTTCAAGGACGTGCTCGAAGCGGTCGGCCAGCAGCTCACCGAGGTCCGGATCACGGATCTGCGCGAGGGGGTCTTCTACGCGGAGCTGGTGTTCGCCAGCGGTGTCGAGGTCAGCGCACGGCCTTCCGACGCCATAGCGCTTGCCCTGCGCACCGGGACGCCGATCTACGGCAGCGACGGCGTGCTGGACGACGCCGGTATCGCGATCCCGGACGAGCAGGAGGACGAGGTGGAGAAGTTCCGCGAGTTCCTCGACCAGATCTCGCCCGAGGACTTCGGCACCAGCAGCCAGTGACCAGAAGTGAGTGGCCATGAGTGGCCAGTGCTGAAGTCTGCCGGTCTTCGCTAGAGCATTCGAGTAGCCTTTCCCGGAAGAGGGACACGGGAAACCACCCTTAGGGTGATTATCACTCGGCGTGGCGAGTGTGGCGATCGTTGACGCACCCCGGGTGACTGCCTACCTTCAAGATGGCAGGTCGAGGACGGAGGTCGGCGTGAGAAGCACCGGCGACGGCACGGCGGCCGGCGGTCCGTTTGCGCTCCAGGGGGGCGCATCGGCCGAACCGGCACTCAAGGCTCGGGTCACGGCACAGATTGCGCCGCCGGGCGGCGAGCCAGCCGCGGGGGGGACGGAGCGGGTCGGTTACCGCGGGCCGACCGCGTGCGCGGCCGCGGGCATCACCTACCGCCAGCTGGACTACTGGGCCCGTACCGGTCTGGTGGAACCCAGCGTACGGCCCGCCTACGGCTCGGGAAGCCAGCGGCTGTACAGCTTCCGGGACGTTGTCGTCCTGAAGATCGTCAAACGACTGCTGGACACCGGTGTGTCCTTGCAGAACATCCGGGCGGCCGTCCAGCACCTGCGTACCCGCGGGCTCGACGACCTCGCCCAGATGACCCTGATGAGTGACGGCGCCACCGTCTACGAATGCACCTCGCCGGATGAGGTCGTCGACCTCCTCCAGGGCGGCCAGGGTGTCTTCGGGATCGCCGTGGGCGTGGTGTGGCGGGACGTCGAGAGCGCGCTGTCCCAGCTGCACGGGGAGCGTGTGGACACCGGCGAGACGCTGGTCGGCCACAACCCCGCCGACGAGCTGGCCCGCCGCCGCAACAGGGCGGGCTGACCGCCCGGAGCCGGGGGCGCGTCCCGGCGGTGTGCGGCGCACCCTCGACCGTCGACAGTGGCTTCGGCGCCCTGGCGGGGGCACCCCAGGCCGGGGGAGAGCCGAGCGTCGTAGGGAATTGTCAGTGGTGTGCGGCAGCATCGGTAGGTGTGAGGGGTGCGCCGACGATCCTGCATCTGGACATGGACGCCTTCTTCGCCGCGGCGGAGCAGGCGGCCAAGCCCAGCCTGCGCGGCAAACCGGTGATCGTGGGCGGCCTCGGCCCGCGCGGTGTGGTCTCCACCGCGTCCTACGAGGCCAGGGTGTTCGGGGTCCACTCGGCCATGGCGATGGCGCAGGCCCGTCGGCTGTGTCCCAATGCCGCGTACCTCACCCCCCGCTTCACCGTGTACCGCCAGGTGAGTGACGCCGTGATGGCGCTGCTGCACGCGCTGTCGCCGCTGGTGGAGCCGCTCAGTCTGGACGAGGCGTTCGTGGACCTGGAGGCGGGTGGCACCGAGCCCGCCGTCGGCGCGGCGCGGGCGGTGGGGGAGCGGCTGCGGGCCGACATCCGGGCGGTGACCGGGCTGACCGGTTCGGTGGGTCTGGCCGGGTCCAAGATGCTCGCCAAGATCGCTTCGGAGCAGGCCAAGCCCGACGGCCTGGTGGTCATCGAGCCCGGTACGGAGCGGGAGCTGCTCGGTCCGATGCCGGTGCGCACGCTGCCGGGCGTCGGCCCGGCCACGGCCGAGGCGCTGCGCCGCGCCGGGATCCACACCGTGGCGGAGACCCGGGAGGCGGGCGAGGCGGAGCTGGTGCGGCTGCTGGGCAGGGCCCACGGGGCGTCGCTGCACCTGATGGCCGACGGGCGGGACGAGCGCCCGGTGGTGGCCGAGCGCGACACCAAGTCCGTGTCGGTGGAGGACACCTTCGATGTCGATCTGACCGATCGCACCCGGGTGCAGCTGGAGGTGGCGCGGCTCGCCGACCGCTGTGTGCGGCGGCTGCGCGCGGCGGGCCACTCGGGGCGCACGATCGTGCTCAAGGTGCGGCGGTACGACTTCTCGACGATGACCCGCTCGGAGACCCTGCGCGGGCCCACGGACGACCCCGCGGTGGTGCGGGAGGCGGCGGCCCGGCTGCTGGAGGGCGTGGACACCACCGCGGGCGTGCGGCTGCTGGGGGTGGGTGTGAGCGGTCTGGCGGACTTCACCCAGGAGGATCTGTTCGCGCAGGCCGCGCAGGCCGCTCACGAGGCGCTGGAGGACGCGGAGGCGGCGCCGGGCGGCGGTGGGGCCGAGACCGCGGGGCCGGGCCCGGAGGAGGCCGTCGAGCACACCGGGAGACCGCGGCGCTGGCTGCCGGGGGAGGATGTGCGACACAGCGAGTTCGGTGCGGGATGGGTGCAGGGGAGCGGGGTGGGCCGGGTGACGGTGCGCTTCGAGACGCCCTGGTCGGATCCGGGCCGGGTGCGGACGTTCGCCGTGGACGACCCCGCGCTGGAACCGGGCGAACCGCTGCCGCTGCTGGAGCCCGCCGGGGGTCCGGAAACGGGCCCCGGCCCCCACGGGGATCCCGGCGGCGGCCCGGGTGCCCGATCGCGCCACGACCGCGATCACGACCACGGACAGGGCCACGACCACGGACAGGGCCGTGACCAGGGTCAGCCGGTGACGTCCAGTCCGTAGTGGTGGTACAGCTGGAGCTCCTGCTCGGGCGAGAGATGGCGGCCGACCCCGAAGTCCGGGGCGTCCTTGATCAGCGCCCGGTCGTAGGGCACCCGGAGGGTGTCGCCGACGACCTCGCTCGGTTCCAGCGGTACGAACACATCCCGGCTGAACAGTCCGGTGCGTACCGCCGCCCACTCGGGCTCGCCGGTCGCGTCGTCGAGATAGACCTCGTCCACGGTGCCGATCTTGGCGCCCTCGCGGTCGAATGCCTTGCGGCCGATCAGGGTCCGCGGGTCGATATCGGTCTGCACGCTCTCTCCCACAGGTGGCAATTGTCCAGTGATAACTACAAAAAGCCACATCGCCGCGCGCGGCCACTCGAGCGGTCGGCGCCCCGCCCGTGCGACAGATGCGCTGGTACGCTGGCTTTGGCTGTAGACCCCGTGCGGGAGAGTTCTCCGTCGATTGTTGTCGGAGGCGCCGAAGGAGCAAATCCTCCCCGGAATCTCTCAGGCACACGTACCGTGCGGGTGAGGTCACTCTGGAAAGCAGGGTGGGCCACGGGCGGGCGTCGCTCCGAAACCCCTCCTCACCGACGGTGAAAGCCGGTCAGGCACAACGCGGGCCGGTGAAGCTCTCAGGTTGATGACAGAGGGGGAGGCCGTCCGGGCACCCGCGCCGTGGTGCCCCTCGTCGGTCGTTACAGACCAGGAGGCCCCCGCAGATGACCGCCAACCGCATCTCGCTCTCCGATCTGGAGTGCGGTACTCCGTTCGAGCAGCGCCACATCGGTCCCGACAGCGAGGCGCAGGCCAAGATGCTCGCCCAGGTCGGCTTCGGCTCGCTCGACGAGCTGACCGAGACCGCCGTACCGGATGTCATAAAGAGCACCGAGGCGCTGGATCTGCCCCCGGCCCGCAGCGAGGCGGAGGTCCTCGCCGAACTGCGTGGCCTCGCCGACCGCAACCAGGTACTGCCGTCCATGATCGGCCTGGGCTACTACGGCACCTTCACCCCGCCGGTGATCCTGCGCAATGTGATGGAGAACCCGGCCTGGTACACCGCCTACACCCCGTACCAGCCGGAGATCTCCCAGGGCCGGCTGGAGGCGCTGCTCAACTTCCAGACCGCCGTCGCCGATCTGACCGGGCTGCCCACCGCCGGTTCCTCGCTGCTCGACGAGGGCACCGCCGCCGCCGAGGCGATGGCGCTCTCGCGCCGCGTCGGCAAGGTCAAGGAGGGCGTCTTCCTGATCGACGCCGACTGTCTGCCGCAGACCATCGCCGTCATCCAGACCCGGGCCGAACCCACCGGGGTCGAGGTCGTCGTGGCCGATCTGTCCCGGGGCATCCCGGACGAGATCGCCGAGCGCGGTGTGTTCGGTGTGCTGCTCCAGTACCCGGGCGCCTCCGGTGAGGTGCGCGACCCCCGCCCGGTCATCGAGCGGGCGCACGAACTCGGCGCGATCGTCACCGTGGCCACCGATCTGCTCGCGCTCACCCTGCTCACCTCGCCCGGTGAGCTGGGCGCGGACATCGCGGTCGGCAACAGCCAGCGGTTCGGTGTGCCGATGGGCTTCGGCGGCCCGCACGCCGGATTCATGGCCGTCCGGGACACCTTCGCCCGCAACCTGCCCGGCCGGCTCGTCGGCGTCTCGGTCGACGCGGACGGCGACAAGGCGTACCGGCTGGCCCTCCAGACGCGTGAGCAGCACATCCGCCGTGAGAAGGCCACCAGCAACATCTGCACCGCCCAGGTCCTGCTGGCCGTCATGGCCGGGATGTACGCGGTCTACCACGGCCCGGACGGACTCGCGGCCATCGCCCGCCGCACCCACCGCTACGCCACCGTCCTCGCCGAGGGGCTGCGGGCGGGCGGTGTCGAGGTTGTGCACGGCGCCTACTTCGACACCCTCACCGCGCGGGTGCCCGGCCGCGCCGCCGATGTGGTCGCCGCGGCCCGCGAGGCCGGGGTCAATCTGCGGCTGACCGACGCCGACCACGTCGGCATCGCCTGCGACGAGACCACCGGCCGCGCCCAGCTCGCCGCCGTCTGGTCCGCCTTCGGCGTGGACGGCGGCAGCGGCGAGGGCACCGCGATCCCCACGGTCGACGCGCTGGACGCCGCCGCGGGCGAGGCACTGCCGCGGGAGCTGCTGCGCGGCGACGGCTATCTGTCCCACCCGGTCTTCCACCAGCACCGGTCCGAGACCGCGATGCTGCGCTATCTGCGGCGGCTGTCCGACCGGGACTACGCTCTGGACCGGGGCATGATCCCGCTCGGCTCCTGCACCATGAAGCTCAACGCCACGACCGAGATGGAGCCGGTCACCTGGCCCGAGTTCGGCGCCCTCCACCCGTTCGCGCCGATCGAGCAGGCCCACGGCTATCTGACGCTCATCCGCGAGCTGGAGGAGCGGCTGGCCGCCGTCACCGGCTACCACAAGGTCTCCCTCCAGCCCAACGCCGGTTCGCAGGGCGAGCTGTCCGGGCTGCTGGCCGTACGCGCCTACCACCGGGCCAACGGCGACACCCAGCGCACCGTCTGCCTGATCCCGTCCTCGGCGCACGGCACCAACGCGGCCAGCGCCGTGATGGCGGGAATGAAGGTCGTCGTGGTGAAGACCGGCGAGGACGGCGAGGTGGACACCGACGACCTGCGCGCCAAGATCGAGCAGTACGGCGACCAACTGGCCGTCCTGATGGTCACCTACCCTTCCACGCACGGGGTGTTCGAGGAGCACATCACCGAGATCTGTGCCGCCGTGCACGACACGGGCGGCCAGGTCTACGTGGACGGCGCGAACCTCAACGCGCTGGTCGGGCTCGCCGAGCCGGGCCGGTTCGGCGGCGATGTCTCCCACCTCAACCTGCACAAGACCTTCTGCATCCCGCACGGCGGCGGCGGACCGGGCGTCGGCCCGGTCGCGGTGCGCGAGCACCTCGCCCCCTACCTCCCCAACCACCCCATGCAGCCCGCCGCGGGCCCGGCCACCGGTGTCGGCCCGATCTCGGCGGCGCCGTGGGGCTCCGCGGGCATCCTGCCGATCTCCTGGGCGTACGTCCGGCTGATGGGCGCCGAGGGGCTGCGCCGCGCCACCCAGGTGGCGGTGCTGGGCGCCAACTACATCGCCAAGCGGCTGGAGCCGCACTACCCGGTGCTCTACACCGGCCCCGGCGGGCTGGTGGCCCACGAGTGCATCGTCGATCTGCGTCCGCTCACCAAGGCGACCGGGGTGTCCGTCGACGATGTGGCCAAGCGGCTCATCGATTACGGCTTCCACGCGCCGACGATGTCGTTCCCGGTGGCCGGGACGTTGATGATCGAGCCGACGGAGAGCGAGGACCTGGCGGAGCTGGACCGCTTCTGCGAGGCGATGATCGCGATCCGCTCGGAGATCGACAAGGTCGCCTCGGGGGAGTGGGCCAAGGAGGACAACCCGCTGCGGAACGCACCGCACACCGCGGCGTCGCTCGGCGGGGAGTGGGACCACCCGTACAGTCGGGAGGAAGCGGTCTTCCCGGCCGGGGTCTCGGCGGCCGACAAGTACTGGCCGCCGGTGCGGCGGATCGACGGGGCGTTCGGGGACCGCAACCTCGTCTGCTCCTGCCCGCCGCTGGAGTCCTACGAGGGCTAGTGCCGCGTCAGCCAAGGTTCGCCCCCCTCGCCGCCCTGGCACGCTCCCCCAGCTACCGCTGGGAGGTGCCCCCCCTCGCTGCGTCGGCCGAAAGCCCGAGCAGGCCCACTACGAGGGCCTCCCCGCGGCCTTGCGAGCGCACGCACCAGGCCGCCTCGCTGCCGGGCACACCTTGACTGACGCGGCACCAGAGACGCGAAAGGGGTGCCATCAGGCACCCCGGATGCGGGGCCGGTTCGGCGAAGGCGCCGGGCCGGCCCCGGTCTGTCTGTGCCGTTCCGGCCGTGGGGCCTGAACGGCGGTCGGACGACGCCTAGGCGGCCGTCACGATGTGCTCGGAACCCCGCGGCCGGCACGGGGCGATGACCCGTCCGTCCGGCAGCAGCTCACCGGTGTCCTCGAAGAGCAGGACGCCGTTGCACAGCAGGCTCCAGCCCTGCTCCGGATGGTGCGCCACCAGATGGGCGGCCTCCCGGTCGGCGGAGTCGGCTGACGGGCAGGGTGGTTGGTGCTGGCACATGGCAGGGTTCTTTCGCTGCGGTGTGGTGAAGGTGCTGCGGTTCTTCGCGGCATTCATGGCCGCCCCCCGTGGTGAGTTGGTCGGTTGCTCCCAGTGTTGCCCTACGGGCGGGATTCCGCAGGGATTTCGCGGTACCGGTCTCGCTAGATAATGACGCATCACCCGTTCGGACGGTTCATCGCGGCGGGACTGTTACGAGGACGCAGCGAAGCGCCCTGTGACCCGGTGGTCACAGGGCGCTTCGCTCCTGGTGAAAGTGCTGGTCAGGCAGGCGATCCCAACAATCGTGCCGGGGTCAGCCGCAGCGTGAGCGCGGGCAGCAGATCCGCCGCCCGGTGCGCCCGGTGGGCCGCGATCCCGGGTGGGGCCGGGGCCAGCGGCACCATCAGATCGCCCGCGCCCAGACCGCCGTCGGCGGCGTCCGCCACGGGGTTCTCGTGCAGCCACAGCGTGACCATGTACATCTCCGGGATCGACAGCAGCCGCGGCTGGTACGTCACGGGCAGCGACTCAGCCTCGCGCAGGGCCAGTTCGGCCGACGCGACATACGGCCCCTCGGAGAAGTGCGAGAACGCCCAGCCGTCGGCGGTCAGTCGCGCCTCAGCGGCGGCCACCGTACGGTCCTCCTCGCGGATCATGAAGCGCCATCCGTGCAGCCGGGTGCGGGGTCCCCCGGCCGGTGCGGTGATGGCGTCCAGGACATGGACGGGCAGCGGGAGTTCGGGTTCGAAGGGACCCGCGAGGGCGTTGAGCCCCGGGGTGCGGACCTCATGGACGGCGGTGGGGGAACCGAGGGCCGTGAGGACGCTGCGCAGGGCGGGCGCGGGAGCCGGGGGCACATGCAGCGGCATGGTGGTGTGGCCTCTCACTCAGGAGACACGGTGAAGCGGCAGCGGAGTCATGGTTCGACAACATCGACAACGCTGTCGGTGTGCGGGGGTCATACGCGGGTCAGAGGGTGCCGGGACGAACTGTCCGGGCGTTATCTCTCCGCCTTGTTAACCGAGTTTATACGAACCATGTTCCCGGCATGTTTCCGCTAGCTGTGCGCGATATTGCCGACAAGGGGTATTCAGGACCGCGCAGGCGTGGGGATTTTCCCCGATTCTGTGCCAGATGCATGGATATGACCTGGCTTTTTGTCGTCATCGCGGTAGGCTGGATCTCACCGGTGCATTTACCCGGCCCATTGCGGCGTAGTTGAGAGCGTACCGGCTGGGCGGGCCGCACGGGGCGTTATCGATCACATTGGTGGGCATCATCGAGCGTGGTGTAAGCGGCTGACGCCGGTGATCCACTCGAGGAAGGACGCTTCGATGGGGGAGAAGGTCGTAGCCGGTGAGTTCGACCCGTCCGGTCGGCAGCGGCAGCGCGGTCGGCTCCGGCAGTGCCTGGACGGGCTCGGCCGGCTCCTGGCGGAGAAGCGATTCGACCGTCCGCGTAATCTCATGGGTCTGGAGATCGAACTCAATCTCGCCGGCGCCGACGGGATGCCGAGGATGATGAACGCGGAGGTTCTGGAACGCATCGCGAGTCACGATTTCCAGACCGAACTCGGGCAGTGCAACCTTGAAGTGAACATCGTGCCGCACCGTTTGCACGGACGTGTTCTCGACCAGCTCTCCGAGGAGCTCCGCACCGGGTTGTCATATGCCGACCGCAAGGCGCGGGAAGTGTCCTCCGAGATCGTGATGATCGGAATTCTCCCGACTCTCGCCGCCCGGGACCTGGGATCGGCGAACCTCTCCTACGACGACCGCTACAAACTCCTCAACGAACAGATGCTGGCCGCCCGCGGCGAGGATTTCCTCATCGACATCGAGGGCCAGGAGCGCTTCACCTACGCCAGCGCCTCGATCGCCCCCGAAGCCGCGTGTACCTCCGTGCAGCTCCACCTCCAGACAACCCCGGGGCGGTTCGCGGCGGTGTGGAACGCGGCGCAGGCGGTGGCCGCCGTGCAGATCGCGGTGGGCGCCAACTCGCCCTTCGTCTTCGGTCGGGAGGTGTGGCGGGAGTCCAGGCCACCGCTGTTCCTCCAGGCCACCGATGTGCGGCCACTGGAGTACGCCGCCCAGGGCGTCCGTCCGCGCACCTGGTTCGGCGAGCGCTGGATCGGCGACGCCTACGAGCTGTTCGAGGAGAACCTGCGCTACTTCCCCCCGCTGCTGTCGGCCGGCCAGGACGAGGACCCGCTGCGGGTGCTGGACGAGGGCGGTGTGCCCGCCCTCCATGAACTGGTGCTGCACAACGGCACGATCTACCGCTGGAACCGGCCGGTGTACGACGTGGCGGGCGGGGTGCCGCATCTGCGGGTGGAGAACCGGGTGCTGCCCGCGGGCCCCACCGTCACCGATGTCATCGCCAACGCGGCCTTCTACTACGGACTGGTCCGGGCGCTGGCCGAGGAGCCCCGCCCGGTGTGGTCGCGGCTGCCGTTCACCGCCGCGGCGGCCAACTTCGACGCGGCCTGCCGCCATGGCATCGACGCGGTCCTCCAGTGGCCCAAGCCCGGCCGCTCGGCCGCCCTGGCCCGTACGCCCGCGGTGCGGCTGGTACGCGAGGAACTGCTGCCGCTGGCCGCGGCCGGGCTGGGCGGCTGGGGGGTCGAGCCCGCCGACCGCGACCGCTATCTCGGCGTGATCGAGGAGCGCTGCAAGCTGCGGACCAACGGCGCGTCCTGGCAGGCCGCGACCTATCACCGGGCGCTGGACAGCGGGCTGGGGCGGGACGCGGCACTGGCCGCCATGACCCGCCGCTACTGTGCCCTGATGCGCACCGACGCACCGGTGCACACCTGGCCGACCGACCTCTCCGGCTGATCCCGGGCTCGCCGCACGTCCTCACCGGCGACCCCGTATTGTCCGGTCGGGAAGGGGCCGGAGTGACGCGAGCGACCGGAGCGACCCTGTCGCCGGGCCGGCGCGGCGAGCGGAGGAAGTGGAGGCTGGAGTGCGGTCACAGGCGCGCGACGCGGAGCTGTCCGTGTACGAGAGCGGGCTCTCGCGGCGGACCCTGCGCAACGAGACGCTGCTGGTGCTGGCGCTGTCGCTGGGTGCGAGCGCGCTGTCCGCCCTGATCGACTTCGTCGGCTCGGTGACCCGGCCCGGTGGGCTGAAGGACCAGGCGGCCACGCTCAACGCCTCCGAGGCCCCGGGGCGGCCCTGGCTGGACCTCGTCTGGCAGCTCTTCGGGATCACAACCGCCCTGGTCCCGGTCGTGCTGGTGGCCCATCTGCTGCTGCGGGAGGGCGCGGGGCTGCGCACGATCGGCTTCGACCGGACCCGGCCGCGTTTCGATCTGGCGTGGGGCGCGGTGGTCGCCGCGTGCATCGGCGGCACCGGGCTGCTGCTCTACCTGGGCGCGCGGGCGGCCGGGGGCAATCTGACGGTCGTGCCCGAGGCGCTGCCCGAGGTGTGGTGGAAGATCCCGGTCCTGATCGCCTCCGCGGTACAGAACGCCGTGCTGGAGGAGGTGATCGTGGTCGGCTATCTGCTGCGCAGGCTCGGGCAGTTGGGGTGGACCCCGATGGCCGCCCTGCTGGCCAGTTCGGTTCTGCGCGGCTCATACCACCTCTACCAGGGGATCGGTGGCTTCTTCGGCAATATGGCGATGGGCGTGATCTTCGTCCTGCTCTACCGCAGGTGGGGACGGGTCGGACCACTGGTGGCCGCCCACGCGCTGATCGACATCGTGGCGTTCGTCGGATACGCCCTGCTGGAGGGCCGGGTGGACTGGCTGCCCACCGCCTGACCGGGCCCCGCGGCGGGGCGCCGGCCGGACGGTGGACGGCGCTCAGACCAGTAGCTCTCCGTCGATGACCGTGACCGCGCCGCCGGTCAGCAGCGTGCGGTCGCCGCGGAGCGCGGTGCGCACCAGCCCGGTGCGGGCGGACGCCTGGAGGCCGGTGAGCTCGGTGCGGCCGAGCCGGGCGGACCAGAACGGGGCGAGCGCGGTGTGCGCCGCACCGGTCACCGGGTCCTCGTCGATACCGACGGCCGGTGCGAAGACCCGGGAGACGAAGTCGTAGCCGCGGGCCGGGTCCTCGGCCGGTGCGGTCACGATGACGGCCCGTCCGGCCAGGTGGGCGAGCGGTGCCAGATCGGGTGCGAGGGCGCGCACCGTCTTCTCGTCGGCCACCTCCACCAGGATGTCGCCGACGTGGGGCCCGGTGTCCCGGGCGGAGAGGACCTTCACCCCGAGCGCGTCGGCCAGGGCATCCGGCACCCGCATCTCGGTCAGTGCGGCGGTCGGGAAGTCCAGCGTGATCGTGCCGCTGTCCTCGGCGGTCGCGGACAGCACCCCGCTGAGGGTGGCGAAGCGGACGGTGCCGGTCGCGGCGCCCGTGGTGCGCAGGATGTGGGCGGTGGCGAGGGTGGCGTGACCACACATGCTGACCTCGGTGGTCGGTGTGAACCAGCGCAGCGCCCAGTCGGCCTCGGCCGCCTCGGGCAGCGGGTGGGCGAACGCGGTCTCGGAGAGGTTGACCTCGGCGGCGATCCGCTGGAGCCGGTCGTCGTCGGGGAAGGCGTCGGTGTCGAGGAGCACCACCCCCGCCGGGTTCCCGGCGAAGGGGCGGTCGGTGAACGCGTCGACGATTCGTATGCGCATGGCTCGACCGTAGGCGGCCTCCGACGATGTTGACCATGGCCAATTCTCGCGGTGTGGCCCGGCCGGGCTATATCGGGGCCTTGTCATCCGATCGGTTCCGATATATCGTCGAAACATCGTGATGGATCGACGATGAAGGGAGCCTCACGATGCGTTCCCAAGAACACCGACATGGACACTGCGGGCCCGGCCACCGGGGCCGGGGCGGCGGCGAGGGGCGGCGCGCGGCCTTCGGCCCGTTCGGACCCCCCTTCGGCGGGCCTCCGTTCGGGGGTCGCGGCCGGGGCGGGCCCGGCGGTCGGGGCTCACGGGGCCGGGCGCGGCGCGGCGATGTGCGCGCCTCGATCCTCGCCCTGCTGAAGGACCGCCCGATGCACGGTTACGAGATGATCCAGGAGATCGCCGAGCGCAGCGGAGGAGCCTGGAAGCCGAGCCCCGGCTCGGTCTACCCGACCCTTCAGCTCCTGGAGGACGAAGGGCTCATCAGCAGCGAGAGCGAGGGCGGCAAGAAGCTGTTCGCGCTCACCGAGGAGGGCCGTACCGAGGCCGACGCCGGAGCACAGGCCCCCTGGGAGGAGGCCGGGCGCGGCATCGACTGGGAGGCGATGCAGGAGATCCGGCAGGCCGGTTTCGGGCTGATGGAGGCGTTCGGGCAGGTGTGGAAGACCGGTTCGCCCGAGCAGCGCAAGAAGGCGGTCGCCATCATCAACGAGTCGCGCAAGCGCATGTATCTGATTCTCGCCGAACAGGACGACGAGGGCGGCGACGGCACCGCGAGCGGTGAGAACTGATCGCGTAGGGGGATGCGGAACAGTGGCGGAACAGCGGGGGCCGGGGCCGATGGGCTCAGGCCCCCGTTCAGTCGACCAGTGCGCCCAGCCTGCGCAGTGACTCCTCGAGCGCGCTGGTCGCCGACTCCTTGAGCTTCGCGGCCATCAGGGAGACCGCGCCCCCGGTGAACTGGCCGTCGATACGGACCGTCGTGGCAGCGCCGTCCGGCGTCAGCGTGTAGCGCATTCCGAGGTTCACGCCCATCGGGCCCTTGCCCCGGGTGGCGAGCAGCCGGGCCGGTTCGCAGGCCTCCACGGTCCAGCTCACCTCGGCGGGAAAGCCCATGAGCTTCATGTTCTCCGAGTGTGTCGCCGCCACGTCGAGGCGTTCGGGGCCGCCGTGCGGAAAGCCGGTGTGGGTGGCGTTCCAGTCCCCGTAACGGGAGAAGTCCGTGAGGGCGGCCCAGATCCGTTCGGCCGGTGCTTCGATACGTGCTTGCGCGCTGACCTCGGCCATGGGGGCGGATCCCTTCGTATGCGGTACGACTGCGGTACGACCGCTGCGGTACGGCCGCTATGCCGGGCGCCGCGGCTCGGGTGCCGCGGCGGCATCGCGCACCGTAGCCCCGGGGGCCTCAACCCTCAAGCCTGATGGGGTGTCAGGTCCGGTCTTCCGGGCGGCGGCCGGGCGGCGCCGCGGCGGCAGCGGAAACCGGCGGCGGGCCGGCGGGCGCTCCAGCAGCCGGTCGACATGGTGACGGCGCAGCCCGCGCCCCGGTTCGACCGGCACCAGCAACTGATCCCGCCGCCAGCGGGATCGGCGCACCAGCCGCTCCGGCATGACGTCGTCCAGCCAGGCGAAGGGGCGGCCCGCCGCGTGCCGCAGGATCGGCGCCCACTTCCGGCCGGTCAGCAGATCCAGGAGCGGCAGTTTGGGGTCGCCGGGCTGTTCCTGGTAGCCGCTGAACTCGACGACCGGCAGCGGCGGCAGTTCGAGAAGTGGCCCGATATGGCGGTTGGCCTCGTGCTCCCAGGTGGTCGCCCACACCAGGTCATAGGTCTCCGACAACTCGCGCAGCCAGTCGGCGTGGGTCGCCGAGAGCAGCACGGTGAAGTCAAGGATGTCGTACCCGGTGAACCCCTCGGCGGGCAGCACCGGGTTGAGCACACCGTCGATGTCCAGGAACAACAGCGGCCGGTCGGTCATCGGACTCCTTCGCTGCGGCGCGCGTGGCGGAAAGGCGCGGTTGCCAGTGAGGGACGTCCGATGGCCGGGCGGCGGTTGCAGTGATGTGCATGCGGTCGTCCCCGAACCCCTCCTCCCCGAGGAGGAGATCCGGTCATTGGCGCCCAACTACGGTGGGATGCGCACATGCTTCCCGGCGAGGATGCTCCGAGCCCATAGGGACTGATGGGGTGAGAGCGTGCGAAGTCGTACCCTTTCCTCCGGCGCCGCCGCCGGATTCGAGGCCCGGCTCGGCGGGTGCCTGACCGCCGTGGTCGCGGGTGCCCGCAGACGTGCGGTCCGCGACGGCGACAAGCACATCGACACCGCCCATCTGCTGCACTCCCTGGTGGAGTCCGATCCGCGGGTGCGTGACGCGTTCGCGGGCGGCCCGCCGCAGGTGGTGCGCCTGCTCGGCTATCTGGTGCAGCGCACCATCGGCTACGGCCTGCGGTGGAGCGGCACGGTCGAGGAGTCCGGCGCGGGGCGGGCGGGGGTGGCGGGGGTGCGATACGACGACGGGGGGCGGGACGACGAGGCGGCGCCGGTGGCGTCCGGTTGGGTCGCGCCCGGCTGGTCACCGGCGGCGGCGGTCGCCCTGGAGTCCGCCGTCCGGCGGGCCGCGGCCCGTGGAGTGGCGCACGCCCACGGCCCCGACCTCTTCGCCGCCCTCCTCCGCGATCGTGGCTGCCGGGCCGTGGAGGTGCTGCGGCGGGCTGGGGTCGAGGTGGAGGCCCTGGTCATGACCGTGGACGGGGACATCTGCCAGCAGTCAACGGGATGACGGTCCTGACCGGAGCTGACATGATGTCCCGGTGCACATATCGCAAGGTCAGAGTGGGAATCAGGAACGGAACGCCGCGTTGGGGCTCGCCCTGGCGTCGGCTCTCGCGTTCGGCGGATCGGGGGTTGCCGCCAAGCCGCTGATCGAGGCGGGGCTTGCGCCGCTCCAGGTCACCTGGTTGCGGGTGATGGGCGCCGCCCTCGTCATGCTGCCCCTGGCCTGGCACCACCGCCGTCTGCTCACCCGGCGCCCGGCCCTGCTGGTCGGGTTCGGGCTGCTGGCTGTCGCGGGTGTGCAGGCGTGCTTCTTCGCGGCGCTCTCGCGCATCCCCGTCGGCGTCGCCCTGCTTGTCGAATACCTCGCTCCCGCCCTGGTGCTGGGGTGGGTCCGGTTCGTCCAGCGCCGCCCGGTCAGCCGCGCCGCGGCCGTCGGTGTGGTGCTGGCCGTCGGCGGACTCGCGTGTGTGGTGGAGGTGTGGTCCGGGCTGAGCTTCGACGCCGTCGGACTGCTGCTGGCTCTCGGCGCGGCCTGCTGCCAGGTCGGCTACTTCGTCCTCTCGGACCACGGCAGCGATGGTCGGGACCAGGCCGACCCGCTGGGCGTCATCGCCTACGGCCTCCTCATCGGTGCCGCGATGCTGACCGTCGTGGGCCGCCCCTGGCAGATGGACTGGTCGGTGCTGACCGGCCGCGCCGACCTGGGCGGCGCCCGGGTGCCCGCGGTGCTGCTCCTCGCCTGGATCGTGCTGGTCGCCACGGTCGTCGCCTATCTCACCGGGGTCCTCTCGGTACGGCGGCTCTCCCCGCAGGTGGCCGGGGTGGTGGCCTGTCTGGAGGCGGTCATAGCGACCGTGCTCGCCTGGGTACTGCTGGACGAACATCTGGGGGCCGTCCAGGTCGTGGGCGGTGTGGTGGTGCTGGCGGGCGCGCTGATCGCCCAGACCTCGGCGCCGAAGGCGGCGGCGACCACCGAACCGGTGGCGGCGTCCGGCGGGACATGGGAACCGGCGCCTGCGGACGCGGAGCGGCACCTGTCGGTGGAGGACCCGACGCCGCGCTGAGATGTCGCTTCCCGCGCCGGGGCGGACGTCGGTCCGGCTGTCGCTGGGGCGGGTGTCCGGGTACGAGCCCCGCCTCGGTCGGGCACGGCCCGTACCGGAGGAACCGGGCTTCTGGCACGGCTGGTGCGTGTGGTGCTGTCGCGGCTTGCGGCGCGAGTGCCGCGGGCTTTCCGCCGACGCGTCGGCCGCCCGCATGCCGGTGGGGCGGTACAGCTGTCGCGCGGGGCCGGCCCGGCTTCGATGCGGGCAGGGTCGACCTCGGTCGACCCTGGGCATGCGGTGCTGGTGCGGGCCGCGGCGACCGCGGGCTTGCCGCCCACGTGTCGGTGTGCCTCCCGGCGTGGGCGGTCTGCCTGTCGCTGGGGGCGGGACCCGGGTTCGGTGGGTCCGAGCGACCGCCTCGGGCGGTCAGGACCCGCCCTCAAGGAGCCCCGCGTCGGGCCGCGGTGAGAGCTCGGGACGGCGGGCAGGGCCCGGCCTCGGGTCGAGGCGCGCAGTGCCGCACCGGCAGCCGCCCGCGCGTCGGTTGCCCTCCCTCCCCTCCACCGTCCACGATGTGGCCTGGTCGGACCGGTGTTCGGGGCGTGGGATAGCATCCGCGCATGCGACTGACCGTGCTGCCCCCTCCCGCCGCCTGACGCGGGCGGCCGCCGCCGTGGTGCCGGGCCCGGGGAATGATCCCCGGTTGACCGGCCGTTTCCGGCGTGCGATGCCACGGAGGGCTCCGGCAGACGACACCCGCGCCCGCTGACGATCCACGCGATCCGGCGGAGCGCACCACCGATCCCCCTGCCGGTTCACCATCGGCCTGTGCGACGCGCCCGGACCACCCGGGCGCGTCCCCGCTGCCCGCATACGGAAAGACGCGATCCGATTCATGTCTTCCGCGGGAGAACTCCTCATGCTGCAAACGCTTTCGCCGTCCTCTGCCCTGCCCGTCGGCCGGGGGCTGTTCTACGTCACCGTCGCCGCCACCGCCTGGGGCACCGCGGGTGCCGCCGCCGCGGTGCTCTACGACGTGAGCGGGCTCGGACCCCTCGCGCTGACCTTCTGGCGGGCGCTGGGCGGGTGTGTCCTGCTGCTGGCCGTCCGCGCGCTGCGGGCGCGTCGCCGGAACGGGCGGACCGACGCATCGCGCCCGGTCGAGCCGCCACGGCGCCGGGCGGCGCGGATCCTGGTCACCGGGGTCGGGCTGACGCTCTTCCAGGGCGCCTACTTCGCGGCCGTGGAGGCGACCGGGCTCGCCGTCGGGACCGTGGTGACGCTCGGCGCCGCGCCGGTGATGGTGGCGCTGGCCGGGCGGGTGACCATGGGCGAACGCCTGGGCGCCGGTGGCGCGCTGGCCGTCGCGGGCGGGCTCACCGGGCTGCTGGTGCTGGTGCTCGGCGGTGACGGGGCGGGAACCGTACGGCCCGTGGGTGTCGCCCTGGCGCTGCTGTCCGCCGCCGGTTACTCCGCCATCACGCTCTACGCCCGCCACCTCGGCCGCCGCGGCGACGCCGTGGACCCGTACCGCACCACCCTGACGTCGTTCGCCGTCTGCGCGGTGCTGCTGCTGCCGTTCGCCGCCGCGGAGGGGTTGTGGCCGCAGCCGCAAGGCCTGGTGAGGACGCTCGTGTTGCTGGTCTACATCGCCGCGGTGCCCACCGCCCTCGCGTACGGACTCTACTTCGCGGGGCTGGCCGCGCTCCGCGCCACCACGGTCACGGTGATCACGCTCATCGAACCGGTGACGGCCTCGGTCATCGCCGTGGTGCTGCTCGGTGAGCGGCTGACCACCGCGACCGTGGCCGGTACGGGGGTTCTGCTCGGCGCCGTCGCCGCGCTCGCCGTGGCGGAGACACGGACCACCGCCCCGGCGGGCTGACGCCCCGCCCGCCGGAGGAGGCCCCGCGGGCTACGCGCCCCGGCCTGCGGGGGCCATGGTCACCGCAGGCCGGGGGTGGTGGTCCAGCACCGCCGCGTCGATTCGGGGGCTGAGGAACATCCGGGTCGGATCGTGCGCCAAGCGTTCACCGGCCCTGGTGGGCGGCTGACGGGGCGTCGGCTGCGGGGCCGGTCCGAAGTCGCTCCACGGACAACGCCCTATTATCTGCGGGAGCTTCGTACGTCACCTGCGGTGACGTTCTTCGGGCCTGACGTGAAGCGGCCCCGATGTCCGTGGCAAGGGGGGAGGCGGTGCCCATCGTCGTTCAGCCGCCGGCCGGGAAGGCGTTGACCGTCCGGGCGGCGGCCGGCGCCTTCCTCGACTCGCTGCGCAACCCGAACGTCCGCAGCTACTCGACCGGAGTCGGCAAGACCGCCGTGCGGATCGGTGAGGACCGTCCGCTGGGGTGGTCGCGGATTCGAGGACCCTGACCTCGCCGTCAGACGTTGTCCGGTCAAGGTTAAGGGCGCCCGGAGCAAGGCCGGCCGCCGGGGGCGGGCGCGGGAGGGCTTGGTGCTGGAGACCGTGTACGGGGACGCCGGCACCGCTCGGCTCCTGCCCCGCCTGCTGCGCGGCCGCACCCGCGGGCCGGTGTTCGTCACCCACCGCCGCCCGGGCCCGGGAAAGGTTGTCAGTCTGCGCGACGTGTGCCCGGACACCGGACTGGCCCCCTCCTACGGCCAGGCCCGTGCCCTGCTGGATGAGCACACCGCTGTGCGGGGGCCGGGGACCGGCTGGGACCCGCACGAGTACCGCCACTCCGCTCTCACCCACCTCGGTGAGCAGGGCGCCCCCTGCTGATGCTGATGGCCAAGTCGAGACACAAGAAGCCGGAGAACGTCCGCCGCTACGTCAAGCCGTCCCCCGAGGCGATCTCAGAGCTGACCAGTCTGCTCGCACCGGGCAACACGCTAGTGGCGGGCTCGCGGGTGCCCGTCCGCCGGGGCTCGGGGCGCCAGGTGGCGACCAGGGCGGCGGCCAGAAGCAGTTCGGCGATGTCGCCGCCGTAGTACATGATCTCGGCGCCTTCCTGTACCTGGTCGATCGGGGCGTGGATGTTGACCCAGAAGCCGCCGTACATCAGCTGGGAGATGACCGCGTGGGCCGCGATGGCGACACCGAGGCAGACCAGCCGGGCACGTACTCCGGGCCGGGAGGGGGCGGGGTCGGGGCCGGCGATGACGTAGGCGAACAGGCACCCGGACAGCAGGAAGTGCGTGTGCAGCAGCCAGTGCCCGGCCGGATGGCCCATGGCCGCGTTGTAGAGGGGGGTGAAGTAGAGGACCGCGAGGCTGCCCGTCGACAGCGCCAGCGCGACCGCCGGGCGGGCGAGCAGACGGGCGGGCGGGCTGTGCAGCAAGGAGGTCAGTCGCCGCCCCCGGGCCGCGGGCAGGGTGCGCAGCAGGAGCGTGACCGGGGCGGCCAGGACGAGCGCGAGCGGCGCGTACATGCCGATGAGCATGTGCTGCGCCATGTGGCCGCGGAAGTCCTGCTGCGCGAAGGGTGCGACGGGCGGTAGCAGGGCGACGCCGAGCAGGAAGATCCCGCCCAGGAACCCCCCGGTCCGCCACCGGCTCCAGTCCAGGGCGGGGTTGTGGCGGCGAGCCCGGCGGACGAGCAGCAGGTAGGTGCCGGCGACGGCCAGCAGGACGAGCGCGGGCAGCAGCCACTGAAGAAGGCTGCTGCCCGCATCGTGCCCGCGCTCGTGCATGTGGTGGCCCATCAGGCGCGCCGGCCTTCACGCGTGGTGGGGGCGCCCGGGTCGAAGGGCTGGCCGTTGCGCTGGAGCAGGTACCCCCCGACGACCAGCAGGGCGCCCAGGACGAGGAAGCCGATGTCCCACCAGACCTGCCCGTCTCCGGCGTAGACGTGGTGGATGCCCAGGACGTGGTGGTCCAGGACGCCTTCGACGAGGTTGAAGATGCCCCATCCGGCCAGGACCCAGCCCCACAGCACGCGGGAGGTCCATACGCGTCGACGGTTGTGGGTGACGCGGGAGTACAGGATGGCCAGGCCCAGCAGGACGGCGATCCAGCACACGGCGTGGAAGATGCCGTCCCACACGGTGTTCATCTCCAGGCCGGAGACGGTCTTGGGGTTGTAGTACTTCACCCCGATGTGGTCGTGGTTGGTGCTGGTGAGCATGTGGTGCCACTGCAGCAGCTGGTGCAGCAGGATGCCGTCCACGAACCCGCCCAGCCCCACACCGAGCACGATGCCCGGCAACTGGATACTCGCCGGCCGTGCCGTGCCAGCCCGGGCCTCGCCCGTCGTGGTGGCCATCGCTCGTCTCCGCTCCTGCTGGCTGGGGGTCTGCTGGAAGTGCCTCAGCCGCAGGTTCCCCTCTTCGCCGCGCCCACGCGCGCCGCGTGCCCGCCATGCGGCTCAACCGCAGCCGCGCCCTGGGCAGCCGCGCCCTGGGATCACACGATGTCCTCGGCGTCCGGGGCGCGCAGGGGTCGCAGACTACCCGGGCAGGTCGGGTAGCTGGGAGGAGTACCGGCCGAGCACGTTGATGTGGTGGCGCGACGGACGGGGACAGGCGGGCGACGTCCTCGTTGCGGATCTCGAAGCCGTCGCCGCGCAGTTGAGCGACGGCGACGTCCATGTAGCGGGTGCACATCCTGCGCCCGGCCGACAGGGTGTCCCGCAGCCGCTGGTTCGCCGCCTCCCGCACCGTACCCACCAGCCGAGACAGACGGCCCGCCCCCGGGCAGCAGCACCCGGCCCTCCAGCAGCCAGCCCGCCGCCGCGTCGAACAACGCCTTCGGCCCGTCCCCCGTCGTCCACGCGCGCGTCCAGCCGGGCCGCCGGCTCCTCGCGGACCTCGGTGAAGTCCCGCCAGCCCCCGGCTTCCTGGATCTCCCCGGCGTGCGTACGGGCCGTGCCGTCCCGCCCGCCGTACAACTGGGCGTCCCAGGGGTGGATGAGCACGGGCGGTCTCCTTCCCGGGCCGGTCAGTGCCGGATGAGGTAGCCGGGCACGGGCGTGTCGGGCGCGAGGTCGTCGGCGGGCACCGGCGCGCCGTAGGCGGGTGCGACGGGCAGCACACCGCTCCAGTAGGGGAGCGCCACGTCCTCGGGATCGTCATCGGGTCCGCCGGTACGGATCTTGGCGGAGACCTCGGCGAGGTCGAGGCGCAGTACGGCGGTGGCGGCCAGTTCCTTGGCGTTGGCGCGGCGGGAGTCGGCGGCGCGGCCGGGCAGTACGTGGTCCACCAGCGCGTCGAGGGCGGCGGCGCGGTCGACCGGGTCGATGACCGGCCGGGCGGTGCCGTACACCACCACCGAGCGGTAGTTGATGGAGTGGTGGAACGCCGAGCGGGCCAGCACCAGGCCGTCCACATGGGTCACGGTGAGGCACACCGGCAGCCCCGGCTCCTCGTCGCCGGGCCGCTCGGCCGCCGCGGTCCGCAGCGGGCGGGAGCCGGTGGAGCCGTGGACGTAGAGACTCTCACCGACCCGTCCGTAGAGGGTCGGCAGGACGACGGGCGCGCCGCCGCGTATGAAGCCCAGGTGGCAGACATAGCCCTCGTCGAGGATCGCGTGCACCACCTCGCGGTCGTACGAGGCGCGTTCGCGGGCACGGGTCGGCACGGTCCGGTCGGTGGCCGCGTAGGCGTCCGGGGAGGCGTCCGGGGAGGTGGTCGCGGACATGTGCACCCTCCATTGCACTAGTGCAAAATAGTGTTTGTGCTAGGAGAATATCCGATCGAAGGCCGCCGCGCAGCGGAGATCGCGGCCAGTGTGGAGCGCGCGGTCGGTACCGGTGAGCTGTCACCGGGTCAACTGCTGCCGCCCCTGCGGGAGTTGGCGGAACGGCTGGGGGTGAATCCCCATACCGTCGCGGCCGCCTATCGCGTGCTGCGCGAACGGGGCGTGATCGAGACGGCGGGCCGCCGGGGGAGCCGGGTGCGCCCGCGCCCCGCCAGCACACCCCGCGAGTGGATCCGGGTCGAGGCCGCGGGCGCGCGCGACCTGGGGACGGGCAACCCCGATCCCGCACTGCTGCCCCCGCTCGGCGAGGCGCTCACCGCGGCCGCCGCGCGTGCGGCCGAGCGGCCGACGCTCTACGGTGCGCCGGACGTCGCTCCCGGACTCGCCGAGCGGGCCCGCGCCGCCCTGGACGCGGACGGCGTGCCCGGTGGGCCCGTCGCCGTCACCTCCGGCTCGCTCGACGCCATCGAGCGCGTGCTCACCGCGCATCTCCGGCCCGGTGACGCGGTCGCGGTCGAGGACCCCGGCTGGGGCAGTCTGCTCGACATCATCCCGGCGCTCGGACTGCGCGCCGTCCCCGTCGGGGTCGACGACGACGGGCCGCTGCCCGAACGGGTCGAGTGGGCGCTGCGCCAGGGGGTGCGGGCGCTGGTCGTCACCGACCGGGCGCAGAATCCGACGGGCGCGGCGATCGGTGCCGGGCGCGCGCGTGAACTGCGCGACGTCCTCGCCGGTTACCCCCAGGTGCTGCTGATCGAGGACGACCACGGCCACGGCATCGTGGATCTGCCGCTGCACCCTCTCGCGGGCGGCACCGAGCACTGGGTGCTGGTCCGCTCCACCGCCAAGGCGTACGGTCCCGATCTGCGACTCGCCGTGCTGACCGGCGACGACGTCACGCTGGACCGGGTGCGCGGCCGTCAGCGGCTGGGCCCCGGCTGGGTCAGCCATCTGTTGCAGGAAGCGGTGGTCGAGCTCTGGCGCGCCGGGGCGGTGGATCCCCAGGCGGTCGCGGCGTCGTACGGCGAGCGGCGCGAGGCGCTGGTGCGGGCCCTGCGGGAGCGGGGGATCGCCGCCCACGGCCGCAGCGGGATGAATGTGTGGGTGCCGGTCGCCGACGAGACCGGCGCGGTGGCCCGGCTGCTCCAGGCGGGCTGGGCGGTCGCGCCCGGGGCGCGGTTCCGGCTGGCCTCGCCGCAGGGGGTGCGGCTGACGGTCTCACCGCTGAGCATGCGGGACATCGGCCCCGTCGCGGACGCGCTGGCGGCGGCGACCGGACCGGCCCCGGCGGGGCGCTATGACTGAGTGGGCGGCGGTACGGCCGACGGGTCGGGGCCGGGGGCTCTTCGCGTGGCGCGCCCGTGCGGATCAGGGCGGATCAGGTCCGAGGGATCTTCGTGCGCGGCGCGCGCGGCCTTCGTGTCCCGCTCTGGGTCAGCGCCGCGCCCGCGAGCACCACCAGCGCGCCCACCGGTGTGTTCCAGGTGAGGTGTTCGCCGAGGATCGCCACACCGGCGGCGGTGGCGATCACCGGGACGAAGTACGTCACCATCATCGCGGTCGTCGGGCCGACCTCCTCGACCAGGCCGTACTGGATCAGGAACGCCACCCCGGTGCCCAGCGCGCCGAGGGCGAGCACCGACAGCAGCGGCAGTGCGGGGAACGAACCGGGCGTCGGCGCGAACACCGGGGCGACCACGGCGAGTTGCACCGTGCCCAGCAGCAGCTGGGTGCCGGACTTCGACAGGTGCGAACCGCCCGCGCCGCCCAGGGTGCGGCGGACGTACTGCCAGCCCACCGCGTAGCTCGCCGAGGCCACGAGCGCCAGCACGGTGCCCAGCGGGTCCTGCCCGGAGAACCCCTGCCAGGCGCCGAGTACGATCAACACGCCGACAAAACCGAGGCCGAGGCCCGCGACCCGCTGGCGGGTCGGCCGGTCGTCGGAGACCACGACCACGGCGAGCAGCATGGCCCACAGGGGCGAAGCCGCGTTGCAGATCCCCGCGAGGGTCGAGGGGATGGTCAGCTCGGCGTAGGCGAACAGCGAGAACGGAAGGGCGTTGAGAAAGAAGGCGGACACCGCCAGATGCCCCCACACCCGCACTCCGCGCGGCAGCCGCTCCCGCTTCACCGCCAGGACCGCGAACAGGACGGCCGTGCCGAACAGCATCCGCCCCAGCGTGACGTAGAGCGGCGCGAACGCCTCGTTGCCGACCTTGATGAACAGGAAGCTGAAGCCCCAGATCAGGGAGAGCACACCGAACCGGATCCGCCAGTCGAGCAGCGGGCGGTGCGGAGCGGGGGAGGGGGCCGGGACCACCGGGGCGGGGGCGGTCGTCGGGGCGGGCGCTGTGGTCATGGCAACACCATGAGGCACGCGAACCTCTTAGAACAAGCGAGATTCTGTGCGAGGCATCGCGTAGCATTGCTTATATGTTGAACCTGGATCGCCTACGGACCCTCCACGCCGTGGCTCGCCACGGCTCCGTGAGCGGCGCGGCCGAAGGGCTGCACGTCACCACCTCCGCCGTCTCCCAGCAGCTGTCGAAGCTGGAGCGGGAGACCGGTCAGCAGCTCCTCGCCAAGAACGGCCGCGGAGTGCGCCTGACCGACGCCGGAAGACTCCTCTCCGACCATGCGGCGCGCATCCTCTCCCAGGTGGAGCTGGCCCAGTCGGATCTGGAGGCCCAGCGCGGACACGCCGTGGGCGAGCTGCTGCTCGGCGCCTTCCCCACCGCCGTCCGCGGCCTCTTCCCCGAGGCGCTGGCCCGGATGCGCACCGAGCACCCCCAGCTGCGCGCCCGGTTGCAGGAGATGGAGCCGGACGAGTCGGTGCCTGCGGTGGTGCGCGGCGACATCGACGTCGCGGTGGTCCTGGACTGGTACAACAAGCCGCTGCCGATGCCCGACGGGCTGGTCAAGGCACCGCTGATGGACGACCCGGTGGATGTGGCGATGCCCGAGGGCCACCCCTTCGCCGACCGGTTCGCGGTCGAGCCGGAGGACTTCGTCGAGGACGAGTGGATCTCCTGGCCGAAGGGCGGGTTCTGCCACGACTGGCTGATGGTGACCCTGCGCAGCAAGGGCATCGAGCCCCGGATCCGGCACACGGCGCGGGAGCACCACAGCCAGCTCGCGCTGATCGCCGCCGGGCTCGGGGTCGCCGTGGTGCCCCGGCTGGGCCGTGGCCCGGTGCCGCCGGGGGTGCGGATGGTGCCGGTCAGCCCGCCCACGATGCTGCGGCACATCTACGCGATCTGGCGGGCCGACGCCGACCGCAGGCCCTCGATCCGCGCGTCCGTCGAGGTGCTGCGCTCGGTGGGGGAGAAGATCGGCGACTGATCTGGCCGCGGGCCGCTCAGCCCCCGCTCCCCGGCCGGTCTCCGGAAGTGCTCCCCGGCCGGTCTCCGGGAAGCTTGCGGAAGTCCCACGAGACGATCCTGTCCGGAATCAGCCGCAGCCAGGCGTGGCGGCCGTCGTACGGCATGGCGTCCAGCCCGAAGTACTTCGCGGCGAACAACCGCTCCGGCGTGTTGAGTTCAGCACACGGCGCGCCGGAGCGCGGGGCCTCGCCGACGGCCACCGCCTCCCCGGACAGTTCCACGCCGCGCAGCTCGCCGTAGTCGTGCCCGTCGTCGACGATCACGGCGATCCGCGGATCGCCGCGCGCCTGAGTCCAGCGCCGGCTGCGGGTGAGGGAGTACAGCCACAGCGCGGTGCCGTCCCAGCCGAACCACAGCGCGCTCACATGCGGCCGCCCGTCCGCGCCCACCGTCGCCACCCGGCACACCCGCTGCCCGGTGAGGAAGGTGTCCAGCTCGTCACGGGTCATCATGATGCGGCGGCCCCGCCGCTGGGTGACGGCCATCCGTTCCGGCACCTCCCTGGCTGGTGTGGTGCGGCACAGGATGGAGGCTCTTCCTTCCACCCGCAAGGGGCGCTAGCCTCCCGCGCCGTGACCCCACCCCCAACCGAACCACCCCAACGGGCAGCCGGTTCGGCCGGACTGCTGACGCCCGGACACTGCGCGCTGCTGACCGTGGAGTGCCAGCGCGGAGTGGTGGGACCGGACAGCGCACTGCCCGAACTGGCCGCCGTGACACAGGAGTCCGGAGTACTCGGGCGTGTCGCCCGGCTGGTCTCGGCCGCCCACGACACGGGCGTCCAGGTGCTGCACGCGGTGGCCGAGCGGCGCGCCGACGGACGCGGCGCGAGCCGTAACGCCCGGCTGTTCCGGGCCGCCGAACGGCTGCCGGTCCAGCAGCTCATCGGGAGCGACGCGGTGCGCATCGCCGACCCGGTCCCGGTCGCGGCCGAGGACCTGGTGGTACGGCGGCTGCACGGACTGTCGCCGATCGCCGGGACCGAGGTGGACGCGCTGCTGCGCAATCTGGGCTGCCGCACCCTGGTGATCTGCGGGGTGTCGGCGAACATCGCCGTCCCCAACGCCGTCTTCGACGCGGTCAACCTGGGCTATACGGCGGTGGTGCCCGAGGATGCGATCGCCGGGGTGCCCGCCTCGTACACCCCGGCGATGGTACGCAACACCCTCGCCCTCGTCGCCGCCGTCACCACGGCCGACGAGGTGATCTCCAACTGGAGCGGATCGGCCGTCAGGCCATCCAGATGGAGCTTCCCTGCACCTTGATCTGCGCGCCGGGCAGCGGCTTGGTGGCCGGACCGCCCTTCACACTGCCGTCGGTGATGTCGAACTTGCTCTTGTGACACGGGCAGTTGATGGTCCCGCCGGCCACATCGCCGACCGAGCAGCCCGCATGGGTGCAGACCGAGGAGAACGCCTTGAACTCCCCGGCCTTGGGCTGGGTCACCACCACCTTGTGGTCCTTGAAGACCATGCCCCCGCCTTCGGGGATCTGGGAGGTCTTGGCCAGTTCCATACCGCCGCCACCGCCCGAGCCGCCGCCTCCGCCGGCGTCGTTCGCTCCGGTGTCGGCGCCGGACTGGCCGCCCTGCGACGGCTGTCCGGAGCCCGAGTCCTGAACACTGCCCCCGCCCTGCTTGTCCGACCCGCTGTCGTCACTGCCGCATGCGGCGAGCGCGGCGGCGAGTCCGGCGGCTCCGGCGGCGGAGACCACGGCACGACGGGTGGAACCCCGCCCGGTGCTGGTCGGCTGCGTCATGGTGGTGCCTCCTGTCAGGGGACGATTCGCCCTTCCATACGGAGACGGCGGCCCCCTTGTTCAGATGGCCTTCAGACGTGGTGTTCAGACGGCGAGCGCCTTCCGGAGGAAGTCCAGCTGGAAGCGGAGGAGGTTCTCGGTGACCGCCTCGTCGGCCGGCAGATGGGCCGAGGAGGGCAGCGGCAGCACGGTGTGCGGGCGCCCGGCGGCGAGCAGCTCCGCGGAGAACCGCAGCATATGGGCGGGGGCCACATTGTCGTCCGCGAGCCCGTGGATCAGCAGCAGCGGGCGGCGCAGCTTGTGCGCGTGGCCGAGCAGGGAGTTGCGCGTGTAGTTCTCCGGCTCCTCGTCCGGATGGCCGAGGAAGCGCTCCTCCCAGTGCGTGTCGTACAGCCGCCGGTCGGTCGGCGCGGCGCCCGCGACGGCGGCGTGCACGATGTCCGGATGGTGCAGCACGGCCGCCGCGGCCAGTGCGCCGCCGAAGGACCAGCCGCGCATCGCGACCCGTCCGAGGTCCAGGTCCGGGCAGTGCCGGGCGGCCGCGCGCAGCGCGTCGAACTGGTCCTGGAGCACCGGGCCGAACCGGTCGCCCCGGATCGCCTTCTCCCACGCCGGACCGCGCCCCGGAGTGCCGCGGCCATCGGTGACCAGCACCGCGAAGCCGTGCTCGGCGAACCACTGGGACACACACGCCCACCAGCCGCGGGCGCGCACCGCCAGCTGGAGCCCCGCACCGGCGTACGGGTCGAGCAGCACCGGCAGCTGCCGCGCGCCCGGCTCGTACCAGGACGGCAGATACAGCGCGGCGCGCAGATCCCGCTCGCCGAGCCGCAGATGCCGGGGCGCGACCGAGAGCCCCGGCTCCTCGGTGAGCGAGGCGATCCGGCCGACGGGCGCGCCGTCCCGCAGCACGGTCACCGACCCGCCGTCGGGGGTCAGGCTCGTCAGTACCGTCGTCGGCCCGCCCGCCGCGCCGTGGTGCACCCCCGGCTCCTCGCTGAGCCGGACGAAGCCGTGGCCGGGCCGGTACGACCACAGATGGCGCTCGGTCGGCTCCTCGCTCGCGGTGAACAGCACCCGCTCCCCGGTCACCCCGGCCACCTCGTGGACCTGGAGCCCCGGCGGGGAGAGCGCCTCACCGATCCGCAGCCCGCGCGTGTCGTTCCGCTCGACCACGTCGACCGACACGCCGGAGGCGGTACGGGCCGGGGTGCCGGGCACCAGATGTACCCACGCCGGATCGCTTCGCTCCGCCAGCAACCGGGTCGCCCCGGTGTCCGGGTCCACCGCCAGGGTGCGCACGGTGCGCTGGTCCCGGCTCTGCACGGTGACCGTCGGACCGTGGGCGTCCCAGCCCGCGTCGACCAGGTACTCGAACGCCGCGCGGTCCCAGTCGACCTCGGCCCGCCGTCCGTCCACCGTCACCAGGTGCAGCGACACCTCCGCGTTGGCCGTGCCCGCCGCCGGATAGCGCATCGTGCGGGGCCGCCGGGCCGGGTCCGACGGATCGGTGAGATAGCGGATGCCCACCGCCCTCGGATCGGTCCGGGCGACCAGCAGGGCGCTCCCGTCCGGTGCCCACCAGTGGCCGCGCTGCCGCCCGATGGACTCGGCGGAGACGTAGTCGGACAGCCCGTACGTCACCTCGGACTCCTCCGGGACGGCCAGCGGCCGGTCCCCGCCGCCGTCGAGGCCGACCACGTGCAGCGCGCCGCCGGTCACATAGGCGATCAGCCGTCCGTCGGGGGAGGGGCGGGGATCGGTCACCGGACCCGCGGCCGTCACCGGGAACGGCGCGCCGCTGTCGGTGCGCACCGCCCACAGCGCCCCTCCCAGGGCGAACACCGCGACCCGCAGGTCACGGTCGGCCGCGTAGCCGACCACGCCCTCGGAGCGCTCCCGGGCCCGCTCCCGCCGGGCGCGTTCGGCCGCCGGGACCGCGCCGCCGCCCGCCAGCCGCCGTGGATCCGCCAGCAGCCGGTCGTCCCCGTCCGGGCCGTCGCAGCTGCCGACCTCGCGCAGCCACAGCAGGCTCATCGGATCGGTGCCGCCACCGGTGCGGACGAACAGCACGCGCTCCCCGTCCGGCGAGACGCTGAAGTGCCGTGGCGCACCGAGGGCGAAGCGGCGGCTGCGGGCCAGTACCCGCGGGAACCCGTGGACGGCCGCGGAGACTCGGGAGGCATCCATGCGGGGGACTATGCCATGCCGGAAATCGCGTTGCGCCCCTCAGTAGCCTGGGGAAATGCTTCCTGAAGTCACCGCGACGCGGTATGTCACGCCCTTGCGTGAGGGCGGGTCGCTCCCCGGCATCGTCGAGGCCGACGATCTGGGCACCTACGTCATGAAGTTCACCGGCGCGGGGCAGGGCCGCAAAACCCTCGTCGCCGAGGTCATCTGCGGTCAGCTGGGCCGCCGCCTGTCCCTGCGTGTCCCGGATCTGGTGCGGATCCAGCTGGACCCGGTGATCGGCCTGAGCGAACCGGACCAGGAGGTGCAGGAGCTGCTCAAGGCCAGTGGCGGGCTCAACCTGGGCATGGACTACCTCCCCGGTTCGCTCGGCTTCGACCCGCTGGCCTTCGAGGTGGGCCCGGCCGAGGCGGGACACGTGGTGTGGTTCGACGCGCTCATCGGCAATGTGGACCGGTCCTGGCGCAACCCCAACCTGCTGGTCTGGCATGGAAAGCTGTGGCTCATCGACCACGGCGCGACCATGATCTGGCACCACGGCTGGCGCGGTCTCGAGGCGGCCGCCGCCAAGCCCTACGACGCCTCCGACCACGTCCTGGCGCCCTTCGCCCCGGACATCGCCGCGGCCGCCGAGGCCCTGGCCCCGCGGATCACCGAGGAACTGCTCACCGAGGTGGTGGCCGACGTCCCCGACGAATGGCTGGTCGACGAGCCCGGTTTCGACGGGCCCGCGGCGGTGCGCCGCGCCTATGTCGAGGTGCTTGTGGAGCGCGCCGCGACGGTGGGCGAGAGGATCACCGTTGGCGAACGCGCCGGAACGGGTCCCTCCCGGGCCCCGGACTGGCTGCGGGTGTGGGTCGACGGAAAGGCGGGCACGTGAGCGGGCTGCACAACGGCCGGGATGTTTTCGAGTACGCGGTGGTGCGGGTGGTGCCCCGGGTCGAGCGCGGGGAGCTGATCAACGCGGGGGTGGTCGTCTACTGCCGCGCGCGGTCCTTCGTCACCGCCCGGATCCATCTGGACGAGGCCCGGCTGCTGGCGCTCGACCCCTCGGCGGACGTGGCGGGCGTACGGGCCGCGCTGTGCGCCGTGGAGGGGATGTGCAGCGGGGGCGAGCGGGCCGGGCAGGCGGCGGGCGACGACGCGGGCCGGCGGTTCCGCTGGCTGGTGGCCCCGCGCTCCACGGTCGTCCAGCCGGGGCCGGTGCACACCGGGCTGACGGCGGACCCGGCCGCGGAGGCCGAGCGGTTGCTCGACCTGCTGGTGCGCTGAGCGGCGCACCGGACACCCGGAGGTGAGCGAGTGCATAAAAGGGGGTCGTTGACAGGCGAGGACGGTCCTCATAGCGTCTCAGCTGCTGAAGCGACTAAGCGGTTGCTCACCTGCCGGAACCGGGGTGGTGAGCCGCTACCGAGGCGAGGAGAACCCGCATGTCCACCACCGAGCAGCGCGTTGCCATCGTGACGGGCGCGGCCCGCGGCATCGGCGCGGCGACCGCCGTGCGTCTGGCCGAGGAGGGTCGCGCCGTCGCCGTGCTCGACCTCGACGAGGCGTCCTGTGCGGACACTGTGGAGCAGATCACCAAGGCGGGCGGCAAGGCCATCGCGGTGGGCTGCGACGTGTCCGACGCCGCGCAGGTGGAGTCCGCGGTCGCGCGGGTCGCCGAGGAGCTCGGCGCGCCGACGATCCTGGTCAACAACGCGGGTGTGCTCCGCGACAATCTGCTCTTCAAGATGAGCGACAGCGACTGGGACACGGTCATGAACGTCCATCTGCGGGGCGCGTTCCTGATGTCCCGCGCCTGCCAGAAGCACATGGTGGACGCGGAGTTCGGCCGAATCGTCAACCTCTCCAGCAGCTCGGCGCTCGGCAACCGCGGTCAGGTCAACTACGCCGCCGCCAAGGCCGGTCTCCAGGGCTTCACCAAGACCCTCGCCAAGGAGCTCGGCAAGTTCGGGGTCACCGCCAACGCCGTGGCGCCCGGTTTCATCGCCACCGACATGACCGCAGCCACCGCCGAGCGCGTCGGCATGGGCTTCGACGACTTCCAGAAGGCGGCCGCCACCCAGATCCCGGTGGCCCGCGTCGGGCACCCGGAGGACATCGCCAACGCCATCGCCTTCTTCACCGGTGACGCGGCCGGATTTGTCTCCGGACAGGTCCTGTACGTGGCCGGTGGCCCGCTCAACTGACTGGAGCCGTGAACCACATGACCGCAGAGATCAAGGACAGCGGCCGGGCGGCACTCGTCACCGGGGCCAGCCGCGGTATAGGACTCGCCATCGCCGAGGCGCTGGTGGCACGCGGGGACCGGGTGTGCATCACCGGCCGCAACGAGGACTCGCTCAAGGAGGCCGTGGCGCGGCTCGGCGCCGACCGGGTCATCGCCGTCGCCGGCAAGGCCCATGACGAGGCCCACCAGGCGATCGCCGTCGAGCGCGCGATGGAGGCGTTCGGCCGGATCGACCACCTCGTCAACAACGCCGGGACCAACCCGGTCTACTCACCCCTCGCCGATCTCGACCTCGGGGTGATCCGCAAGGTCTTCGAGACCAATGTGGTCTCGGCACTCGGCTTCGCCCAGCACACCTGGAAGGCGTGGCAGCGGGAGAACGGCGGCACGATCGTCAACATCGCCTCGGTCGCCGGGCTGTCGCCCTCGCCGTTCGTCGCCGCGTACGGGGTGAGCAAGGCAGCCATGATCAACCTCACGGTGCAGCTCGCCCATGAGTTCGCGCCCGGGGTGCGGGTCAACGCGATCGCCCCCGCCGTGGTGAAGACCAAGTTCGCCACCGCGCTCTACGAGGGGCGCGAGGAGGAGGTCACCGCGCGGTATCCGCTGGGACGGCTCGGGGCGCCCGAGGACATCGGCGGCGCGGCCGCCTTCCTCACCTCCGACCAGGCGGCGTGGATCACCGGTCAGACGCTGGCGGTGGAGGGCGGGATCTACCTCAACGCCGGAGCCGGCTGAGCACGCGCCGGATCCGGCGGCCTCCCCCGTGCCTGCCGGATCCGGCGCCCTCCCGCCACCCGTGCCGTGCGGCGGGCTCCCGGCCGCACGGCACGGAGTGGCGGGAGGGCGCCGGGAGCCGACTCCGGATGAGGCGTTGTCAGTGACCGCCGGTAGGTTCTGTGCCCGTAAACGGAACACCGACCGGAGGTTGTTGACGTGCCCTACGAGCTGCCCGAGTCCTGGCGCGGCGTCCTCGGCGAGGAGCTGGAGAAGCCCTACTTCAAGGAGCTCACCGAGTTCGTCGAGGAGGAGCGGGCCAGGGGTCCGGTCTACCCGCCGCGCGAGGAGGTCTTCGCCGCCCTGGAGGCCACCCCGTACGACCAGGTGAAGGTGCTGGTCCTCGGGCAGGACCCGTACCACGGCGAGGGCCAGGGCCACGGTCTGTGCTTCTCGGTGCGGCCCGGGGTGAGGACCCCGCCGTCGCTGCGCAACATCTACAAGGAGATGAAGGAGGAGCTGGGCCACCCGATCCCGGACAACGGCTATCTGATGCCGTGGGCCCAGCAGGGTGTGCTGCTGCTCAACGCGGTGCTGACGGTCCGAGCCGGTGAGGCCAACTCCCACAAGAGCAAGGGGTGGGAGAAGTTCACGGACGCGGTGATCCGCGCGGTGGCCTCCCGGCCCGACCCGGCCGTCTTCGTCCTGTGGGGCAACTACGCCCAGAAGAAGCTGCCGCTGATCGACGAGGAGCGGCATGTGGTGGTGAAGGGGGCGCACCCCTCCCCCCTGTCGGCGAAGAAGTTCTTCGGCTCGCACCCCTTCACCCAGATCGACGAGGCGGTGAAGGCCCAGGGGCACACCGCGATCGACTGGCGGATCCCCGACCTGGCCGCCCAGGGCTGATCCCGGTCAGTCCGCCAGCTCGTAGTCGAAGGAGTACGCGACCTCCTGGACGCCGTGCGGGGCGGTGAAGGAGCCCCGGCCGGTGAGCGTGGCCAGCTCACCGCTGCCGGAGCCGGGCACCACCTCGAACGAGCAGTGCACGGTGCCGTCCTCGCCGAAGCTGCCGTGCTGCGCCAGCACGAAGCCGCCCCGGCGGCCGTCGAGCTCGCCCTCCACCAGCTCATGGCCGGTGAAGGAGCCGGTCTTCTCGGTGGTGTAGACGATCGAGTACTGGCATACGGTGTCCGGCGCCGTGATGGCGCCCGCGTAGCCATTGACGACCTGGGCGCGGGCGATCCTCGCCCCGTCCCCGGCCTGCCCGGTGTCCGTCTCCCGCCAGTCGGCGAAGGTGAAGTGGCCGGTGGCGTGCGTGGTCATGGCGGATCCCTAAGAATGTTGGCGGTCCGGGAGGACCGGGTGTGGCTGATGGTGGGTTGCCGTTCGTGGCTCGAAAGGAATGGCCGCCCGGTCCTCCGGGACGCTCCGACCACTGATTGAGAACTGCGGTCATCGCTGGTTAGGGACCTGTTGGCGGAGTGTTCCTCGGACCACGAAAGGTGCTGGTCACGGTGGAACGGAGCAACGAGTTTGAGCACGTCTCACACGCGGATATGGGTCGGCATCGACGCCGGCAAGGGGCATCACTGGGCGGTGGCGGTCGACGCCGACGGCGAGACACTTTTCTCGACGAAGGTGATCAACGACGAGTCGCAGATTCTCGCCCTCATCGACACCGCCCGTGAGCGGGCCGATGAAGTGCGGTGGGCGGTGGATATCTCCGGCAGGGCCTCCACCCTGCTGCTGGCCCTGCTGATTGCCCACGGCCAGCAGGTGGTCTACGTGCCCGGCCGGACGGTCAACCGTATGTCCGGCGCCTACCGTGGGGAGGGCAAGACCGACGCCAAGGACGCCCGTGTCATCGCCGACCAGGCCCGCATGCGCCCGAAGGACTTCGCCCCGCTGAACACACCCCCGGAGCTGGTCACCACCCTCCAGGTGCTCACCAACTACCGGGCCGACCTGATCGCCGACCGGGTGAGACTGATCAACCGGCTCCGCGACCTGCTGGTCGGGATCTGTCCCGCGCTGGAACGGGCCTTCGACTACTCCGCGGCCAAGGGGCCCATCGTCATGCTGACCGAGTACCAGACCCCGGCAGCCCTCCGCCGGATCGGCGTCAAGCGGCTGACGACCTGGCTGGAACGCCGCAAGGTCCGAAGCGCCGACACCGTGGCCACCAAGGCGGTGGAGGCCGCCCAGTCCCAGATGACCGTGCTGCCCGGCGAGAAACGGGCTGCCAAGCTGGTCTGCGACCTCGCCCACCAGCTGCTGACGCTGGACGAGCGGATCAAGGACAACGACCGGGAGATCCGCGAAACCTTCCGCGACGACGACCGCGCCGAGGTCATCGAGTCCATGCCCGGCATGGGGCCCATCCTCGGCGCCGAGTTCGTCGCCATCGTCGGGGACCTGTCGGGCTACCGCGATGCCGGCCGACTTGCCTCCCACGCCGGCCTGGCCCCGGTCGCGCGGGACTCCGGCCGCCGCAGCGGCAACTATCACCGGCCCAAGCGCTACAACCGGCGCCTGCGACACATCTTCTACCTGGCCGCGCAGACCGCGATGATGCGGCCCGGTCCGTCCAGGGACTACTACCTCAAGAAACGATCCGAGGGCCTGCTGCATACCCAGGCCCTGCTCGCACTCGCCCGCCGCCGGGTCGACGTGCTGTGGGCGATGCTGCGTGACAAAAGGCCGTTCACCCCCGCCCCACCGGTCACGCAGGCGGCTTGACACGATCATTGAGATTCCTTTCGGCGGAGCCTCGCCCGGCGAGTGGTCCGGGCTGTGAGAACCACGGTGCCCGCCGTACCTGACATCTTTTGTCAGGTACGGCGGCACAATGGGAGCCATGCGCGCCGGCCGACTGCTCTCCCTGCTCCTGCTGCTCCAGCACCGGGGCCGGATGACCGCGCCGGAGATCGCCGCCGAGCTGGAGGTGTCGGTCCGCACCGTCTACCGCGATGTGGAGGCGCTGGGTGCCAGCGGGGTGCCGGTCTACGCCGACCGCGGCCCGGCCGGGGGCTACCGGCTGCTCGACGGCTACCGCACCCGGCTGACCGGGCTCACCGGCGACGAGGCCGATTCGCTCTTCCTGGCCGGGATGCCGGGCCCGGCCGCCGAACTGGGACTGGGCGCCGACCTGGCCACCGCCCAGCTGAAGCTGCGGGCCGCGCTCCCGGCCGGGCTGGAGGAGCGGTCGCGCCGCATCCAGGAGCGGTTCCACCTCGACGCCCCCGGCTGGTTCCGGGACGCCGAACCGGTGCCCCACCTCGCCGCGGCAGCCGAGGCCGTATGGGAGCGGCGGGTGCTGCGGGTGCACTACCGGCGCTGGCGCGGTGAGGTGCGGCGCGATCTGCACGGGCTGGGTCTCGTCCTCAAGGGCGGCATCTGGTACCTGGTGGCGCGCGCGGAGGACAGCGTGCGCAGCTACCGGGTCTCGCGCATCCTGGCCGCCGAGGTGCTGGACGAACACTTCGAGCGCCCGGCCGGGTTCGATCTCGCGGCCCACTGGCAGGAGACGTCCCGGCGACTGGAGTCCTCGCGTTTTCAGGGCGAGGCCGAACTGCTGCTGACCGAACGCGGACGGAAGCTGCTGCCGATGCAGTTCGGCGGGGTCGGCGCGGTGGCGGCGGCCGGTGCGGGCCCGCCGGACGAGGAGGGGCGGGTGCGGGTGACACTGCCGGTGGAGTCGCTGCCGGTGGCCGTCCACGATGTGCTGCGGCTCGGCACCGAGGCCGAGGTGCTGGGGCCGCCGGAGCTACGGGACGCCGTGGCCCGCGCCGTCACCGAACTGGCCCGCCGCTATCGGCCGTCGGACTGACCCCCGCGGTCGCGTCCGCCCCCGGTCGGCACGGCGGCCACCCGGCCGGACCGCAACACGCCGGGCGTACCCGCGCGGGCGGTTAGCGTCGCGCTGAGCACCTGAGCACCTGAGCACGAAGTCCGGGCACCCGAGCAGCGGGTGCTGGGGCGAGCGACGCAGTCGGGAGGCCGCGATGGCGGAAGCGCAGCGGACGGCGCCGGAGGGCGACGCCGTGCTGACCCGGATCGGGCAGGCGGTGATGCTCCACCGGGGCGGCGACCGGGAGGAGGCGCGCAACCGGTTCGCCCTGCTGTGGCGGGAACTCGGACGCGGCGGGGAGCCGTTCCACCGCTGCGCCCTCGCCCACTACATGGCCGACACCCAGGACGATCCGGCCGATGAGCTGATCTGGGATCTGCTGGCGCTGGCCGCCGCCGACGCACTGACCGGCGGAGCGACGGGCGGATCGACCTGCGAGCGGGACGCGGGCGGCGGGGCGGGGGAGCGGCGGCCCGGCGCGGCCGCGGTGCGTGCCCTCTACCCCTCCCTCCACCTCAACCTCGCGGCCGACTATGTGAAGCTGGGCCGGGAAGAGGCGGCACGCGGCCAGCTGGCCCTGGCGCGGGCCAGCGCGGGCGCGCTCGGCGACGATCCGCACGGCGACGGCGTACGGGCCGCCATCGCCCGGCTGACCCTACGGCTGGAGGGGGCTGCCTGAGACGGGCCGCCTGAGACCGCCCTAGTCGCCGGTCACCCCGTCGATCCGCTCGCGGACGATATCGGCGTGGCCGTTGTGGCGGGCGTACTCCTCGATCATGTGGACATAGATCCAGCGCAGGCAGTGGTCCAGGTCGCGGTGGCGACGGCCGACGTGGTCCAGGCAACGGCCTTCGGCCGCCTTCCTGGCCTCGGCGATCTCCTCCCGCCAGATGGCGAAGCACCCACTCCGCGGTGTCCCCGTCGGCGACGTTGAGGTCTCCGTCAGGGTCTTCCCTGCTGTACCAGATCGGCGGGATGTCCTCACTGTCCAGCACCCGCCGGAACCAGGGGCGCCCCACCTCGGCCCTATGCCGGACCAGTCCGAGCAGCGTCGGCCCGGAGGGGGCGCGGATGCCTGGCGCAGGGCGGTGCCTGGCGCAGGGCCTTGTCGTCCAGCCCTTCGCATGCGAGGGCGAGCGTCGCGCGGTGGAAGTCCAGCCAGCTCTCGAGCATGGTGCGTTCATCGGCGACACGGGGCGGTACGGAACGTTCGGTCGATGTCGTGACGGTCAGCATGACCGGGTGTTTCCGGCGCCGCCAGGCGATATCGGCACCATGCCGCGCAGCAACTCCTCGAAGCCGGTGCGCAGTTCCGCACGGCCGGGGACATCGGCGTGGTCCGCCCCCGCCGCGCAGCCGAACATCAGCCCCTCGCACCAGGCGGTCAACGAGCGGGCGTGGCGGCGCGGTTCGGTGGAGCCCACCGACGCCATCATCGCCTCCAGCGGCTTCCGGAAGCCCCGGCCCGCCGCGTCGTAGAACTCCCGCAGCTCCGGCCGCCGGGTCGCTTCGAGCGCCAGCTCGTAGCGGGCGATCAGCAGATCGCGCTGCATGGTCAGCGAACGGTGCAGGGCGAGGGCGAGGGTGTCGGCCAGCGCCCCGATCGGGTCCGTGCCCGTCCCACCCGCCGCCGTCCTGCTCGCCGCCGTCCCACCCGCCGCCGTCCCACCGGTCGCCGTTCCGCCCGCCGCCGTCCCACCGGTCGCCGTTCCGCCCGCCGACGGGCGGTCCGGGCCGCCGGAGAGCGGAGGCATCTCCTCGGGCGTGAGCACCCGCGCCTCCCGCTCCGCGAGCCGCCGTACCGCCGCCTTCAGCAGTGCCGCGCGGGTGCGGGCGTGGTTGGAGGTCGAGCCCAGCGGCAGTCCGGCCGCCTCGTCCACCGCGCGGTGCGTCAGCCCTCTCATCCCGCGCTCGACGAGCAGCGCGAGGGCGGTGTCGGCGATCAGCTCGGCGCGGGATCCGGACCGGGGCCCGGACCGGGATCCGCCGGGGGCGGCGGGTCGATCAGCGGTCATGGGGCCAATCTACCCCTCTCACTACAGGTGTAGTAGCTTGAGATCCACTACACCCGTAGTCGTTCAGGAGGAGCCATGCACCACCCCCGTGCCGTGATCATCGGCGCCGGAATCAGCGGCCTCACCGCCGCCGCGGTCCTGCACCGCCGCGGCTGGTCCGTCACCGTCCTGGAGCGCGCGGCCACCCTGGAACCGGTCGGCGCCGGTATCTCGCTCGCCCCCAACGCCCAGCGCGCCCTGGACACGATCGGTCTCGGGGACGACGTCCGCGCGCTCGCCGCCTGGCAGGGCGACGGCGGCCTGCGCGCCCCCGACGGCCGCTGGCTCTCCCGGACCGACAGTGCCGCGATGGCCGAGCGGTTCGGCGGGCCGATGGTCCTTCTCCATCGCGCCACCCTCGTCGCTCTGCTGGTCTCCCGGTTGCCCGAGGGACGCGTACGCACCGGGGTCGCCGCCCAGCTGGCCGACCCCGGCACCCCCGGCCGCTCCGCCCTGGTCAGCACCGGGGACGGGGTGCTGGAGGCCGAGCTCGTCATCGCGGCCGACGGTGTCCACTCGGGCGTCCGGCGCACGCTCTTCCCCCGCCACCCCGGGCCCGAGTACACCGGGTTCACCGCCTGGCGCATGGTCGTACCCGCGCCCGAGCGCGCCTTCGCACCCCATGAGACCTGGGGCCGGGGGCGGCTGTGGGGCACCCAGCCGCTGAAGGACGGCCGGGTCTACGTCTACGCCGCGGCCGTCACCCCGCCCGACGGCCGTGCCCCGGACGACGAACGGGCCGAGCTGATCCGGCTGTTCGGCGACTGGCACCGGCCGGTTCCCGAGATCCTGGCGGCCGTCGCCCCGCACGACATCCTCCGCCATGACATCCGGCACATGACATGTCCGCTGCCCGCCCACCACCGCGGCCGGGTCGCCCTGCTGGGGGATGCCGCCCACGCCATGGCCCCCACCATGGGGCAGGGCGGCAACCAGGCCATCGAGGACGCCGTGGTCCTCGCCCACCACCTGGCGCCCGACACCGCGGACCCCTCGGCCGCCCTGGCCGCCTACACGGCCGACCGGCTGCCCCGCACCCTGGACGTGGTGCGCCGCTCCGCCCGCGCCGCCCGCATGATCACTCTGACCGGCGGCCCCGCCGTGGCCCTGCGCGACACCGCCATCAGGGCCGTCAGCAGGCTCCGGCCGGACCTGGCGTTGCGCGCCTTCGACGGCATCGCCGACTGGCGGCCCCCGCGGCCCGCGTATCCTTCGGGGGCAGGCGCGGGGGCACACGCGGTGGCACAGCGACCCCAGGACGCGCGACCGGACGGCGGGACGGACCAGGAGGCACTGTGAGGGTCGGCTGCATCGGCCTCGGCGACATCGCGCAGAAGGCGTATCTGCCCGTGCTGATGGCCCGCCCCGGCATCGAACCGCATCTGCACACCCGTACCGCCGCCACCCTGGAGCGGGTGGCCGACACCCACCGCGTGCCCGACGCCCAGCGCCACACCGACCTGGACTCACTCCTCGCGACGGGGCTCGACGCGGCCTTCGTGCACGCCCCCACCGCCGTCCACGCCGACCTCGTCACCCGGCTGATCGAGGCCGGGGTGCCCACCTACGTGGACAAGCCGCTCGCCTACCAGCTCGCCGACAGCGAGCGGCTGGTGCGGCTGGCCGCGGAGCGCGGGGTGAGCCTGATGGTCGGCTTCAATCGGCGCTACGCCCCCGGCTACGCCCAGTGCCTGGACCATCCGCGCGATCTGATCCTGATACAGAAGAACCGCGTCGGGCTCGCCGAGAACCCGCGCACCCTGGTCCTGGACGACTTCATCCACGTCGTCGACACCCTGCGCTTCCTGGCGCCCGGCCCGGCCGACCACATCGACGTCCGCGCCAGGATCCGCGACGGGCTGATCCACCACGTGGTGCTCCAGCTGTCCGGCGACGGATTCACCGCGCTCGGGGTGATGAACCGGATGAGCGGCTCCGCCGAAGAGGTCCTGGAGGTCTCCGGCCAGGACACCAAGCGCCAGGTGCTCAACCTCGCCGAAGTCGTCGACCACAAGGGCCAGCCGAGTGTGCGCCGCCGCGGCGACTGGGTGCCCGTCGCCCGGCAGCGCGGTATCGAGCAGATCACCGACGCCTTCCTCGACGCCGTGCGCGGCGGCACCCTGCTCACCGCCGAGGACGCCCTGCGCACCCATGAGCTGTGCGAACGGGTCATCAGGGACGCGATGGAATGCGCCGGCCCGACGGCCTCCTGAGCGCCCGTACCCCCTCGTACCCGGCGTAGCCGGCCAGCGCGGCCAGCGCCCCGTACACGATCCACGGCCCGGTGCGGACGTACGGGCTGGTGCCCTGTCCCAGCGGCACCGTGTAGACCGTGGCCGCACTGGCGTCGGTGCCCATCCGGTCGCCCACCGGCTCACCGCGCGGCCCGTAGACCGCGCTCACCCCGGTCAGGGTGGCGTGCACCATCGGCCGCCAGGTCTCCGCCGCCCTCAGTGCCGCCAGCGAGGCGTGCTGCTCCGGCGCCCAGCTCTGCTGGAACGTCGAGGTCGCCGACTGCACCACCAGCACCTGGGCGCCGTCCCGCGCCAGGGAGCGGCTCATATCGGGGAACGCGGACTCGAAGCACACCAGCGGCCCGATCCGGAAGGCCTCCGGCAGCCGCATCACCACCTGCTCGGTGCCGCGCCTGCGGTCCTCGCCCGCGGCCTTGCCCACCGAGGTGGCCCAGCCCAGCAGCGGCCGCGCCGGGATGTACTCGCCGAACGGCACCAGCCGCATCTTGTCGTAGCGGTCGCCGGTGGGCCCCTTGGGGCCGATCAGCACCGAACTCTTGTAGATCCCGGGCCGGTCGCTGCGCCTCGCGTCCACGTTCACCAGCAGATTGGCGTCCACCGTGCGGGAGAGCGCGGCCAGTTCGCGGCTCAGCCGCGGCCGCTGCCCCAGGTCCTCACCGACACTGCTCTCACCCCACACCACCAGGTCGAGGCCGCGCCCGGCCAGCTGCCGGGTCAGTTCCGCGCTGCGCTCGAAACGGGGCAGCGGGCCGCGGATCACCCCCGGCTGCACCACCGCGATCCGCGCCGTACCGGACTCCTTCGCCACCGGCGCCCAGGCCCACACCGCACCCGCGGCCATCCCGCACGCGGTGATCCCGGCCACCGCCACCGCACGGGCCCGCTCCACCGCGATCAGCACGGTCAGCGCCACGTTCACCAGCACCAGCAGATAGCCGATCAGCCAGACCCCGCCCACCGAGGCCAGCCGCAGCGCGGCCGGGACCTGCCACTGGCTCGCGCCGAGCAGCCCCCACGGCCCGCCCAGGTACTCCCAGGACCGCACGAGTTCGACCATCAGCCACGCCGACGGCACCAGCACCAGCGCCGCCGCCACCCGGCCGGGACCCGGCCGCCCGTGCAGCAGCCGGTGGGTCAGCAGGCCCCACGGCGCCCACAACAGCCCCAGCAGCGCGGCCAGCACCACGATGAACACATGCAGACTCGGCATCAGCCAGTGGTGTACCGCGAGCAGAAAACCCGCCCCGCCCAGCCAGCCGTCCAGCATCGCCCGGCGGCCGGTGGGCGCCGAACGGACCAGCAGCAGCCACGGCACCAGCGCGACGTACGCCAGCCACCACAGCGATGGCGCGGGAAACGCGAGCGCGGGCAGCGCACCCGCCGCCACGGCCATCCCGCCGCGCCACCACCGCGAGGCGAGCCGAGGCCCCCACCGGTCCCCGCCACCGACCGACCACCGCACCCCGGATGCCCCCCTCCGCACGGACTTCGTCCTGGCGGACGGCCAGGCAGACGACCAGTGTGCGACAGGAAGCCGATCATCGATAGGGCACGGCCGCGCCCGAGCGGATCTCCGTGCCCTCATACCGCTTCCGGGAGGTCTTGTTCGGCCCAGATCAGCTTGCCGCCCTCGGTGTAACGGGTACCCCAGCGACGGGTCATCTGCGCGACGAGGAACAGTCCGCGGCCGCCCTCGTCGGTGGTGCGGGCGTGGCGCAGCCGCGGCGAGGTGTTGCTGGTGTCGGCCACCTCGCAGATCAGCATGTCGTGCCGGATCAGCCGCAGCCGGATGGGACCGGTGCCGTGCCGGATGGCGTTGGTGACCAGCTCGCTGACGATCAGCTCGGTGGTCGGCACCAGCCCGTCCAGCCCCCATTCGGCGAGCTGGCGTACCGCGAGGGAGCGGGCGTTGGCGACCACGGCCGGGTCCGAGGGCAGATCCCAGGAGACGACATGGCCGGGACCCAGCGCGCGGGTGCGGGCCAGCAGCAGCGCCACGTCGTCGTTCTGCCGCCCGGTCATCAGGGTGTCCACCACCGTCGAGCACAGCTGCTCCAGCGGCATCCCGGGCTGGCCGAGGGTGTTCTTCAGCCGCTCGAGCCCCACGTCGATGTCCTGGTCGCAGGTCTCGATCAGCCCGTCGGTGTACAGCGCGATCAGGCTTCCCGCGGGCAGCTCCAGCTCCGCGGACTCGAACGGCAGCGAGCCCAGACCCAGGGGGGGACCGGCGGGCAGCGGCGGGAAGGACACCTCGCCGTCGGGGTCCACCAGCGCCGGGGCGGGGTGGCCGGCCCGCGCCATCGTGCAGTGCCGGGTGACCGGGTCGTAGACCGCGTACAGACAGGTGGCGCCCAGCACGGCGGCGGCGAGGCCCTCCTGCCCGGTCTCGACCCCGGCCTGTTCGGCCTCCTCCTCGGTGAGCCGGATGACCAGGTCGTCCAGATGCGCCAGCAACTCCTCGGGGGGCAGGTCCATATCGGCGAGGGTGTGCACGGCGGTGCGCAGCCGCCCCATCGTGGCCGCCGCGTTGAGGCCGTGTCCGACCACATCGCCGACCACCAGCGCCACCCGCGCCCCGGACAGCGGGATCACATCGAACCAGTCGCCGCCGACCCCGTTGCGTGCGTCCGTCGGCAGATAGCGCGAGGCCACCTCGAGGGCCTGGCCGCCGGTCAGGGCGTGCGGCAGCAGACTGCGCTGGAGCGCCAGCGCTGCGGTGTGCTCACGGGTGTACCGCCGGGCGTTGTCCACGCACAGCGCCGCCCGCGCCACCAGCTCCTCGGCGAGCAGCAGATCGTCCTCCTCGAACGGCACCGGATGCCGGGAGCGGATGAACGAGGCCACGCCCAGGATGGAGCCGCGGGCGCCGATCGGCGCCACCATCAGCGAACGCATCCCGAACTCCCGGACCTTCGCGGTACGTGCCGGGTCGTCCCCGCTCCACGCCCCGATGGACGCGTCCATGGCCGGGTCCAGCAGCGCCTCCCCGGAGAAGAAGCAGCAGGCGAACGGGGACGCGGGGGAGATGGCCACACCGTCCCCGCGCTCCGCGATGGACTCCGGGCACCCCTCGCGGATGGAGCTCTGCCCGGCGCGGCAGAACGCGGGCAGGGTCTCACCGGGCTCCGACAGCGGCTCCTCACCGCGCAGCACCGACTCCAGCAGATCGACGGTGACGAAGTCGGCGAGGTGCGGCACCGCGAACTCGGCCAGCTCCTGGGCGGTGCGCATCACGTCCAGGGTGCTGCCGATCCGGGCGCTCGCGTCGTTGAGCAGCGCCAGCCGCTCCCGCGCCCGCCAGCGGTCGGTGACGTCCATGCCCATGTAGCACACGCCCACCGCGTTGCCGTCCGCGCCGTCGAGGCGGAAGAAGGAGGTGGAGTAGGCGTGCTCGCGGTGCGGGTCGGCCAACGTCCAGCCCTGGTACTCGTAGTCGATCACCGGTTCGCCGGTCTTGAGCACCTGCCGCATCTGCGCCTCGATCGCCTCGGTGTCCAGACCGGGGAGCATGCTGCTGGCGATCCGGCGGCCCAGCCGCTCGGTGCGCGGCACCCCGCCGTAGCGCTCCAGGGTGTCGTTGATCCACACGTACCGCAGATCGGGGCTGAGCACGGCCATGCCGATCGGGGCGCGGGTGAGGAACGCGGTGAGCAGTGAGCCGCTCACCGCCCAGGTCGGGATCTTCGCCATGTCGATGGCGGAGACCAGCCAGCACTGCCCGCCGTCCGGTCCCGGCATCGAGCAGACCCGCAGGCCCACGTCGATCCGGCGGCCGTCCCGGTGCCGGATCTCCTCCATACCGCCCCAGCTGCCGTGGGTACGGCACCGCTCGGCGACGGCCAGGGCCTTCGCCGTGTCCTCCGGTGTCGCCAGCAGTGTGGTGGCCGGCCGCTTCAGCGCCTCGGCCGACGGATAGCCGAGCAGCTCCTCCGCCGCGGCGGTCCAGCCGATGACGGCCCCCGTCGCGTCGATCAGTGCCGTAGCCGCATCCGCCATGTCGAAGGGGACATGCGTCTCGGTCGGCGCGATTCCCTCGGGGATGGCCATCGCACCCGTCCCATCTGCGGATACATTTCTCTTAATACTATGACTTCTTTCCCTTCTGGTCCCGGTGCTCACCTCCGACGGCGCGGGACGGTGGAAGTGATCCAAGGCCGCCCAGTACCGCCTCCCGGAATCTCATCGTCCGGAATCTCTTGACAACGTTCAGGTGTGCGATCGAGGATCGGCCCGTGAACTTGTCAGACAGCCAGACAGGCGGGAGCCCGCTCCGTCGAGTCAGCGCGATGGAAGCGGTGCTCGCCCACCTCCGGAGCGCCATCGAGCGCGGTGACTACGCGGTGGGGGACAAACTCCCCTCCGAGGCGGAGCTGTGCCGGCGCCTGGAAGTGAGCCGTCCGGTGCTCCGCGAGGCCCTGCGGGCCCTCCAGACCATGGGCCTCACCGCCTCGCGCACCGGCAAGGGCACCTTCGTCATCTCCAGCGGCCCGGTGGAGGACCCCACCTTCGGTGACTACGCCGCCAGCGACCTGATGGAGGTACGCCGCCACATCGAGATCCCGGTGGCCGGATACGCGGCGCTGCGCCGCTCCGCCGAGGACCTCGACCACCTCTCCCATCTGCTGGAGCGGATGGAGCGGGAGACCGACACCACCGCCTGGGTGGCCATGGACACCCTCTTCCACCTCGCCGTGGCCCAGGCGGCCCGCAACCCGGTCTTCCGCAGGGTCATCGAGGAGATCCGCGACGCCCTGGCCCGGCAGTCGGCGTTCCTGAACGAACTCGGCGGCCGCCGCGAGCAGTCGAACCGGGAACACCGGGCGATCGTCGAGGCGCTCACCGACGGCTCCGAACACGACGCGGTGGAGGCCATGGCCCACCACCTCGAACGGGTCGAGACCACCCTGACCTCCATCGTGCGGCCCGCCGCGGCGGACGGCCCCACGGCCCCGGACGCACCGTAAGCCCCCCCAAGCCCCCGGTCCCCGAGCCCCGTCACGTACCGAAGGCACCACGTACCGAACGCACCAAGCGCACCAAACGGAAGGCGGACAGCAGGCGTGAGCGAGCAGTCCCTCCGGCAGGAAGTACGCCACCAGACCCCCACCGAGCCGCCCCCGCGGCACATCGACGCTGGAGACATCGGTTACAGCAAGTCCCTCAAGGCCCGGCACGTCAACATGATCGCCATCGGCGGCGCCATCGGCACCGGGCTCTTCCTCGGCGCCGGCGGTCGGCTCAAGGACGCCGGACCGTCGCTCGCCGTGGCCTACGCGGTCTGCGGCATCTTCGCCTTCCTGGTGGTGCGGGCCCTGGGGGAGCTGGTGCTGCACCGGCCGTCCTCCGGTGCCTTCGTCTCCTACGCCCGGGAATTCCTCGGGGAGAAGGGCGCCTTCGTCGCCGGGTGGATGTACTTCCTCAACTGGGCCACCACGGGGATCGCCGACATCACGGCCGTCGCCACCTACACCCACTACTGGGGCATGTTCACCGACATACCCCAGTGGGTGATCGCCCTCATCGCGCTCGCCGTGGTGCTCTCGGTCAACCTCATCTCCGTGAAGATCTTCGGTGAGCTGGAGTTCTGGTTCGCCATCATCAAGGTCGGCGCACTGGTCGTCTTCATGGCGATCGGGATCTTCCTGCTGGTCACCCGCGAGCAGGTGGCCGGTCACAGCACAGGACCCAGCCTGATCACCGAGCACGGCGGGGTGTTCCCGCACGGTGCGCTCCCGATGCTGCTGGTCATCCAGGGCGTGGTCTTCGCCTACGCCTCCGTCGAACTCGTGGGCGTCGCCGCGGGCGAGACCGAGAACCCGGAGAAGGTCATGCCCAAGGCGATCAACTCCATCATGTGGCGGGTCGCCCTGTTCTACGTCGGCTCCGTGGTGCTGCTCTCCCTGCTGATGCCCTCCGGCTCCTACTCCGCCGACGAGAGCCCGTTCGTCACCGTCCTGTCCAAGCTGGGCGTACCGGCGGCCGGCGGAGTGATGAACCTCGTGGTGCTCACCGCCGCCATGTCCAGCCTCAACTCCGGTCTCTACTCCACCGGCCGGATCCTGCGCTCGATGGCCATGTCCGGCTCCGCGCCCACGTTCACCGGTGCGATGAGCCGTACCCATGTCCCCTACGGCGGCATCCTCCTCACCTCCTTCTTCTGCGTACTGGGCGTCGGCCTCAACTACGTGGTGCCCAGCGACGCGTTCGAGATCGTGCTCAACTTCGCCGCGCTCGGCATCCTCTCGACCTGGGGCATGATCATGCTCTGCCATCTGCTCTTCTGGCGGCGCACCCAGACCGGTCAGCTGACCCGGCCCGGCTACCGGCTGCCCGGCTCCCCGTACACCGAGATCGTCACCCTGGGCTTCCTCGCCACCGTCCTGGTCCTGATGTGGGCGGACGGCGGACCCAGCCGGATCACCGTCATGTCGCTACCGGCGATCGTGGCGGCCCTGGTCATCGGCTGGTTCGCGGTACGCGCCCGGATGCGCAACCCCCGATGAACCGTCCCCCTCAGGATCCGCGACTCCCCGGCCGGGATCACCCGGCCGGGGAGCCTCCCGTCACCCACCCCTCCGACCACGAAAGCACCGTGATGACCACCTCACTCGGGCTGCCGACCGACGCCGCCCGCCGTACCCCCGCCGAGCCCCCCGCCGTCCGTGCGCCCCGCCATGTGCCGCTGGCGCACGTCGTACGCGGCGGGGTCATCGAGGGCGTGCACCACGGCTCGGCGGTGGTCCTGGGGCCCGACGGCGGCGCGGTGTGCGCGACCGGCGACATCGAGGTGGCGTTCTATCCGCGCTCCGCGCTCAAGCCCGTCCAGGCCGTCGCCCTGACGCGGGCCGGACTGCCGCTGGACGGCGAACTGCTCGCGCTCACCGCCGCCAGCCACTCCGGGCAGGAGGGCCACCAGAAGGGGGCGCGGCAGATCCTGGAGCGGGCCGGACTGACCGAGGACGCGCTGCGCAACGTCCCCGATCTGCCCTACGGCGCGGCCGAGCGCGAGGCATGGCTGCGCGCCGGACACGGGCCCACCCGGCTCGCCCAGAACTGCTCCGGCAAGCACGCGGCGATGCTGCTGACCGCCCGCCTCAACGACTGGCCGCTGGAGGGATACCTCGATCCGGCCCACCCCCTCCAGCAGCTGATCGCCGAGACCGTGGAGGACCTGACCGGACAGCGGGTCGCCCGGGTCACGGTCGACGGCTGCGGCGCACCGCTGTTCTCCATATCCCTGCACGGACTGGCACGGGCCGCCGCGCGGATCGCCACCGCCGCCCCGGACACCCCCGAGGGCCGGGTCGCGGCCGCCCTGCGCGCCCACCCCGAGATGCTCTCCGGCACCGGACGCGATGTCGCCCGGCTGATGCGCGCCGTTCCCGGACTGATCGCCAAGGACGGCTTCGAGGGCGTCCAGATGGCCGCGTTGCCCGACGGGCACGCCGTCGCCGTGAAGATCTCCGACGGCGCCGACCGGGCCCGGATGCCGGTCACCGCCGCACTCCTCGCCCGCTGCGGCGTCGGCCCCGAGCTGCTCGCCGAGTTCGCCACCGCCCCGGTGATCGGCGGCGGTGCCACCGTCGGCCGGCTTGCCGCCGTCGACACCCTCGCCCCGCCCGCCGTCTGACCCGCCCCTCCGCCACCCGCTCCTCCGCGACACAAGGAAGCACGTACAGCCATGACCTCCACCGTCGGCCACCGCCGCGAACACGATCTGCTCGGCGACCGCGAGGTCCCCGCCGACGCGTACTGGGGCATCCACACCCTGCGCGCCTCGGAGAACTTCCCCATCACCGGCACCCCGATCGCCGCCTATCCGCACCTGGTCAGCGCCCTGGCCGCGGTCAAGGAGGCCGCGGCCCGCGCCAACGAGGACCTCGGACTGCTCACCCCGGCCAAGGCCGATGCCATCGCCGCCGCGTGCGAGGAGATACGCCGGGGGCGGCTGCACGACCAGTTCACCGTCGATGTGATCCAGGGCGGCGCCGGCACCTCGACCAACATGAACGCCAACGAGGTGATTGCCAACCGGGCCCTGGAGCTCCTCGGCCACGCCAAGGGCGACTACGGCCGTCTCCACCCCAACGAGGACGTCAACCTCAGCCAGTCCACCAACGACGTCTACCCGACCGCCGTCAAGGTGGCCACCATCATCGCGGTGCGTGAACTCCACGCCGCCATGGAGACGTTGCGCGAGGCGTTCGCCGCCAAGGCCGAGGAGTTCCGCGACATCCTCAAGATGGGCCGCACCCAGTTGCAGGACGCGGTGCCGATGACCCTCGGCCAGGAGTTCTCCGCCTACGCCGTGATGCTGGAGGAGGACCAGAGCCGGCTGCTGGAGGCCGCCGGACTGGTGCACGAGATCAACCTCGGCGCGACCGCGATCGGCACCGGCCTCAACGCGCCCGCGGGCTACGCCGAGGCCGCCCGCGGCCATCTCGAGGCCATCACGGGACTGCCGCTGGTCACCGCCGCCAACCTGGTGGAGGCCACCCAGGACTGCGGCGCCTTCGTCCAGCTGTCCGGTGTCCTCAAGCGCATCGCGGTCAAGCTCTCCAAGAGCTGCAACGATCTGCGGCTGCTCTCCTCCGGGCCGCGCGCCGGACTGGGCGAGATCAACCTCCCCCCGATGCAGGCGGGTTCCAGCATCATGCCCGGCAAGGTCAACCCGGTCATCCCCGAGGTCGTCAACCAGGTCGCCTTCGAGGTGATCGGCAACGACGTGGCCATCACCATGGCCGCCGAGGCCGGCCAGCTCCAGCTCAACGCCTTCGAACCGATCATCCTGCATTCCCTCTCGGAGAGCATCACCCATCTGCGTGCGGCCTGCCTGGTCCTCGCCGAGCGCTGCGTCGCGGGTATCACCGCCAACACCGCACAGCTGCGCGCGACCGTCGAGAACTCCATCGGCCTGGTCACCGCGCTCAACCCGCACATCGGCTACAGCGCGGCCACCAGCATCGCCAGGGAAGCCCTGGCCACCGGCCGCGGCGTCGCCGAACTCGTGCTGGAGAAGGGCCTGCTGCCGCCGGAACGCCTCGCCGCCGTGCTGCGCCCGGAGGAGGTCGCCGGACAGCGCTGAGACGGTGCCGGGCGGGGGAGGGCCACGGTGGCCTCCGGTCCGGTGTCACTCCCGCCCGGCCGGTGTCGCCCCCGGCGCCTCCCGCAGCCGGACCACCGCCGGGGCCGCGCTCAGCGGCAGCAGGTCCCGGGGCCGGTCCGGCCGGGTCACCTCCAGCCGGATCCCGTCGGCGATGCGGTACGGGCGGTGCGCCAGCACCGCCCCCAGCCGCTGGCGCAGCCGGGACATCGCGGCCCGTACGGTCACCGTGCGCGTCGGATCGCCGAACAGGTCCAGGGCGAGCTGCGCCGCCGTACGCCCCTCGGGGTGGGCGGCCAGCACCAGCAGCACTTCGGCGTGGCGGGCGCCCAGCTGATGGGTCCAGGCGCCCGCGGGGCCCGAGAAGGTCAGCGACCAGTGGTGCGGATGGCGCACGTCCAGCAGCAGTCGGCCGGCCGCGGCGGGGGCCCCGTCCTCGCCGTACTCGCCCTCCAGGACCCGCAACAGATACCCGCCCGGGAGCGGTTCGACCGTGCAGGTGCCCAGCGCGGGCAGCCACACCGGTCCGTCCGCCGCCTTGGGCAGCAGCAGCCGGCGGTCCTGGGGGTTCACCCCGGTGACCCCGGCGACCCAGCCGTGCGGATCGACAGCGACGGCCTTGTCCCGGATCCGGGCGAGGACCGGCGCTGCGATCGCGCGCAGCCGGTCCAGCTCCCGGCTGTGGGCCAGCCGCAGTTCGCCCTCGGCCCACCGGGCGGTCGCGGTGACCAGGGAGAGCACGGTCGGATGGGCGGTGGAGGCCGGTCCGCTGATGTCGATGACGCCCAGCAGCCGCCCGTCCCGCGGGTCGCGCACCGGCGCGGCGGCGCAGCTCCAGGTGTGGAAGGCGTGGACGAAGTGCTCCGCCGAGTGCACCCGGACCGGGGCGCGGACGGCGAGCGCGGTGCCGACCCCGGTCGTTCCGGCGACTTCCTCGGCCCACTGAGACCCCTCGACCAGCGCGATGCCGTCGGCGTGCCGGCGGATGCCGCGATGGCCGTCGATCCACAGGATCCGCCCCTCGGCATCAGCGATGATCATCAGATGACCCGCCGCCTCCGCCGCCTCCAGCAGCCCGCTGTGCAGGGTGGGCAGCACATCGGTCAGCCGGGTCTGCCGCCGCCGCAGCTCCAGTTCGTCCAGGCTCAACGGACGCGGAGCGCCCCCGCGGTCCGGATCGAGTCCCAGCCGCAGCATCCGGTCCCAGGACTGCCCGATCACCGGGCGCGCGGGCAGCGGGAGCCGACCGCGGCTCAGCGCGGTGTCACGCATGACCGCCATCAGACGGGCCGATTCGGCCGGACTCAGCGCGGCCAAGGGATCGGCGTGGCGCGGGTGCTGGATTCGCATGGGTTGCGGCCTTTCGTTACACCGCGGCCCGCCACGGTGGCGGGCGGCGTGTCCGCCGGGCGCCGGGTGCCATGGTGCAGCCTCACATCCGTGCTGAACAGGGCTTCGTTCTCCCGGTGATTGTAAGGTGGCCGCCACCCCCGAAGGCACCGTGCGCGAGCCGGATCCGGCCCCGGTGCGGGCCGCGGCGGGCGGAACCGGCCCCGGGCGGTCCGCAAGATCGTCCGGATGGGTGACCGGACCGGCGGACGGGAGCGATCCGGCTGCTGAGAGCACATGTCCGTGGCGACCCCCACCGCCTCTCCGATCGAACTCGTCTCACCGAGCCTGGCCGGACTCGCGGCCGAACGGGCACGCTCGGTCTGGTGCGGCCGCTTCGGCAAGGGGCTGGCCCGCCGCCTCGGCACCGCCCAGGCCGAAGTCCTGCTCGCCCAGGCCGGATTCGAGGTGGTGCGGCCCGCCGGGGGAGGTGCTGGCCGTCGCCTTCGATCTGCACCGCTTCGACCTGCTGACCGCACTTCAGCTGCCGCTGCCCGACGACCGCGCCGCCGAGCGCACGGCCAACGCCGAGCTCAGCAGGCTGTGGCGGCAGGGCGCGGGAAGTCCGGCCGCGATGCGCTACGCACACCCCCCGCAAGCCCGCGAACCGGCCGCGCCCACACCGCCGCCCCAGCCCACGGGCACCCCTGGCAGCGGGCCTTGAACCGCCCTTTGACGGTCTTCAGTTGGACGGCGGCTCGGCCGTGGGTGCCGCCTCGGGGTGGGGTTCCGGGGTGCCGGGGGAGACGAGTGCCGAGACGGCGCGGGCGTGGAGCGAGTCCAGGGTTGTGAGCTGCCGCCCCGCCGCGTCCAGCAGTTCCGCGAGGCGGCCGGTCTCCAGGCGGGAGTCGTGGACGGCGGTGGCGAGCAGGGTGCGCCACAGGAGGGCCTTGCCCTCCACGCCCAGCCGCATCGCCTCCAGCTCCAGCACCGTGTTCAGCCCGGAGCGGCGGCGCGTCCGGCCGCGGGGCCGGAGCCGGGTGATCCGTTCGCCCGCCCACGCGCCGTAGACCTTGTAGCGGCGGATGGGCACATCGAGCACGGCCATGCACCACAGCAGCGCCTTGCGGTCGTGTGCGACCTCCGCCTTGAGCCTCGTCAGCTCACCGCTGTACGCCGTGTGCCGGTGCTCACGGGACATCCGGCGGGCGAGCCCGACACCGGCCGTGGCACCGGCCAGGTGGTCGTTGAGATAGATCTGGAGCATCCGCGGCGCCGAGGCGCTGCCGGAGCGGGCCAGGGCCGGTACCGCCATGATCGTCCTCCCGAACGCCGGGGCCCCGAGGAACCCGTTCGCGTCCAGGAATACCCGGCCGGACCGGGGACCAAGGCCATGCTCACCCGTGCGGGGGGCCGGAGGCGGCGGACGGCGTACCGCGGTCGCGGGTGGCCCGCTGATGCAGATGTTCGAGGGCGTCACGGACGACGGTGCCCTCGTGCCACTCCAGCCAGGCGCCGCTCTGCCCGGCGAGATGGGTGAGGATCCGCTCCTCGCCCGCGGTCAGGCTCCGGCCGGCCTGCGCCACATGGAGGGAGAACACGCCGACGACCCGGCCCGTACCGCCGGTCATCGGGAAGCTGTGCACGGTGCGGGAGCCCGTGGAGAGGATGAGGGTGCGGGCCGCGTCGGAGAACACCCGGTCGGTGGCGATGTCCGACATGACGTGGCGGGCGCGTTCGGCCGCCTGGGCGCAGGGCGTCTCGCCCTCGCCGACCACGGCGAAGAAGTCCACGAACTCCTGGTCGAAGCCGTGGTGCTGTTCCATCCGCAGCCGCCGTGCCGGGTCGACGAGCTGGAGGTCCCCCATCCCGGAGCCCACCGTCTCCATTGCCTGGTGCAGCACCCGCTTCACCACGGCGCCCCGGTTGGTGCCGCCGGTCTCCAGCTCCGGCAGCAGTGGCAGTGCGGGCGCCGGGCGGCGGACCCGGTCCGGGAACCACAGCGCACTGCCGGGTTCGGGCCGCGGCACGTTCACGAGCGCAGCGGCCAGGGTGCGCAGTTTGACGTTGTGCGCCTGTGAGCTTTCCTTCAGAAGGGTGAACGCCGGCTCCGGGCCGTCCAGCCGGTAGCGCTCCAGGAGGATGCCCTGCGCCTGGGCGATCAGCGGATGCGAGCGCAGCTTTCCGCGCAGATCCGCCGTCTCCCGGCGCAGCCGCTCCAGTTCGGTCTTCGGGGCGTCGGCCGTCTCGGCCCCCACGGCCGCCGCGGCTTTCGGCGCAGCCCGCTGGGCCTCGGCCACGGTGGCGAAGATCTGGACGCCGGTCTCGACGAGCGTCAGCCGCAGCAGCTGCGCCACGGCCTCGGGGGCGGCGGCCAGGAACAGTCTGCCGCCGGTCTCGTGGAGCGAACGCACACAGTCGAGCAGTCCGCGCATACCGTCCGCCGTGATCGTCTGCACCCGGGACAGGTCCACGACCACCGTGCCGGTCCGCGCTTCCAGCCCGGCCCGCAGGACCGCGGAGAACAGCGGATGGTCCGGTCGGTCCAGGTCGCCGTCCGGACGCACCGGTCTCTCGGGACCACTCATCTGGTACATCTCAGCCTCGTTCCCTCGGGGATTCTCATGGGGACGCCACCCCGGGATTCGCCCACCATGGTCGGGCCGGGCACCGGGAGTCAACGCCCGCCCGGACGGGTGGACGCCGGGAGAGGGGGTGCGGAGGACGTCCCCTTCCGGTGGACCCGGGTACGCCGACGGGGCGCGGGCCCACCGTCCGCACACCACTGTGGCGATCATCACGCGGTATGCCATGGCGGAAAAGGTGGGGAAGTTGTCATTGCTGCCATCGGCCGTCGCGGCATGGACCGCATGGAACGGCGCACCGTGAGGCCGAGCCCGCGCGGCGCCGCCGTCCGCACCCCGGCGAACTGCGACAGCCGAAGGGCGCCCTCGCAGACCTGGCCGCCGAAGACGACCGGGAGCCGTGAACGCTTCTGGACCGACCGGAGCGCCTGCGGAAGGCGTCCTCGTCGTCGGGCCGCAGGGAGGTGTCGGTACTCGATTGCCTTGCCACTGCCCCTTTCCGGGGTAGCCGGCGCCTTCGCCCGGCCCGAGGCCACCCTGCCCCTCCCCGACGCGCTGTACCGGACCCGTCGGAGTATGTGCGGCGCTCGGTGGCCAACCACCTCAACCACCTCAACGACATCCCGAGCACCCCGAGGGCCAGCGGTGGCGCCTCATCGGCCCGCAGCACACTCGGCCCGCTGGTGAAGTCGTCGCCGAACAGATCGGCCACCTCGAGCCCGAGCGCGGCGGAGATCTGCTGGAGCGTGGCGATGCTGGGGTTGGCCCGGCCGCGCTCCGTCTGGTTCAGACAGCCCTCGCCGATCCCGGCGGACCCGGCGACGGCCTTGAGCGTGAGACGGCGGGCCTTGCGCAGGGTGCGCAGCCGCTCGCCCACGGATTCGTCCTCGCTCCCGGAGGACGGCCGGGCGGGAAGTCCGTGTTCCACGGCGGGTTTTATGGCGCGTCACCGTGGAGACGGCTGAACGGCCAGTACAAGATGCTGAAGCGAGAACTCAGAAATCCTTACTCGGCACCCGGTGCCCTCCGCGCGCGCCGCCATGGCCGAACCGGGGCGCGCGCCTAGCCTGAGCCGAATGGCAGCACGTCCGCACTGGCTCTTCGGCGATCAGCTCGGGCCGCATTTCCCCGACCCCCGCCACAACGGCCCCGACACCCGGGCCCCACTGGTGATGATCGAGGCCCGCTCGGTGCTGCGCCGCCGCCGCTTCCACCGGGCCAAGGCCCATCTGCTGCTCTCCGCCATGCGCCACCGGGCGGCCGAACTCGGCGACCGGGTGGTCTACGTCCAGGCCGACACCTACCGGGAGGGACTGGCCGAAGCCGTCGGCCGCGACCGCGTCACCGTCTGCCACCCCACCTCCCGCCGGGCGCTGGAGCTGGTCCGCTCGCTCCCCGCCGTCGAGGTGCTGCCCGCCCGCGGCTTCCTGGTCAGCCACACCGACTTCGCCGACTGGGCCGCGGCACACGCCCGCGGCCGGATGCGGATGGAGGACTTCTACCGCTGGGTGCGCACCGGACACGACCTGCTCATGGACGGCGACGCACCCGCGGGCGGCCGCTGGAACCTCGACCAGGACAACCGTGAACCCCCGCCCCGCACGGCCCGCACCCTCGGCGCCCCCGCCCCCTGGCGGCCGACCGAGGACGAGATCGACGAGCGGGTGCGCCATGACCTGGACCGCTGGGAACGCGACGGCACCGTCGCCTTCGTCGGCCGCGACGGACCCCGCGGGTTCCCCGCCACCCGCCGCGAGGCGCTGGCGTCGCTGCGCCACTTCATCACCCACCGGCTGCCGGGCTTCGGGCCGCACGAGGACGCCATGCTCGCGGCCGACCCCGTCATGTGCCACAGCCTGCTCTCCGCGCCGCTCAACCTCGGACTGCTGCACCCGGCCGAATGTGTGGACCGGGCGGAGCGGGCGTGGCGGGACGGCGCCGCGCCGTTGAACAGCGTCGAGGGGTTCATCCGGCAGATCGCGGGATGGCGGGAGTACGTGTGGCACCTGTACTGGCACTTCGGCGAGGACTACCGGAGCCGCAACGCCCTCGGGCACACCGCGCCGCTGCCCGTCTGGTTCCTGGAACTGGACGCGGAGGCGGTGGCCGCCCGCTGTCTGTCCACCGTGCTGGCCCAGGTCAGGGACACCGGATGGACCCATCACATCCCCCGGCTGATGGTGCTCGGCAGCCGTGCGCTCCAGGACGGCTGGGACCCCGCGGCCGTCACCGACTGGTTCCACCGCTGCTTCGTGGACGGGTACGACTGGGTCATGCTGCCCAATGTCGTCGGGATGTCGCAGTACGCCGACGGCGGACTGATGACGACCAAGCCGTACACCTCCGGCGGGGCGTACCTCAACAGGATGAGCGACCTGTGCGGACCCTGTGCCTACCGCCCCCAGGAGCGCACCGGGGAACGGGCCTGCCCGTACACCACCGGCTACTGGGCCTTTCTGCACCGCCACCGCGAACGGCTGTCCCGCAACCACCGCGTGGCCAGGGCGGTCCGGGGGCTGGACCGGCTGGCGGACCTGCCGGAGGTGCTGGAGAAGGCCGCGGCGCGGGGCGACGCCCCGCCGTGAGGGCCATGAGCCGCCCCGGCTCCGCAGCACCCTCGCGTTCTACGGCCCCGGGCAGTGAGCGGCGCCGTTGTCGGTGTCACCTTGTAGCGTGCGTTCCGTGAGCGACGTGTACGAACTGACCCTGGCCATGGATCTGTGTGACGACCTGTCCGAGGAGGAGATCGCCGAGCTCCGATGGCATCTGGGCCTCGGTCCCCAGCCGGAGCGGCTGAGCATCCTGAGCTCGTTCCCGGTCGTGGTGGCGGACGAGTCCGGTGAGCCACAGGTGGAGGACCAACCGGAGGCGCTGCTGAGCCAGCACGGCGCGGCGTGGCGGGTGGGCGGTGTGGTCTCCTCCGAGCTGATCAGGCGGAAAGGACGGGGAGGACGGCGGGGCTGGGCCATGACATCCCGTCAGGAGCTGCATCCGGATCTCTTCGGCCCCGTCGGAGTGCTGCTGACCTGGCTGGCCGGAAAGGCCGACCCGATGCACGCCGACGAGGACGGCGCCGTCCACGTCGGATGTCTGCGTTTTCTGGAGGACCTCGACCCCCGGCCGCTCGTGGTCAGGAACGGAACGGTCGGCTGGCCGGAGTGACGGACGCCGGACGGTGGCCGACGGGGCGGCCGGTGCACCGCGCACCGGCCGCCCGTCACCTCGGGCGTCCCTCAGGAAGCCGCCTGGTCCATGCGCTCGCGGAGGCTGCGGGGCCGCATATCGGTCCACACCTCGTCGACATGGGCCGAGCACTCCTCCTTCGTGCCCTCCTTGCCGACGGGGTGCCATCCGTCGGGCACGTCGAGGTCGGCGGGCCACAGCGAGTACTGGTCCTCGTCGTTGCGCAGCACCTGGTAGCGGGCGTTGTCGTCCATGGTGGTGTTCTCCCGTCGTAGGCGGTGATGATGGGGTGATCGGATCTCAGAAGCTCGGTGTCAGCTGTCCGCGGGCGGCTCCTCCTCCGGACGGTCCCGTGGCAGCCCGCGCAGGGTCGGGCCCGCGGTGGCCAGAACGGCCGCCACGGTGATTCCCGCCGAGCACACCAGGATCGCCCCGTCGCCAGGCAGCACCTCGGTGAGCAGACCGCCCAGCGCGGGCCCCGCCGCCCCGGCCGCACCGCACGCGAGCACCAGCACACTGGTGAGCCGCCCGCGCAGGCCATCGGGGGTGCGCAGCAACTGGTCCGTCATGATGGCGGTGTTCGCCGTCGGCGGGAACAGTGCCATCAGCGCGAACAGGACCCCGGTGAGATAGCCGTCGTGCACCAGCACGGCGACCGGGGTGAGCAGGGCCAGCGCCCAGAACACCGCCACGATGGCGCGGTAGGGGCCGAGCCGGCGGTGCCATGTGGGTGCCACCAGCGCCCCGGCCAGCCCGCCCGCCCCCAGCATGGCCGCCATGACCCCGACCTCCCCGGAGGGCACCCCCCGGGTCCCGGCGAGCACCACCACAACGATGTAGAAGGCGCTGAAGAACAGGTTCAGCACGATGGCGCACAGCACGGTGACCCGGATCGGGCGCTCCCGCCACACCCATCGCAGCCCCGTCAGCACCTCCCGGCCCGGACGCGGTGCCGGGCCCGCGGGGCGCTCCCGCCGCGGCAGCCGCAGGAAGAGCAGGGCGGTGAACGACACCGCGTGGGTGACGGCGTCCGCGAGGAACGGCACAAAGCGTCCCGCGGCGAACAGGAAACCGCCGGTGGCGGTGCCCGAGAGCTGCCCCATCGAGGCGCGAGCCGTGTTCATCGCGACGGCCGTGGGGAGTTGGGACCCGGTCACCAGCGCGGGCAGGGACGCGCTCTCGGCCGGTTCGAAGAGGGCCGCGCTCGCGCCGAACACCGCGGCGACGGCCACCATGTGGGCCACGGTGGCCGTGCCGGTCCACACCGCCACCGCCAGGCTGACGGCGGACACCGTCTGCGCCGCCTCGCACACCAGCATGATCGCTTTGCGGTCGTAGCGGTCCGCCAGCACACCGGCGGGCAGCCCGGCCACCATCTGGGCGGCGGCGATGGTGCCCATGACGAGCCCGGAGGCGGCGCCGGAGCCCGTCAACGCCAGGACCAGCAGCGGGAACGCGATCATCGTCGCGTGGAACCCGAACTCCGACAGTGCCTGACTTCCCCACAACAGCCGGTAGTCGCGGTTCCTGGACAGCGGCACCGCCGGACCGGCCCGCTCCCTCGCTGTGACGTCCGGCGCCACGCCTCTCCGCTCCCCGGTCATCCGTCGCCCCGGCAGTCCCGGGCGATACGCCGCAGCGCGTCCGCGAAGTCCGCGGCCACCGCCTCCACCGTCGACCGTTCGTGCACATCGGGGTGGTAGTACCAGGTGAAGCCCAGCCGCCCGTCCTGTACCGCGCCGACCACCTCCAGCAGATGGGAACCGCCCTGGCGGGGGTCGTGGTCCTGGCCGAACGACCCGTGCTCGGCATGCAACAGACCGCCCTGGGCCTGCGAGGAGCGGGCGTCCCACTGGCCGAGGTAGTTGAACACGATCTGCGGCCCCGGGCCGGTGCCGGTCAGCCGCTCCCGTACCTCAGGCGCCCCGAACGTCCGCAGTGCCCCGAAGCCGAAGCCATTGCCGGGCACGCTCCGCAACTGCCGCCGCACCGACTTCACCAGCGCCCGCCAGTCGGTCGCCGCGAGGTCACCCCGCTCCGGCCCGCCGGGCACCTCGAAGGAGACCGGGTACATCGTGGTGAACCAGCCCACGGTACGGGAGAGGTCGGCGCCCTCGACCACGTCCTCCCGGCCGTGGCCCTCGAGTTCGACGCAGACCCGGCTCCGCTCCGTCCAGCGCGCCAGCGCCAGCGCCAGGGCAGCCAGCAGCACATCGTTGATCCGGGTGCGGTACGCGGTGGGGGCCGAGCGCAGCAGCGCCTCCGTGTCCGTCTCGTCGACCTCCACCGGCAGCGTGTCCGTCTCCGCGCCCGGGGCGGCGGTGGTGCGGTCGACCGGAAGCGGGCGGGCGTCCAGCGCCGCGGCCCAGTGGTCGGCCTCGTGGTCCAGGCCGCCGTCGGCGACATGGGCGGCCAGCCCGGTGGCCCAGTCGCGGAACGACGTGGTCTTCGCGCCGAGGTCGACCGGTTCGCCCCGGAGGCTCTGCTGATAGGCGGTGTCCAGGTCGTCCAGCACGATCCGCCAGGACACCCCGTCGATGACCAGGTGATGGGCGGTCAGGAAGAGGAACGGACGCCGGGTGTCCCCGCGCCGGAACAGCGCCGCCTTCAGCAGCGGTCCCCGGTCCAGCACAAAGCTCGCGTGCAGGGCGTCGGCCGCCCGCTCCATCGCCGTGTCCGCCTCGCGCGCCGGCAGGCCGGACAGATCGTGCCGGGTCAGCACGGTGGCGGCGGGGTCGGGCCCGGGGTTGTCCTGCCGCCACTCCGCCCCGTCCCGGGTGAACCGCATCCGCAGCGCGTCATGGTGGACGAGCAGGGCCGCGAGGGCCTTCTCCAGCGCCGTGTCGTCCGGCTCCTGGTGCAACTCCAGCAGGGCGGACTGGTTGAAGTGGTGCGGATTGACGGTGTGGGTGGCGAAGAACCAGCGCTGGATCGGGGTGAGCGGCAGGGAACCGGTGACCGGTTCCGCACGGGCCTGGTCCCGCTCGGCCGTCACCACCTCCGCCAGCCCGGCCACCGTCTGGTGGGTGAACAGATCCTTGGTGGACATGTGCAGTCCGGACTGCCGGGCCCGCGAGACCACCTGGATGGAGAGGATGGAGTCCCCGCCGAGGTCGAAGAAGTTGTCGTGGGCGCCGACCCGTACCAGCCCCAGGACATCCGCCCAGATCGCCGCGATCCGGCTCTCCAGCGGGGTGCGCGGTGTGACATGGCCGGTGCCGGAGGCGGCCGGTACCGGATCGGGGTCGGGCAGTGCGCGCCGGTCCACCTTGCCGTTCGGGGTGAGCGGCAGGGCGTCCAGGGTGGCGTACGCCGAGGGCACCATGTGGTCCGGGAGGATCCGGCCCAGGAAGTCACGCAGCGACGCGGCGGTGGGGGAGGCGTCCGGCGCCGGGACCACATAGCCGACCAGCCGCTTCAGCCCGGACGGGGGTTCGGTCGCGGCCGCGGTGTCCCGGACGGCGACCACCGCGTCGCCTACCTCGGGGCTGCGCCGCAACGCCGCCTCCACCTCCCCGGGTTCGATACGGAACCCGCGCACCTTGACCTGGTCGTCGGCGCGGCCGAGGAACCGCAGCGTCCCGTCGCCGTCCCAGCGCACCACATCGCCGGTGCTGTACATCCGCCCGCCCGCGGGGCCGAACGGATCGGCCACGAACCGCGCTGCGGTCAGCCCCGGGCGGCCCAGATAGCCGCGTGCCAGACCCGGGCCGGCCACATACAGCTCCCCGGCCACACCGACCGGCACCGGACGCAGCGTTTCGTCCAGCACATAGGCGCGGGTGCCGGGGACCGGGCGGCCGATCGGCGGCACTCCGGAACCGGCGGTCAACGGCCGTGACCAGGTGCTCACCACCGTCACCTCGGTCGGCCCATAGGAGTTGATCATCCGACGGCCGGGAGCCCAGCGGTCCACCAGAGCGGCGGTGCACGCGTCACCACCGACGATCAGCGTGCGCAGTTCCGGCAGTTCCGTTTCAGGGATGGTGGCCAGGGCCGCCGGGGGGATCAGCGCATGGGTGATCCGCTGCCGCCGCAGGACATCGGCCAGCCGCTCACCGAGCAGCGGGCCCTCGTCCGCGACCACCAGGGTGGCTCCGCCGGTCAGCGCGGTGCACAGCTCCAGTACGGAGGCGTCGAAGCTGGGCGAGGCGAACTGGAGCACCCGGTCCCCGGCGTGGACGTCGTAGTGCGCGGCGCAGGCGGCCGAGAAACCGGCGAGCCCCGCGTGGCTGACCACCACGGCCTTGGGCACCCCGGTGGACCCGGAGGTGTAGATGACATACGCCGGGTGGTCCGGCACCAGGCCCGGTACCTCCGGCGGTGCCTCCGGGCCCTCGTCGGCCCATACGGACGCCGGGTCGTCGAGCACCACCGCGGGCGCGGCGTCCTTGAGCATGAACGCCACCCGCTCCTCGGGATAGGCCGGGTCGACGGGCAGGAACGCCCCGCCCGCCTTCACCACGGCCAGCTGGGCCACCACCATCTCCACCGACCGCGGAAGGACGAGCGCCACCAGCCGCTCCGGGCCCACGCCCCGTCCGGCCAGCCGGTGGGCCAGCCGGTTCGCCGCCGTGTCCAGCGCGGCGAAGGTGAGTTCACCCGCCGGGTGGCGGACGGCGACGGTGTCCGGCGCAGCCGCCACCCGCCGTGCGAACAGCTCGGGCAGGGTGGCGGGCGCCACCGGCCGCCCGGTGTCGTTCCACTCCACCAGGGTGCGCCGCAGCTCCTCCGGGGTGGCCAGCGGCAGGGCGCCCACCGGCCGCTCCGGGTCCTCGGCGATACCGGTGAGCAGGGCCTTCAGGGCGCCTCCCATCCGCTCGGCGGTCGCGGCGTCGAACAGGTCGGTGTTGTAGCCGATCAGCGCGCGCAGCGTGCCGTCCCCGGCCTCGGCGAACTCCAGGGTGAGGTCGAAGCTGGCGGTGTGGACGTCGAGTTCGACGTCCTCCAGCACCAGGCCGGGCAGTTCCATCTCCCGGCCGGGGATGTTCTGGAGCACGACCATCGCCTGGAACAGCGGTGTGCGGCTGGTGTCCCGGGCCGGCTGCACCTCGTCCACCACGCGCTCGAACGGCACGCTCTGGTGGGCGAAGGCGTCCAGGACGGTGCCGCGCACCTTGGCCAGGAAGTCGGTGAAGCCACACCGGCAATCCACCGTGGACCGCAGCACCAGGGTGTTGACGAAGAACCCGATCAGCTGCTCCACCTCGGTGCGGTCCCGGCCCGAGGTCACCGTGCCAACGGCGATGTCCCGCTGCCCCGACAGCCGGGCCAGCAGGACCTGGGACGCCGCCACCAGGGTCATGAACAGTGTGGTGCCCCGGGTCCGGCCGTGGTCCTTCAGCCGTCCGCCCACCTCCGCGGGCAGGGCGAACTCCACGGTGGCGCCGTTACGGGTCCGCACCGCCGGACGGGGTCGGTCGGTGGGCAGCTCCAGCGGTGGCACCCCGGTCAACTGGTGCTTCCAGTAGGTGAGTTGCTCCTCCGCGTACGGACCGGACAGCTCGGTGCGCTGCCAGGACGCGTAGTCCGCGTAACCCACCGGCAGTGGGGGCAGCGCGGGCGCCTCCCCGGTCAGCTCCGCCCGGTACAGCTCCCGCAGATCACCGATGAGCACCCCGGTGGACCACCCGTCGGTGATGATGTGATGCAGGGTCAGACCGAGGACATGGTCCCGCGCGTCCAGCCGGATCAACGCGGTGCGCAGCAGCGGCCCGCGCCGCAGATCGAACGGGCGCGCCCGCTCGTGCGCCAGCAGCTCCGCCAGTTCGGCTTCCCGCTCCCCGGCGGACAGCGCCGACAGATCGGTGGGGGTGAGCCGTACCCCGGCGGGCGGGTGCACGATCTGCACCCCGTGGCCGTCCACCGTGTCGAAGGTGGTCCGCAGCGACTCGTGCCGGGCCACCAGCGCGGTCAGCGCCCTGCCCAGCGCCTCGATGTCGAGGTCTCCGCGCATCCGCAGCGCCAGCGGGGTGATGTACTCCGCGCTGTCCGGTTCGAAGGAGTCCAGGAACCACAGCCGCTGCTGGGCGAACGACAGCGGCAGCCCGCTGTCTCGGCCGACCGGCACGATCGGGGTGGTCCGCCGTCCGGTGCGGCCCTCCGGCGCGCCGAGGGCCGCGGCGAGCGCGGCGACGGTCGGGTGGGTGAACACCATCCGGGGCGACAGCTCCCGGCCGAACGCCTCCCGCAGCCGCGAGGTGAGCCGGATGCTGAGGATCGAATCGCCGCCCAGCTCGAAGAAGTCGTCGTCGGCGCCGACCCGTTCCACGCCCAGCACCTCGGCCCAGATCCCGGCCGTCATCCGCTCGGCCTCCCCGCGCGGGGCCCGTGAGGGCGCCCGCTCCGCGGCGGGATCCGGCGCGGGCAGCGCCGTACGGTCCACCTTTCCGTTCCGGCTCAGCGGCAGCGCGGCGAGCGCCACCACGGCGGACGGCACCATGTAGTCGGGGAGCAGGTCCGCGGCGTGGGCGCGCAACCGCGCACCGTCCACCGGCGTACCGTCCGCCGCCACCACATAGGCCACCAGCCGCTTGACGCCCGGACGGTCCTCACGGGCCACCACCGCCGCGTCGGCGACCGACGGATGCGCGGCGAGCACCCGCTCCACCTCACCCGGCTCGATCCGGAAGCCCCTCACCTTCACCTGGTCGTCGGCGCGCCCGGCGAACTCCACCGTGCCGTCCGGCCGCCGCCGCGCCAGATCGCCGGTGCGGTACATCCGCTCCCCGGGCGGCCCGTACGGATCGGCCACGAACGACGCGGCCGTCGGGCCCGGTTGGCCCAGATAGCCGCGCGCCACGCCCTCACCCGCGACGAAGAGTTCCCCGACCACACCCGGGGGCACGATCCGCAGCCGCGCGTCCAGGACGTACACCCGGGTGTGGTCCAGCGGGCGGCCGATCGGCACCGTCTCCGGCACCCCGGCCGCGCCGGCCATCGCGAACGAGGTGGCGAACGTCGTGGTCTCCGTCGGCCCGTAGCCGTCCACGACGGTCAGTCCGGGGCAGGCGGCCAGCACCCGGCGCACCGAGGCCGCGGGCACCACATCGCCGCCCGTCCACACCTCGCGCAGCCCCGCGAAACAGTCCGGGGCGTCCTGGGCCAGCAGCCGGAACAGCCCGGCGGTCAGCCACACCCCCGTCACCCGGTGCTCCGCCACCAGCGCCCGCAGCACCCCGGCGTCCATCTCGCCCGGCGGGGCCACCACCACCTGACCGCCGCGCAGCAGCGGCACCCACACCTCGTAGGTGGCGGCGTCGAACGCCACCGGCGAGTGCAGCGGCACCCGTTCGTGTCCGCCGCCGTCGAAGCCGCGGTGGCGGGCGAGCGCCACCACATCGCGGTGGCGCACCCCCACCGCCTTCGGCTCCCCGGTCGACCCGGACGTGAACATCACATACGCCAGCCGGTCCGGGTGCGCCGGGTCGGACAGCGGGGTCCGCTCGGCATCGCGTGCGGCCGCCACGTCGGCGGCGGTCAGCGTCACCGCCGCGCCCACCCGCTCCAGCAGCGCCTGCCGCCGCTCGCGCGGTGCGCGGGCGTCCACCGGTACGTACACCCCGCCGGCCTTGACCACCGCCAGCTGGGCCACGACCAGTTCGGCCGACCGGTCCATCAGCAGCCCGACCCGGTCCTCGGCCCGCACCCCGGACCCGGCGAGTACCGCCGCCAGCCGGTCCGACCAGTCATCGAGCGCGCGGTAGTCGAGCACGGTGGCGCCGTCGGTGACGGCCACCGCCTCCGGGGTGCGCCCGGCCTGTTCGGCGAACAGCTCCGCGAGCGCACCCGCGGGCAGCGGCCGGTAGGTGGCGGCGTTCCACTCCGTCGTGGCCGCCCGGCGCTCCGGGCCGGTCAGCAGCTCCAGTTCGTCCAGGGTGCCCCCGGCGCCGTCGGCGATCCCGGTCAGCAGGGTCCGCAGATGGCCTGCCGCCCGTTCGGCCGTGTCCGCGTCGAACAGCGCCGGGTCGTAGGCGATGTCGAAGCCGAGCCGGTCGCCCAGGTAGGCGCGCAGACACAGCGGGAAGCTGGTGGAGTCCTCGGCCCGGACCTCGTGGATGACGATCCCGGCCCCGGCCGTGGAGGACTCGTCGAACGGATAGTTCTCAAAGACCACCATGCTGTCGAAGAGCGGCTCGCCGGACGGCAGTGCGCTCACGCCCTGGATCCGGGGGAGGGACACGAAGTCGAAGCGGCGGGAGTCGCTCTGGTGCTCCTGGAGCTCCCGCAGCCATCCCGCCACCTCACGGCCCCCCTCCACCACGGCCCTGGTCGGGACCGTGTTGATGAACATGCCCACCATCGTCTCCACACCGGGCAGTTCGGCCGGGCGGCCCGAGACGGTGGTGCCGAACACCACGTCGGACACCCCGCCGTAGCGGGACAGCAGCAGTGCCCAGGCGCCCTGCACCACCGTGTTGACGGTCAGCCCGTGGCCGCGCGCGGTCTCCCGCAGCCGCGCCGACACCTCCTCGCTCAGCTCCAGCCGGGTCAGCGCGGCCGAGTCGGCGCGGTGGGCCTGGGTGGGCGGCCGGTCGTACGGCAGCGGGGTGCGGGCGGTGAACCCCGCCAGCGCCTCCCGCCACCAGCCCTCGGCCCGTTCCTGGTCCTGGTCGCGCAGCCAGTGCAGGAAGTCCCGGAACGGACGGCGCGCGGGCGGCTGGGGGGTGCGGCCCTCGACGAGCGCCGCATAGCCCTCGCACACCTCGGCGAAGACCTGGCCGGTGCTCCAGCCGTCCAGCATCACATGGTGCGAGGTCCACACCAGGGTGATCTCGTCGTCGGAGAGCCGGGCCACCGCGATCCGGCTCAGCGGAGCCGCCGTCAGCTCCATTCCGGCCGCCCGGTCCTCGGCCAGCAGCCGCCGCAGCGCCGCCTCCCGCGCGGCCGGGGACAGCTCCCGCCAGTCGTGGTGCGCCACCGGCAGCACCGCCTCCCGGTACACCACCTGCACCGGTGCGGCCAGCCCCTGCCAGCGCACCGCGCTGCGCAGCACCGGGGTCCGGTCCACCACACCCTGCCAGGCGGCGGCGAAAGCGTCCGGATCGGTGATCCCGCCGATGCGCAGCGCCATCTGGTCGACATACGCGCCGCCGCCGGCGCCGGTGCCGTTCCCGACGAGCCCGTGGAAGACCATCCCGGCCTGCAACGGGGTCAGCGGACAGATGTCCTCGACCTCGCCGCCGTCGCCCGCGAGCAGATCCACCTGGCGCTGGTCCAGTCCGGCGAGGGGGAAGTCGGAGGGGGTGCGGCCGCCCGCCCCGGGCGCGGCGCAGTGCTCGACGATCTTCCGCAGCGCGGCCATCACACCGTCGGCCAGCGCGCGCACGGTCTTCTCGTCGTACATCCGGGCCGGATAGGTCCAGCCCAGCTCCAGCCGCCCGTCCTGGACCGCCCCGGTGATCTCCAGCAGACAGTCGCGGGTCTCCCCGGGGGCCGCGTCCCGGCCGGTCACCGGCAGCGCCTCGCGGTAGAGGCCGGACGCGGCGCCACCGCCGTCGGACACCTCCCACCGGCCGTGGTAGTTGAAGGAGACCTGCGGCGCGGGGCCGGAGCGCAGCGCGTCGGCCGCGGACCCGTCCGGGGCGAGATGGCGCAGCGCGCCGTAGCCCAGTCCGCGCTGCGGTACGGCACGCAGCTGCTCCTTGACCGACCGCAGGGTGTCGCGCCAGTCCGCGTCGGCCGCTACCGTCAGCGCGAGCGGGAACTCGGCGGTGAACCAGCCGACCGTACGCGACAGATCGACCTCGTCGAACAGGTCCTCGCGGCCGTGGCCCTCCACCCCGATGAGCACCGTGTCCCCGCCGGTCCACCGGGCCAGGGTCCGGCCGAGGGCGCTGAGCAGCACATCGTTGATCCGGGTGCGGTAGACCCCGGGTACGTCGCGCAGCAGCGCGCCGGTCCCGGCCCGGCCGAGGACGGCGGTCACCGTGGCGGCGCTCTCCTGGGTGTTGACGCCCTCGCGGTCCACCGGCAGCGTGGCGGCCGGTGTCCGCGCGGTACGCGTCCAGTACGCCAGCTCGCCGTCGAAGCCACCGGAGCGCACATGCTCCGCCAGCCGGGCCGCCCACTGGGCGCAGCCGGTGCCCACCGGGGGGAGTTCGGGTGTGCGTCCCTCGGCGGCCTGCCGGTACGCGGTCTCCAGGTCGCCCAGGAGAATGCGCCAGGACACCCCGTCCACCACCAGATGGTGGGCGGTGAGCAGCAGTTCGGGCGGCTGCCGGTGCCCGGAGGTGAACAGCAGGACGCGCACCACCACCCCCTCGGCGATGTCCAGCCCGGTCTGGGCCCGGACGGTGGCCTCCCGTACCACCTCGGCCCGCGCCTCCTCGCCGAGCCCCGCCAGGTCGTACCGTTCGAAGATCCCGGCGGGTGCCGCGGGCAGCACCTCCTGCCGCCACTGCCCGCCGGAGACGGTGAACCGGGTCCGCAGCGCCGGATGGTGGGCCACCAGGGCGCGTACCGCGCGTCGCAGCGCGGCCACATCGAGGTCCTCGGTGAGCCGGAGCCGGTGGGTCATGGTGAAGTGGTGCGCCCCGTCCGGCCGCCGTCCCTTCAGATACCCGTGCTGGATCGGGGTGAGCGGCGCCGGACCGGCCGGTGCCGGGGCGGACGCGGGCCGCGGGGCCGCCATGGAGAGGGCTCCGACGGCGAGTTCGGCGATGGTCTGGTGGCGGAAGATGTCCTTGGAGGTGAGCCGCAGCCCGGCCTGGCGGGCGCGGGAGACGATCTGGATGCTGAGGATGGAATCGCCGCCCAGCGCGAAGAAGTTGTCCTCCACGCCGACCCGGGGGGTGCCCAGCACCTCCGACCAGATCCGCGCCAGCTCCGTTTCGGCCGGGGTGCGCGGCGCGGTGTACGTCTCCGCGTCGGGCCGGGCGGGCGGCGCGGGCAGCGCCCGCCGGTCCACCTTCCCGCTGTCGGTGCGCGGAATCCGCCCGAGGGTGACGAAGGCCGCCGGGACCATGTAGTCGGGCAGGGTCCGCTTGAGCCAGGTGCGCAGTTCCACCGGATCGCGCAGCGCCCCGGGCGCCCCGGCCACCAGATAGGCCACCAGCCGCCGGTGGCCGGTGTCCTCCCGGACCACCACCACGGTGTCCTCGATCGCCGGGTGGTCGTGCAGCGCCGACTCGACCTCACCCGGTTCGATCCGGAAACCACGGATCTTGACCTGGTCGTCGGTGCGGCCCAGGAACTCCAGGGCCCCGTCCGCGGTCCAGCGCGCCCGGTCCCCGGTGCGGTACATCCGGCTGCCGGGCGGACCGTACGGATCGGCGACGAAGCGTTCCGCGGTGAGCCCGGGGCGGCCGCGGTAGCCGCGGGCGAGCTGGGCACCGGCCAGATGCAGTTCGCCCGGCACCCCGGGCGGTACCGGCCGCAGCGCGCCGTCGAGCACATAGGCGCGCAGGTTCCGGCCGGGCCGGCCGATGAGCGGCCGGTCGCCGAGGTCGGCCAGCCGCCCGTACACCGCGTCCACGGTGCACTCGGTGGGCCCGTAGAAGTTGTACGCGGCCGTGTGGGGCAGGGCGCGCAGCTCCCGCCACAGTGCCGGGTCCAGGGCCTCGCCGCCCACCATGACGATCCGCGGGTGGTGGCGGCCCGGGGCGAACAGCCCGGCGGCCATCAGCTCGTGGAGGTAGGAGGGGGTGAGGTCCAGGAAGTCCAGACCGCGCGCCCCGACCAGCTCCACCAGGGCGGCCGGGTCGAGCCGTTCGGTGTCGCCGATCAGATGCACCTCCTGCCCCAGGGCCAGCATCAGCGGGCCCTCCCAGGAGGTGTCGAAGGAGAACGCGGCGGTCAGCGCGGTACGCAGCGGGCGGCCGCCCGCGGAGGTGTGCGGCTCGACCAGCCCCGCCCGGTGGTCGTGGCAGAGGTTGACCAGCTGGCGGTGTTCCACGGCCACGCCCTTGGGGCGGCCGGTGGACCCCGAGGTGTAGTTGAGGTACGCGGTGTGCGCCGGGCGCAGCGGGGCCGGCCGGTCGCCGTCGTCCGGATCGGTGGCGGGCAGCCCGTCGAGCGGAGCGGCGGCCAGGGCCTCCGGGGTGAGGACCACGTCGGGCGCCGCGTCCTCGAGCAGGAACCGCAGCCGCTCCTCGGGCAGTTCGGGATCGAGATACAGATACGTCCCGCCCGCCTTGAGCACCGCCAGCAGCGCCACCATCAGCGCGGAGGTGCGCGGCAGCCGGACGGCGGCCACCCGCTCGGGGCCGACGCCGAGGCCGATCAGATGGCGGGCCAGCCGGTTGGCACGGGCGTTGAGCTCCGCGAAGTCGTACCGGGCGTCATCGGCCACCAGCGCGGTGGCGTGCGGGGTCCGGGCCGCCTGCTCCTCGAAGAGCCGCGGGAAGGTGGTGTCCGGCACCGCGAGCGCGGTGGTGTTCCACTCCTCCAGCACCGTGTGGCGCTCGGTGTCCGAGAGCAGCGGCAGCTCGCACACCGTACGGTCCGGGTCCCGCGCCACCGCCTCCAGCAGCAGCCGCAGCTGACGGCACATCCGCTCCACGGTCGCGGTGTCGAACAGATCGGTGCTGTACTCCACGAACGCGGTGAGCGCGTCCCCGTGTTCGACGAAGTCGATCCCGAGGTCGAAGCCCGTGGTGCGGCCCGGCATCCGGACCGCCTCCACGGTCAGACCCGGCAGTCGGGGTACCTCGCCGCCCAGGTTGTGCAGCGCCACCATCACCTGGAAGAGCGGGCCGCGGCTGGTGTCCCGCTCCGGCTGGAGCTCGTCCACGATCCGCTCGAACGGCACGTCCTGGTGGGCGAAGGCGTCCAGCACCGTGGCGCGCACCTCGGACAGCAGCTCCCGGAACGGGCGGTCGGAACGCACCCGGTTCCGCAGCACCAGCGTGTGCACGAACATGCCGACCAGGTGCTCCAGTTCGGGGCGCTCCCGTCCGGAGGTCACCGTGCCCACCGTGATGTCCTCCTGCCCCGACCAGCGGGCGAACAGCACCTGGCAGGTGGCCAAGAGAGCGGTGAACAGGGTGCCGTCGGCGCGGCGGCCGGTCTCCCGCAGCCGCGCCACCAGCTCCGCGTCGAGGGCGAACTCCAGCAATGCCCCGTTCCGGGTCTGCACCGGCGGCCGCGGTCGGTCGGTCGGCAGCTCCAGCGGGACCAGCCCGGCCAGCCGCTCCCGCCAGTGGTCCAGCTGCGCTTCCAGCGCGGCGGCGCCGCCGCGCGGATCGCGCTGCCAGGCCGCGTAGTCGGCGTAGCCGATCGGCAGCGCGGGCAGAGCGGGACTCCGCCCGGCCACGGTGGCCGTGTACAGCTCGCTCAGATCCGTGCTGATCACGGCGGTGGACCAGCCGTCCGTGACGATGTGGTGCATCGTCAGGGTGAGGATGTGCTCGGTGTCCGTCAGCCGGATCAGGGACGTCCGCAGCGGCGGACCGGTGCGCAGTTCGACGGGGGTGGCCGTCTCCCGTGCCAGCAGCCGTTCGACCTCCCGCGCGCGCTCGGCCGCGGGCAGCCCGGTGAGGTCGTGGACGGGCAGCTCCACCCGGTACGGATCCCCGATGCGCTGCACACCGCGCCCGTCCACCTCGGCGAAGGTGGTGCGCAGCGGTTCGTGCCGGGCCACCAGCCCGTCCAGCGCGGCGCACAGCGCTGCGGTGTCCAGCCGGCCGCGCAGCCGCAGCGCGAACGGGGTGAGGTACTCGGTGCCGTCGTCGTCGAAGGAGTCCAGGAACCACAGCCGCGCCTGCGCGAAGGACAGCGGCAGATCGCCGCCGCGCGGCACGGCCGGGATGGCACCCTGGGCCGCCGGTCCGGCCGGTGCGGTCAGCTCGGCGGCCAGGGCCGCCACCGTGGCATGGGTGAACAGCGCCCGGGGGGACACCTCGGCGCCGAACGCCGTCCGCAGCCGCGAGGCCACCCGGATGGCCAGGATGGAATCCCCGCCCAGCGCGAAGAAGTTGTCCTCCGCCCCGACTTCCCCGGCCCCCAGCACCTGGGCCCACACCGCGGCCACGGTCCGCTCGGCCGGGGTGCGCGGGATGATCCGCTCACCGCTGGTGGCGAAGGTGTCCGCGCCGGGGGCGGGCAGCGCCGCCCGGTCCAGCTTGCCGTTGGCGGTCAGCGGCCACGCGTCCAGCGGGACATAGGCGGCCGGGACCATATGCGCGGGCAGGGTGCGGCCCAGCGCCTCCCGCAGGGCGGCGCCGGACGGCGGCGCGGACGCCTCGGCCGCCACCGTGTACGCCACCAACCGCCGTGCTCCCGGCTGGTCCTCGCGCACCATCACCACCGCGTCGGCCACGTCCGGGCGTGCGGTCAGGGCCGCCTCGATCTCACCGGGCTCGATCCGGAAACCACGGATCTTCACCTGGTGGTCGGCCCGGCCCAGGTACTCCAGGGTGCCGTCCGCGGTCCACCGGGCGCGGTCGCCCGTGCGGTACATCCGGCTGCCCGCCGGCCCGAACGGGTCCGCGACGAAGCGGGACGCGGTCAGCCCCGGGCGGCGCAGATAGCCGCGGGCCAGCCCGGCCCCGGCCACGTACAGCTCGCCGACCGCGCCCGGCGGCACCGGTTCCAGACCACCGTCGAGCACATACACCCGCAGATCGGGGATACCGGTGCCGATCCCGCTGCCGGTGGCGCGTGCCGCGCCCTCCCGGTCCAGTGCGGTGTAGGTGACATGCACCGTGGTCTCGGTGATGCCGTACATGTTGACCAGCAGCGGCGCGGTGTCCTCGTGGCGTGCGTACCAGCCCGCCAGCCGCCGCGGATCCAGGGCCTCACCGCCGAACACCACCGTGCGCAGGGCCAGTTCGGTCCCGGGGTGCTCCTCGTCGGCGCGCATCAGCGCGGCGAACGCCGAGGGCGTCTGGCTGAGCACCGTCACCTTCTCGTCCGCCAGCAGCCGCAGGAACTCCTCCGGGGAGCGCGAGACGGCGTACGGCACCACCACGAGCCGGCCACCGTGCAGCAGCGGCCCCCAGATCTCCCAGACCGAGAAGTCGAACGCGTACGAGTGGAACATCGTCCACACGTCGTCCGCGCGGAACGAGAACCACGCGCGGGTGCTGGTGAACAGCCGCACCACATTGGTGTGCGGCACCACCACGCCCTTGGGCAGCCCGGTCGAACCCGAGGTGTAGATGGCGTAGGCGGGGCTGTCCGGCAGCGGCCCGGCCCCGGCCGGGCCGGTGGCGGGGCGGCGCGCCAGGTCGGCGGCCACCGCCGGGTCGTCCAGGCACAGCCGGGGCACCTCCCCGGCGCACCGCCGCGCCACGTCACCGGTGGTCACCACGAGCACCGGCCCGGCGTCGGCGAGCAGATGCGCGATCCGGGCGGCGGGCAGGTCCGGGTCGACCGGCAGATACGCCGCGCCCGTCTTCAGCACCGCCACGATCGCCACGACCAGGTCCAGCGAGCGGGGGAGCGCGAGCGCCACATACCGCTCCCGCCCGGCACCTCCGGCGGCCAGCCGGTGGGCCAGCCGTCCGGCCCGCGCGTCGAGTTCGGCGTACGACAGCGAGGCGTCGGCACATGTGACGGCGGTGGCGTCGGGGGTGCGGGCCACCTGCTCCGCGAACAGGTCCACCACGGTCCGTCCGGGCGACGGCCGGTACGCGGTGCCCCGTCCGGCCCACTCGCCGAGCAGCCGCTCGCGCTCCCCGCCGGTGGTCCACGGCAGCGCCCGCAGCGGACGGGCCGGATCGGCCGCCAGCTGGTTCATCAGCAGACACAGCCGGTCGGCGAGGGCGGCCGCGGTCCGCTCGTCGAACAGCCCGGGGTCGTAGCCGAGGTCGAATCCGAGCCGTTCGGACAGATGCGCCCGCAGGCTCAACGGGAAGTTGGTGGCGTCGGTGGACCGCACGTCGACGATCCGCAAGCCCACCTCGCGCGCCGAGGAGTCGTCGAAGGGGTAGTTCTCGAAGGCCACCATGCTGTCGAAGAGCGGGCTGCCCGCCGGGACCTCGCTCCAGCCGGTCAGCTGGGCCAGCGAGACCGACTCGTAGCGCCGCGAACCGGCCTGGGCCATCTGGAGTTCCCGCAGCCACTCCACGGTGTCCCGGGCGCCGTCCACCCGCACCCGGGTGGGCAGCGTGTTGATGAACATGCCCACCATCGACTCCACCCCGGCCAGTTCGGCCGGGCGGCCCGAGACGGTGGTGCCGAAGACCACGTCCTCCTCACCGCTGTAACGGGACAGCAGCAGCGCCCACGCGCCCTGCACCAGGGTGTTGACGGTGAGCCCGTGGCGCCGCGCGGTACGGCGCAGCTCGTCCGAGGCGCCCTGGGTGAGCGCCACCGACAGGGTGGCGGAGGACCGGGCCCGGTGCGATGCGAGGGGCCTGCGGTCCCAGGGCAGCGGGGTGGGCGCGGTGAACCCCGCCAGCAGCGTCCGCCAGTGCTCCCGCGCCTCCGTGCCGTCCTGGCCGTCCAGCCACTGGAGGTAGTCGCGGAACGGACGGCGGGCGGGCAGGACGGGGCGGCCGCCCCGGGCGGCCGCGGCGTACCGTTCGCACACCTCGGTGAACACCTGCGCCAGGCTCCAGCCGTCCAGGACCAGATGGTGCGAGGTCCAGATCAGCGCCAGCCGGTCGCCGGCCAGCCGGGCCAGGGTCAGCCGCATCAGCGGCGGGGTGCCCAGCTCGACACCGCGCGCCAGGTCCTCGGCCCGGACCCGCTCCAGCTCGGCCTCGCGCCGCTCCTCGGGCAGCCCGCGCCAGTCCAGCTGGGTCACGGGCACGGTCACCGTCCGGCGGACGACCTGCACCGGCCGTTCGACGTCCTGCCACACCACCGCGCCGCGCAGCACGGGGGTGCGGTCCACCGTCTCCTGCCAGGCGTCGGCGAACCCCCGCGGATCGGCCACCCCTTCCAGGATCAGCGTGGCCTGGTCGAGGTAGACGTCCTCCTCGCCGCCGACCAGCCGGTGGAACAGCATGCCCTCCTGAAGGGGCGTCAGCGGGTAGATGTCCTCGGTGTCCCGGCCGTCACCGGCCAGCCGGTCCACCCCCGCCTGGTCCAGCCGGGCGAGCGGGAAGTCCGAGGGGGTACGGCCCCCGGCGTCCGGCCGCCCGCAGTGCCACACGATCTCCCGCAGCGCGCCGAGCATGGCGTCGGCCAGCCGCCGTACCGTGGAGCCGTGGTGCACCCGGTCGGAGTAGAGCCAGGTCAGCTCCAGTTCGCCGTCGGCCACCAGCCCGGACACATCGAGCGCGTAGGTGGACGGCTCATCGGCGGCGAGGTCCCGCCCCAGGGTCTCGCCGGTGAGGGTGAACCCGTTCTCGTCCCCCGTGGAGTCCCACTGCCCGTGGTAGTTGAAGCACACCTCGGGCAGCGGCAGGTCGCGCAGCGCACGGGCGGGGGAGTCCGGAGCGCTGAGGTGGGCCAGCGCCTCGAAGCTGAGCCCCCGGTGCGGCAGGGCGCGCAACTGCTCCTTCACGGATTTCAGCACCGTGCCCCAGTCGTGCCCGGGCAGGGTGAGCGCCACCGGGTACTGGGTGGTGAACCAGCCGACGGTACGCGACAGATCGACGGTGTCGTCGATCTCCTCCCGGCCGTGGCCCTCCATCGCCACCAGCACCCGGTCGCCGCGCGTCCAGTCGCCCAGCACCCGTCCGAGCGCGCTCATCAGCACGTCGTTGACCTGGGTGCGGTACACCCCGGGCACCCGGCGCAGCAGCGCGTCGGTGGTGTCCCGGTCCAGCCGCACCCGCACGGTACGGGTGGAGCCCGCGGTCGCCCGGCCCGGGAGGTCCACCGGCAGCGGGTCGCCGCCGGTCCGCCCGACGCCCTCCCAGTACGCCAGATCGCCGTCCAGTCCGCCGTCGCGCACCCGGGCGTTCAGCCGGTGGGCCCAGCGGGTGAAGGGGGTTCCGGCCGGTTCCAGCCGCACCGGCTCCCCGGCGGCGGCCTGCCGGTAGGCGCTCTCCAGATCGCCGAGCAGGATGCGCCACGAGACGCTGTCCACGGCCAGATGGTGCGCGGTGAGGAACAGCCGCGGCCGGGCTCCCGCCCCGCGCAGCAGCAGCGCGGCCCGCAGCAACACACCCTCGGACAGGTCGAGTTCGGCGCGCGCGGCCTCCGCCGCCGCCTCCGCCGCGGCGCGCTCCGCCTCGCCGCTCAGTGCCGACAGGTCGTGACGGCGCAGGCACGGCCCGGCCAGGGCATCCTCGGCCCGCTGCCGCCACGTGCCGTCGGTGGCGGTGAACCGGGTGCGCAGGGCCGGGTGATGGGCGGCCACGGCCTCCAGGGCTGCCGTGAGCGCGCTCTCGTCCAGGTCGTGGGGCAGCTCGACCACCATCGACATGGTGAAGTGGCGCAGCGGGCCGTGGGTGGCGAAGAACCAGTGCTGGATCGGGGTCAGCGGCGCCGAAGCGGTGTCGTCCGGGTGCGCTGCGGTGGTGTCGGGCGCGGTGCGCTCGGCCACCGCGGCGGCCAGGTCGGCCACGGTCTGGTGGAGGAAGATGTCCCGCGAGGTGAGCCGCAGCCCGGCCTGACGGGCCCGGGAGACCGTCTGGATGCTGAGGATCGAATCGCCGCCGAGCTCGAAGAAGTTGTCCGTGGCGCCCACCGGCCCGGCGCCGAGCACCTCGGCCCAGATCCGTGCGAGCTCCTTCTCCACCGGGGTGCGCGGCGGCACATAGCCGTGCTCCCGCCGGTCCGCTTCGGCCTGCGGGGCGGGCAGTGCCCGCCGGTCCAGTTTGCCGCTGGTGGTCAGGGGCATCGTGTCCAGGGCGGTGAACACCCCCGGGACCATATGGCCCGGCAGGGTCCGCCCCAGGGCGGCCCGCAGTTCGGCGACGGCCGGGGGCTCACCACCGGCGGCGGGGACGTAGTACGCGGCCAGCCGGGTGTGGCCGCGGTCGTCGGCCACCGCGACGACGGCCGCCTCGGCGACGGACGGCAGATCGAGCAACGCCGCCTCGATCTCGCCCGGTTCGACGCGATGGCCGCGGATCTTCACCTGGTCGTCCACCCGGCCCAGGTAGTCCAGCTCCCCGTCGGCGGTCCAGCGGGCCAGATCGCCGGTGCGGTACATCCGGCTCCCCGGCGGGCCGTACGGGTCGGCCACGAAGCGCTCGGCGGTCAGCCCGGGGCGGCGCACATAGCCGCGCGCCAGCTGCTCACCGGACAGATACAGCTCACCCGCCACACCCACCGGCACCGGCCGGAGCCGGGCGTCCAGCACCTGGGCGCGCAGATTGCCCAGCGGCCGGCCCACCACCGGCCGCCCGTCGCCCGTGATGCGGGCGGAGAGCGCGTCGACCGTGCACTCGGTCGGACCGTAGAAGTTGTACGCGGTGGTGCCGTCCGCCCCGGCCAGCTCCCGCCACAGGGTCTGGCCGACGGCCTCGCCGCCCAGCATCAGCACCCGGGGGCGGTGGTGGCCACCGGTGAGCAGCCCGGCCGGAAGGAGCTGCCGCAGATAGGAGGGGGTGAGATCCAGGAAGTCGATCCGCTGCTCGGTGACCCGGCCGACCAGGGCGGCCGGGTCGAGCCGGGTGGCCTCGTCGATGAGGTGCAGCTCATGGCCGTCGGCCATCAGCAGCAGCCCCTCCAGCGAGGTGTCGAAGGAGAACGAGGCGGTCAGCGCGGCGCGCAGCCGTCCGCCACCGGCCTCGGCCACCAGTCCGTGGCGGTGGTTGACCAGCAGATTCACCATCGCCCGGTGGGGCACGGCCACCCCCTTGGGGCGGCCCGTCGACCCCGAGGTGTAGATGACGTAGGCCGCGTTGTCCCGGTGCAGGGCCGCGGTCCGGTCGGTGTCCGTGGGGTCGGTCACCGGCGCGGTGGCGGGCACCGAGCGCAGCGCCGCCTCGTCGAGCACCAGCGCCGGTTCGGCGTCGGACACCAGGAACGCCAGCCGCTCGTCCGGGAGTTCGGGGTCCAGCGGCAGATGGACGCCGCCGGCCTTGAGCACGGCCAGGATCGCCACCACCATGTCGGCGGTGCGCGGCAGCCGCACCCCCACGACCCGCTCGGGACCCACTCCCCGCGCGATCAGGTGGTGCGCCAGCCGGTTGGCGGCCGCGTTCAGCTCCGCGAAGGTGTGCACCGTGTTCCCGGCGACCAGCGCGGTGTTCTCCGGGGTACGGGCCGCCTGTGCCTCGAACAGCGCCGGGAACGTGGCCGGTCCGACGCTTCGGACGGGGCCGCGCCCGGCCTCCGCCATCCGCCGCCGCTCCGCGCCGGTCAGCAGCGGCAGCTCCCGCACAGGACGCTCCGGCTCGGACGTCACCCCGTCGAGCAGGGTCAGCAGATGCCCCGCCATCCGCTCGACGGTCTGCGCGTCGAACAGCTCGGTGCTGTACTCCAGCAGGCCGCGCAGCTCCGCCCCGTCCGCCACGAACTCCACACTGAGGTCGAAGGTCGAGGACCTGCGGGGGACATCGACGCTCTCCGCCGTCAGCCCGGCCGGCCGGGGCGTGCTCCCGGGGTTGCCGTGCAGCAGCACCATCACGTCGAACAGCGGATTGCGGCCCGCGTCCCGACGCGCGCCCACCGCCTCCACCAGCCGCTCGAACGGCGTCTCGTCGTGGGCGAAGGCGTCCAGCACCAGGGCGGCCGCGTCATCGAGGAGTTCATGGAACGAGCGCGCGGTGTCCACCGCCGACCGCAGCACCACCGTGTTGACGAAGAAGCCGACGGCGCGCTCCAGTTCGGTACGGCTCCGCCCGGAGGTGACGGTGCCGATCGCGATGTCGTCCTGCCCCGACCAGCGGGCGAACAGCCCCTGGCAGACCGCCACCAGCGCGCTGAAGAGGGTGGTGCGGCGCCGGGCGGCCAGCTCCCGCAGCCGGGCCGTGGTGGCCGCGGACACGGTGAAGGTGTGCACCGCGCCCGCCGAGGAGCGTAACCCGGGCCGCGGCCGGTCGGTGGGCAGCTCCAGCGGCACGACGTCCTTCAGCCGCTCCGTCCAGTAGCCGAGCTGACGCTCCAGCGCCGCCCCGGACAGCCGCTCCCGCTGCCACACCGCGAAGTCCGGGTACTGCACCGGCACCGGCGGCAGCGGACCCGGCTCCCCGGGCGTGGCCGCGGCGCCGTACAGGGCGCACAGCTCATCGGTGAGCACCCCCATCGACCAGCCGTCGGTGACGATATGATGGGCCGTCAGCAGCAGCACGTGTTCCTCGTCGGCCACCCGTATCAGCAGCGCCCGCACCAGGGGTCCGGTCCGCAGGTCGAACGGGCGCGCGTACTCCTGGAGCAGCAGCCGGTCCAGCTCCGCCGTACCGTCCTCGGTGTCGCCGAGGGCCGCCGACGCCAGTGGCAGCGGAGCGGGCGGACACACCACCTGCGTGGGACGGCCGCCGGTGTCCTCGAACACGGTCCGCAGCGCCTCGTGCCGCGCCATCAGGGCGTCCAGCGCCCGGGAGAGCGCCGGGCGGTCCAGGACGCCGGTCAGCCGCAGCGCCACCGCGCTGTTGTACCCCGCCTCGTCCGGCTGGAGGGTGTGCAGGAACCACAGGCGCGTCTGCGCGAAGGACAGCGGAAGCGGCCGGGTGCGGTCCGCGCGGGGGATCGTCTCGGTGCGTCCGGCCCGGCCCGCCAGCCGACGGCGCAGGGCCTCCTGCAACTCCTCCGGCAGGGCGGAGGCACGGCTTTTCCTCGAAGACGTCATCGTCTGTTGTGTCCTCTACCGTTCGTGGTGGTCGCCGCTCGCGGCGGCGTCTTCGAGTTCGCGCAGGATGTACTCCTCGACCAGGTCGGCGAGGCCCGAGACGGTGCGCGCGGTCAGGATGTCCCGCGGGGTCAGCTCGACACCGAACGCCTCCTTCGCCCGGGAGGCGATCAGCAGACTGCGGACCGAGTCACCGCCCAGTGCGAAGAACTCGTCCTCCGTGCCGACCCGTGCCACCCCCAGCACCTCCGACCAGAGCTCCGCGAGGACCTCCTCGGTGGGGGTGCGCGGCGGGACGTGGCGGGCGGCCGGTGCGGTGGCGGGGGCGGGCGCGGGCAGGGCCGCGCGGTCGGTCTTGCCGTTCTCCGTGAGCGGTAGCCGGTCCAGTACGGCGAAGGCCGACGGAACCATGTGATCGGGCAGTGTCCGGCCCAGCAGGGCGCGCAGTTCGGCACCGTCCGGGGCGGTGGCACCGGCCGCGGGGACCACATGGGCCACCAGACGGCGCACCCCGGGCTCGTCCTCCCGGACCGTCACCACCGCCTCCGCCACCTCCGGATGGCCGCAGAGCGCGGTCTCCACCTCACCGGCCTCGATGCGGTAGCCGTGCAGTTTGATCTGGTGGTCGGTGCGCCCCAGGTGGTGGATCCGGCCCCGGGCGTCGTAACGGGCCAGATCGCCGGTGCGGTACATCCGGCTCCCCGGCGGGCCGTATGGGTCGGCCACGAAGCGTTCCGCGGTCAGCCCCGGACGGCCCAGATAGCCGCGGGCCAGCGACGGACCGGAGATCCACAGCTCTCCGGGCACCCCCGGGGGCACCGGGCGCAGCCGCCGGTCGAGCAGCTGGACGCGGGTGTTCGGCACCGGCCGTCCGATCGGCGGCGGGGTGCCGTCGGCGGTGAGCGGATCGGACCAGGTGGCGACCACGGTAGCCTCGGTGGGCCCATAGGAGTTGATCATGCGGTGGCGGGGTGCCCACCGGGCCGTCAGTTCCGTACCGCAGACGTCCCCTCCGACGATCAGCGTGCGCAGCCCCGGCAGCTCCTCCTCGGTGCCCGGAGCCAGGGTGGCCAGGGCCGCGGGCGGAATGAGGGTGTGGGTGACGTGCCGCTCCCGCAGCACCCGGGCCAGCTGCCCGCCCAGCAGCGGACCGGGCTCGGGCACCACCAGCGCGGCCCCGGCGGGCAGCGACATGCACAGCTCCAGTACGGAGGCGTCGAAGCTGGGCGAGGCGAACTGGAGCACCCGGTCGCCCGGTTCCACCCGGTAGTGCTCGGCCTCGGCGGCGGCGAGGCTCCCGAGCCCGCGGTGGGTGACCACCACACCCTTGGGGGTTCCGGTGGAGCCCGAGGTGTAGATGACGTACGCCGCGTCGTCCGGGCCGACGGGCCGGTGCCGGTCCGTGTCGCCGGGGCGGTGGTCCGGTCCGTCGGGCACGTCCACCGCGTCCGGACCCTCCAGGGTGACCAGCGGTGCGGCGTCCTCGAGCATCAGGGCAATCCGCCCGGGCGGGTAGCCGGGGTCGACGGGCAGATAGGCGCCCCCGGCCTTGGCCACCGCGAGCTGGGCCACCACGATCTCCACCGAGCGGGGCAGGACCAGGGCCACGATCCGGCCCGGGCCGACCCCTTGGCCGATGAGGTGGTGGGCGAGGCGGTTGGCCCGGCGCTCCAGCTCGGCGTAGGACAGCTCGACGTCCGGCGAGACCACCGCGGGCGCGTCGGGCCACCGGTCCGCCGCCGCCTCGAACAGCTCGGCCAGGGTGGCCGCCGGCGCCTCGCGCGCGGTGTCGTTCCACTCGGTCAGGATCCGCCGGCGCATCTCCGCGGGCAGGATGTCGATCCGGTCCAGCGGCAGGTCGTCGGGGGCCGCGGCGAGGGCGCCGAGCACCTGGGTCAGCTGGGCGGCCAGCCGCTCCGCGGTGATCTCGTCGAACAGCCGCGGATCCCAGCCGAGTTCCACCGCCAGCTCGGTGCCGGGGGAGACCACCACGGTCAGCGCGTAGTTGGTGCTCTCCAGGGCGTGGAGATCGTGGATCGCCAGGCCGTGTTCCGCCGCCGCCGAGCTGTTGATCGGGTAGTTCTCGAACACCACCAGGCTCTCGAAGAGAGGGGACCCGCCCGGCACTCCGCTCCAGCCCTGGATCCGGGAGAGCGGCACATGGCCGAACCCGCGCGCCTCCGCCTGCCGGGTCTGGAGCGTCCGCAGCCAGGCCGCGGTGGCGGCGCCGCCGTCCACCTCGGTGCGCACCGGCAGAGTGTTGATGAAGATGCCGGTGATGCTGTCGGCGCCGGGCAGTTCGGTCGGCCGCCCGGAGACCGTGGCCCCGAAGCACACGTCCGTCTCACCGCTCCAGCGCGACACGAGCAGCGCCCAAGCGCCCTGGACCACAGTGTTGAGGGTGAGCCGGTGGCGCCGCGCGAAGTCCTGGAGGGCCGTGGTCTCCCGCTCACCGAGCCGCTGCGAGAGCCAGCGCGAGGAGCGGGTCGGGGTGTGCGGCGTGGCCTTTCGGTCGTAGGGCAGGGGAGTGGCCGCCGCGAACCCCGCCATCGCCGTCCGCCAGTGCTCTTCGGCCCGGGCACGGTCCTGGCGGCCGAGCCAGGCCGCGTAGTCCGCGAACGGCCTGCGGGAGGGCAGCCGGGGTGTCGTCCCCTCGGCCAGCGCGGCATGCGCCGCGAACACGTCCGACAGCACCTGGAAGACGCTCCACCCGTCGAGCAGCACATGGTGGAACGTCCACAGCACCCGCACCTCGGTGGGCGACAGCCGGGCCAGGGCGACCCGCAGCAGCGGCGCCGCGGTGAGGTCGAGCCCCCGGGCCCGGTCCTCCTCGAGCAGCCGCTCAAGAGCGGCGGCGCGCCCCTCTCCGTCCAACCCGCTCCAGTCGTGTTCCTCGACCGGCACGGCCGCGGCGGGCCGCACGATCTGGAGGGGTTCGGGCACCCCGCGCACCACCACCTCGCTGCGCAGCACCGGGGTGCGGTCGACGACGTGCTGCCACGCGGCGGCGAGTACGGCGGAGTCCCGGACCCCGTCCAGGACGAAGGTCGCCTGCTCCACGTACAACCCCTGGCCCTGCTCGGCCAGTCCGTGGAAGACCAGCCCGGACTGGGTCGGGGTCAGCGGATAGATGTCCGCCACGTTCCGCCCGTCGCCCGCCAGCCGGTCCACGGTCTCCTGGTCCAGGGCGGCCAGCGGGAAGTCCGACGGTGTCCGGCCGCCCGCGCCCGGAGCGGCGCACAGGGCGACGATCGCCCGCAGCTCCCCGGCCATCTCCTCGGCGAGCCGCAGCACCGTGGCGCGCTGGTGCAGACTGCGCGCGTACGACCAGGACAGCTCCAGTTCGCCGGCCGTCACCCGGCCGACCACATCGATCAGATGGGGCCGGGGCGCGTCCGCGCTCATCCCGCCGTCCAGCCCGCCGCGCAGCGTGTGCAGCAGCCCGCCGTCCGGGCCCGCCCCCGGGAGCTTCCAGTCCAGCTGCCCCAGGTAGTTGAAGCTGATCCGCGGCGGCGCGGCCGGGAGGTTGGGTGCGGTGCCGGGCAGCAGACGGCGCAGCGCGCCGAAGCCCAGCCCGTTGCGCGGCACCGCCCGCAGCCGCTCCTTGACGGCCTTCAGCGTGTCCGCGAGCCCGCTCGCCGACGAGCCCTCCAGCGCGACGGGGAACATGCTGGTGAACCAGCCGACGGTACGGGAGAGATCGACGCCGTCGAAGATCTCCTCGCGGCCGTGCGCCTCCAGGTCCACCAGCACCCGGTCCCGTCCGGTCCAGCGGCCGAGCACCCGACCCAGCGCACACAGCAGGACGTCGTTGATCCGGGTCCGGTAGACATCCGGTACGTCCTGGAGCAGGGCGCGGGTGGTGTCCGCGTCCAGCCGGACGGCCACGGACTCCTCGAAGGCCACGGTATTGGGCCCCTCGCTGTCCGTGGGCAGGTCGGCGCAGCCGTCCACGGCCGCCCAGTGGTCTTCTTCGGCGGCGAAGCCACCGGCCGCGGTGTGGTCGCGCAACCGCAGCGCCCACTCGCGGAACGAGGTGGTCTTCGGCCCGAGTTCGGCCGTACGGCCCTCGGCCAGGGCGCGGTACGCGGTGTCCAGGTCCTCCAGCAGAACGCGCCACGAGACGGCGTCCACCACCAGGTGGTGGGCGGTGAGCAGGAGGACGGGACGCTCCCCGTCGCCCCGGGTGAACAGGGCCGCCCGCAGCAACGGCCCCCGGGCCAGGTCGAACCCGGCCTCGAGCCGCGCCGCGGTCTCCCGCAGCGCCGTCTCCTGACCCGCGGGCTCGAGGCCGGACAGGTCGACCACCTCGAGCACCGGCTCCTCACCGGGCGGTGCGTTGTGCTGGCGCCACCGGCCGTCCCCGGTGCGCTCGAACCGCATCCGCAGGGCGTCGTGGTGGTCCAGCAGGGCCGCCAGCGCCGCGCCCAGCGCGGTGGTGTCCACCGACCAGGTCAGCTCCGCGGAGAGCGACTGGGTGAAGTGCCAGGGGCTCTCGGCCAGGCTCTCGAACAGCCAGTGCTGGATCGGGGTGAGCGGCACCTCGCCCAGGACCGGCCCCTGTTCGGCGGTGGCCGCCGGGGACACCGCGCCCTCAGCGGCGGCGGCCAGGGCCGCCACGGTCTGGTGGACAAAGAGATGACGTGGTGTCAGCTCGATACCGGCGCGGCGCGCCGAGGACACGATCTGGATGCTCAGGATGGAATCGCCGCCGAGCGTGAAGTAGTTGTCCTCCACGCCGACCCGCGCCACGCCCAGGACCTCGGCCCAGATCCCGGCGAGCACCTTCTCGGTCTCGGTACGCGGTGCGAGGCGTCCCGCCGCCGGGGCGGCCCAGTCCGGCGCCGGCAGCGCCCGCCGGTCCAGCTTGCCGCTCGGCCCGAGCGGCAGCCGCTCCAGGGGGACCACGGCCGCCGGAACCATGTGGTCGGGCAGGCTGCGGGCGAGGAACTCCCGCATCGCGCCCGGATCCACCGAGGCGCCCGGGGCCGGGACCACATACCCGGCCAGCCGCTTGTGGCCCGCGGTGTCCACCACGGCCGCGGCGGCCCCGGCCACCTCCGGGTGGCGCGCCAGCGCGGCCTCGACCTCGCCCAGCTCGATCCGGAAGCCCCGCACCTTGACCTGGTCGTCGGTTCTGCCCAGGTACTCCAGCTGCCCGTCGGCGTCCCAGCGCACCAGGTCCCCGGTGCGGTACATCCGGCCGCCCGCGGGGCCGAAGGGGTCGGCGGTGAACCGGTCCGCGGTCAGCCCCGGCCGCCCGGCGTAGCCCCGGGCCAGCCCGGCCCCGGCGAGATACAGCTCCCCGGGCACCCCCACCGGCACCGGCCGCAGTTGTGCGTCCAGGACGTACGCCCGGGTGGCGGCGACCGGGGACCCGATGGGCGGGGTCCGGCCGGGGTCCGCCGGGTCGCAGGTCCATGCGGTGGCGTAGACGGTGGCCTCGGTGGGGCCGTAGATGTTCGCCACCCGGCAGCCCGGGATGGCCGCGCGCACCTCCTGGACGGTGCGGGCGGCGAGCCCCTCGCCCGCCAGCACCACGGTGTCGGCGGTGACCGACACCGCGCCCTTGCCGACCACCTGCCCCAGCGCGGACGGCACCGCGCTGAGCAGACTGGCCGACCACGGCCCGGTCCGCTCGGCCAGGGTGAGCAGGTCGCGGACGATCTCGATGGAGCCACCGGCCAGCAGCGGGCACAGCATCTCGAAGACCGACACATCGAAGTTGAGCGAGGTGGAGGCCACCACATGGGACAGCCCCGGCGCGCCGAACTCCGCCGCCGCCCACTCCGCCAGCGCCGCCACACTCGCGTGGGTGACCACCACGCCCTTGGGCGTGCCGGTCGACCCCGAGGTGTGGATGACATAGGCCGGATGGCCGGGGTCCAGCGGGTGCCGCCGTTCGGTGTCGGTGAGGTTGCGGGCGTCCTCACCGGCCATCCGCTCGGTGAACTCCGCGCCATCCAGAAGGAGGTGAGCGGCCTTGCCCGCCGGGATCCGCGCCGCCGACTCCTCGGTGGTCAGCACGATGTCCGGGGCGATGTCCTCGAGCATGAAGGCGATGCGCTCCGCCGGATACGCCGGGTCCACCGGCAGATATCCGGCCCCGGACTTCAGCACCGCCAGCAGCGCCACCACCAGATCCGGGGTGCGCGGCAGCGCGAGCGCCACAAAGCGCTCGGGGCCCGCGCCCGCGGCGATCAGCAGCCGGGCCAGCCGGTTGGCGCGCTCGTTCAGCTCCCGATAGCTGAGCGAGGTGCGGGAGCCGTGCCCGCCCCGTACGGCCACCGCGTCCGGGGTCCGGGCCGCCCGCGCCTGGAACAGCTCCGGCAGCACCGCGTGCGGCGCCGGGGCGACGGGGCCGCTGAACTGAGTGAGGATCCGCCGGGTCTCCGCCACATCCGCCGGCGGCAGCTCCGCCACCCGGCGCGCCGGGTCGACCGCCATCTCCTCCAGCAGTCCGCGCAAGCCCGCGCCCAGCCGCTCGACCGTCGGCGCGTCGAACGTGGCCGGGTCGTAGTCCAGCGAGATCGACAGCCGCTCCTCGGGCGCCACCACCACACTGAGCGCGTAGTTCGTCGGTTCGAGGTCCCGTTCCTGCCGGATGCCCAGACCGTGCTCCGCGATGGCCTCGCTGTCGAAGGGATAGTTCTCGAACACCACGATGCTGTCGAAGAGATTCATCCCCCCGGGCACATCGCTCCAGCTCCGCAGCTGCGCCAGGGACACGAAGTCGAAGCGCCGGCATTCCGACTGGGCCGTCTGGAGCTCACGCAGCCAGACCGGCAGCGGAGTACGGCCGTCCACCCGCACCCGGGTGGGCACCGTGTTGATGAACACGCCGACCATCGACTCCACACCCGTCAGCGCCGCCGGACGCCCGGAGACCGTGGTGCCGAACACCACGTCGTCCGTGCCGCTGTAGCGCGCCAGCAGCAGCGCCCACGCCCCCTGCACCACGGTGTTCATCGTCAGCCCGTTGTGCTGGGCGGCGGTCCGCAGCCGGGCCGACTCCTCGGCCCCGAGGGTGACCCGGTGGGTGCCCGAGGAGGCCGTACGGTGCGCCTCCACCGGGGGCCGGTCGCGGGGCAGTTCGGTCGGCGAGGTGAAGCCCGCCAGCGTTCCGCGCCAGAACCGCTCGGCCTCCGCGGTGTCCTGCTCGGCCAGCCAGCCCAGGTAGGCGCGGAAGGGACGGCGGGCCGGAACCGCCGCGGCGCGCCCGGTGGTCAGTGCCGTGTACCGCTCGCAGATCTCGTCGAAGACCTGTGCCGCGCTCCACCCGTCCAGCAGGACATGGTGGAACGTCCAGATCAGCCGGACCTCGTCCGTCGACAGCCGGATCAGGGCCAGCCGCATCAGCGGGGCGGTGCCCAGGTCGATCCCCTCGGCCCGGTCCTCGGCGAGCAGCCGGTCCAGTTCGGCGTCCCGCCACCGCTCCGGCCGCGCGGTCCAGTCGTGGTGGACGATGCGCACCGCGGCCCGCCGCCGGACGACCTGGAGGGGTTCGGGCGTGTCCGCCCACACCAGATGGGTGCGCAGGATGGGGTTGGCGTCCGCGGTCCGTTGCCACGCGGTGGCCAGTGCCCCGGGGTCGCTCACCCCGGTCATCGTCAGCTGCACCTGGTTGACATAGGCGTCCGAGGCCGGGTCCACGAGGTGGTGGAACAGCATGCCCGCCTGCATCGGGGTCAGCGGATAGACATCCGCCACCTCGCGGCCGTCGCCGGCGATCCGGTCCACCGCCGCCTGGTCCAGCCGGGCCAGCGGGAAGTCCGACGGGGTGCGGCCACCGGCGTCGGGCCCGGCGCAGTGGCCGACGATCTCCTCCAGGGCGCGCACCATCTCCCGGGCCAGCCGGGCCACCGTCTCCCCGGAGTGCGTCGCCGTGCCGTAGTACCAGGTGAGTTCCAGGCGGCGGTGCTCCACCCGGCCCACCACGTCGAGCAGATGGGCCCGCGAGGACTCCGCCGCGGCGTCACCGCCCAGCCCGCCCCGCACGGTGCGCACCAGGGACGCGGTGTCCTCACCCGGCTCCGACCAGTCGAACTGTCCGAGGTAGTTGAAGCTGATCCGGGGCTCCGGGGCGTCCCGCAGGGTGGTGTGCACCGGCGTGAGATGGCGCAGTGCCCCGTAGCCGATGCCCCGCGCGGGCACCGCCCTCAGCTGCTCCTTGACGGACTTCAGCGTCTCGCCCCAGCCGCCCGCCGGGAGGTCCAGGGCCACCGGGAACATCGTGGTGAACCAGCCGACGGTACGGGACAGATCCACTCCGTCGAGCAGATGCTCCTCCCGGCCGTGGCCCTCCAGGTCGACGGCGATCCGACGGCGTCCGGTCCAGTCGGCCAGCACCCGGCCCAGCGCCGCGAGCAGGACGTCATCGACCCGGGTGCGGTAGACCCCGGGCACCTCCTGGAGCAGTGCGGTGGTCAGCTCGCGGTCCAGCCGTACGGTGACCGACCCCATGGCCGCCACCGTGTTCTCCCCGGTGCCGTCCACGGGCAGGCCGGTGGCGCACTCCGAGGCCACCGCCGTCCAGTGGGGCAGTTCGGCGTCGAAGCCGCCCGCGGCGGTGTGCTCGGCCAGCCGCCGGGACCAGTCCCGCAGTGAGGTGGTCCGCGCGCCGAGGACGATCGGCTCCCCGTGGAGCGCCTGGCGGTAGGCGGTGTCCAGGTCCTCCAGCAGCACCCGCCAGGACACCCCGTCCACGACCAGATGATGCCCCGTCAGTAAAAGCGCCGGTGGCTCGCCGGGTGTGCCGCGCAGCAGCCGCGCGGCCAGCAGCGGCCCCCGCTCCAGCTCGAATCCGGCGTTCGCCTCGGCCATGGCCGCGTCCTCCGCGGCCCGCCGCTCCGCCGTGTCCGGGTCCGGCAGCGTCACCTCCCGCAGCGGCACCGGGTCCTCCGGGTCCGGTGGCGGGCAGTACTGCCGTACGCTGCCGTCCGACCGCCGTTCGAAGCGCATCCGCAGCGCGTCATGGTGGACCAGCAGCGCCGCCAGCGCGGCGCGCAGCGCGGGGAGGTCGGGGTACGCGCCGAGTTCGGCCACCACGGACTGGTTGAAGTGGCCGGGCCGGGCGGTCTGGCTGGTGAAGAACCAGTGCTGGATCGGGGTGAGCGGCAGCTCCCCGGAGACCGGCCCGGTGTCGGCCGCGGGCCGTGCGCCGGCGCGCGCCACGGTGGCCAGCGCCGCGATCGTGGGATGCCGGAACAGCTCCCGGGGCGTCAGCGACAGCCCGGCCTGCCGGGCGCGGGAGGCCACCTGGATGCTGAGGATCGAATCCCCGCCCAGCATGAAGAAGTTGTCCTCGACCCCGATCCGGTCCCGGCCCAGCAGGGCGCCCCAGATCTCCGCGAGTGCCCGTTCGGCGTCGGTGCGGGGCGCCACGTGTCCGGCGCCGGCCGCCGCCGTCCAGTCCGGTGCGGGCAGCCGCCGCCGGTCCACCTTGCCGTTGCCGGTGAGCGGCAGCTCGTCCAGGGCCGTGAACACCGCGGGCACCATGTAGTCCGGCAGTGTGGCGCCGAGGAAGGACCGCAGCTCCTCGGCCCCGGGCAGGGCACCGCCACGTACCGGGACCGCGTAGCCGGCCAGCAGCTTGCGCTCCCCGTCCCGGGCGAGTGTCACCACCGCCTCCGCCACGGCCTCGTGGCGGACGAGCGCGGCCTCGATCTCCCCCGGCTCGATCCGGAAGCCCCGGACCTTCAGCTGATCGTCCGCCCGCCCCACGAAGGCCAGTTCACCGTCGTCGGTCCACGCCACGATGTCCCCGGTGCGGTACATCCGGGACCCGGGCGGGCCGAACGGATCGGCCACATACCGCTCGGCCGTGGCACCCGGACGGTTCCGGTAGCCGCGTGCGAGTCCCGCGCCCGCGATGTACAACTCACCCGGGATGCCCGGCGGTTGGGGCTGGAGGGCGGGGTCCAGGACATGGACCCGCATATTGCCCAGCGGTCGGCCGATGGGCAGTGCGCGCGGCAGCTCCTCCCCGGCCCGGAAGGCCCGCCGGGTGGCGAAGGTGGTGGTCTCGGTGGGCCCGTAGCCGTCGACGACCGTCAGTCCCGGGCAGGCGTCCAGCACCCGGCGCACCGCCGCGGCGGGCACCACGTCACCGCCGGTCCACACCTCCCGGGCGCCGCGCAGGCATTCCGGCGCGTCCTGCGCGAGCAGCCGGAACAGTCCGGCGGTCAGCCACAGACAGCTCACCTTGTGGGTGTCGATCGCCCGGCGCACGGTGTCCGCGTCCACGTCCCCCTCGGGGGCGAGAACGGCGGTGCCGCCGCGCAGCAGCGGCACCCATACCTCGTAGGTGGAGGCGTCGAACGCCTGCGGGGAGTGCACCAGCACCCGGTCGTGCCCGGCGAAGGCGCGATCGGCGGCGAGGGCCGCCACATCGCGGTGGCGCACCGCGACCCCCTTGGGCCGCCCGGTGGAGCCGGAGGTGAACATCAGATACGCCGCGGAGTCGGGGAAGACCGCCACGCGCGGCGGATCGCAGGGACCGTCCCCGTCGTCGCCGGGCGCGACCACCACGGTCCGTCCCTCGTGCGGGACGTCCGCCGCGGTGCGCGCCCAGGCGCGGTCGGTCAGCAGGACGTCCGCCGCCGTCTCGGCCAGCACCGTGCGCAACCGGTCCTCGGGGGCCCGGATATCCAGCGGGACGTACACCCCGCCCGCCTTGACGACGGCCAGCTGCGCCACGAGCAGCTCCACCGAACGGTCCATCAGCACCGCCACCGGGTGCTCGGGCCGTACGCCGAGCCCGATGAGCCGGTGGGCCAGCCGGTTGGCGCGGATGTCCAGCTCCCGGTACGTCACCGGGCCGCCCGCGCCGTCCAGCGCCGGTGCGTCCGGGGTCCGCCGGACCGACGCGGCGAACAGCTCGGGCAGGGTGCCCTCGGCCACCGGGACCGCGGTGTCGTTCCACTCCTGGAGCACCTGTCGGCGGCGGTCGGGGGTGAGCATCGACAGCCGGGCGGGCGCCCGGTCCGGGCTCTCCGCCATGTTCGCGAGCAGCACCGACAGATACTCCGCCGTCCGCTCCACGGTGGCCCGGTCGAACAGCGCCGGGTCGTAGCCGAGCCGCAGTGTCAGCTCCTCACCCGGGTAGACCACCAGGCTCAGCGGGTAGTTGGTGGTCTCGACACCGTCGAGCTCCCGCAGCGCCAGCCCGTGCGCCGCGGCGAGGTCACCGCCCACGGGGTAGTTCTCGAACACCACGATGCTGTCGAAGAGGCTGACCCGCTCGGCGAGCCCGGTCCACGACCGCAGCCGGGGCAGCGGTACGAAGTCGAACCGCCGGTCCTCGGTCTGCGCCGACTGCACCTCCCGCAGCCAGCCGAGCAGGGTGGCGCCCGACGGCACCCGTACCCGGGTCGGCAGGGTGGCGATGAAGAGCCCGTTCATGTCCGGCGCGCCCGGGAGTTCGGCCGGACGCCCGGAAACCGTCGTGCCGAAGACCACGTCCGCGCGGCCGGTCTGCCGGGACAGCAGCAGCGCCCACGCCCCCTGGAGGAGGGTGTTCAGCGTCAGCCCCTCGTCCCGGCCCAGCTCCGTCAGCCGCCGGGAGGTGCCGGCGGGCAGGGTCACCCGCACCGCCTCGGTGGACTCCGCGTGATGGGTCTCGGTGGGTTCCCGGTCGAAGGGCAGCGCGGTGGGCTCCGACAGACCGGCGAGCCGGGCCCGCCAGTGCTTCTCGGCCCGCGCTCCGTCGCGCTCCCGCAGCCAGGCCACGTAGTCGCGGAACGGACGGCGGCTGGGCAGCCCGTCGGCCATGGCCGTGCCCGTGGCGCCCTCCCGCGCCCGCGCATGGCAGTGGAAGACGTCCGACAGCACCTGGAACAGGCTCCAGCCGTCCAGGATCAGATGGTCGAAGGTCCACACCACCTGGACCTCGGTGGCCGACAGCCGGGCGAGCACCAGCCGCGTCAGCGGCGCGGTGCCCGGGTCCAGACCGCGTTTCCGGTCCTCGGCGAGGAACTCCCGCAGAGCCTCCCGGCGTTCGTCCTCGGTCAGTCCCCGCCAGTCGAGATGGCTGACGGGCATCCGAACCCCGCGCTCCACCACCTGGAGCGGTTCGGCCACCCCGTCCCACACCGCGCGGCTGCGCAACGTCGGTGTCCGGTCGGTCACCTGCTGCCAGGCGGCCGCCAGCGCCTCCGGGGCCGGCACACCGTCGAGTACGAAAGCCAACTGCTGGAAGTAGACGCGCCGGTCGTCCTGGGACAGCCGGTGGAACAGCATGCCCGCCTGGGTGGGCGTGAGCGGGTAGACGTCCTCCACCGCACCGCCGTCACCCACCAGCCGGTCCACGGTGGCCTGGTCGAGCGTGGCGAGCGGGAAGTCGGACGGGGTGCGGCCCCCGGCGCCGGGCTCGCCGCCGTGCCGGGCGATCTCCACCAGCGCCCCGCGGAACTCCTCCGCCAGCCGGGCCACGGTCTCCTCGTGGTGCAGATGGGCCGAGTAGAACCAGGTGAACTCCAGGGTCCGCCCCTCGACCCGGCCGACCACCTCCAGCGGATGCGGCCGGGGACTCTCGGGGTCGGCGTCCAGGGACAGTTCGCGGTGGGTGGCCCGGAACAGCCCCTCGCGCTGCCCCTCAGCACCGCCCGGCAGCTCGAACCGGCCCAGGTAGTTGAAGCTGATGCCCGCCGTGGGTCCGTCCGGGAACCCCTCGGGGCGGAGCAGATGGCGCCGCACCCCGTAGCCCAGACCGCGCCGGGGCACCGCCCGCAGCTGCTCCTTGACCGACTTGAGGACGGCGCTCCAGTCGCCGTCGGGCAGTTCCAGCGCCACCGGGAAGCGGGTGGTGAACCACCCGACCGTACGGGAGAGATCCACGTCCTCGAAGAGCTCCTCGCGGCCGTGGCCCTCCAGGTCCACCGGGACCCGGGTCCGCCCGGTCCACCCGGTCAGCACCCGGGCCAGCGCGCTCAGCAGCACATCGTTGACCTGCGTCCGGTACACCTCGGGCAGGGTCTGGAGCAGGGCGGTGGTCTCGTCCTCGCCGAGCCGGACGGCGACCGAGCGGGCCGAGGCGTAGGTGTTCTCGCCCTGACGGTCCGTCGGCAGGGCCGGATCGCAGTCCTTCGCCACCCCGGCCCAGTACGCGGTCTCGTCGTCGAACCCTCCGGCCTCCGCGTGCCGGGTCAGCCGCAGTGCCCAGTGGCGCAGCGAGGACGACTTCGCGGGCAGCCGGACCGTGCCGCCAGCGGCCAGGTCGCGGTAGGCGGTGTCCAGGTCCTCCAGCAGGATGCGCCAGGAGACCCCGTCCACCACGGCGTGGTGCGCGGTGAGATGGAGCACCGGCGGCCGTCCGCCGGCGCCCTCCTCGAACACCGCGCGCAGCGGCGGTCCTTCCGCGAGATCGAAGCCGCCGAGGTGGCGGGCGCCGTCCGCGGCGGCGCGAAGCGGTGTCTCCCCGGCCCCGCCGCCGTCGATCCAGTGGCCGCGGTCCGGGCCGCCGTCGCACAGCGGGAAGCGGGAGCGCAGCGCGTCGTGGTGGGCCAGGAGCGCCGCCAGGGCGCCGCGCAGCGCCTCCTGGTCCACGTCCTCGGCCAGCACCACGGACACGGTCTGGTTGAAGTGCGCGGCCCGCTCCGGGTCGTGCTCGAACAGCCACCGCTGAATGGGCGTCAGCGGAAGCTCCCCGATGGCCTCCTGGTCCTCGGTGGCGGCGGGCCGCTCGGCCGGGGCGGAGGTGTCCAGATGCAGCGCGAGCGCGGCGATCGTCTGATGGCGGTAGACATCGCGCGAGGTGAGCGGGAGCCCGGCCTGCCGCGCCTGGGAGACGACCTGGATGCTGAGGATCGAATCGCCACCGAGGGAGAAGAAGTTGTCCTCGACGCCGACCCGCTGCACCCGCAGGATCCCCGCCCACACCGCCGCGAGGGCCCGCTCGGTCGCGGTCCGCGGTGCCACATAGCCGCTCGCCGCCGTGGCGCTCCAGTCCGGGTCGGGCAACCGGCCGCGGTCCAGCTTGCCGTTGGGGTTGAGCGGCATCCGGTCCAGCACCAGTACGGTCGCGGGCACCATGTAGTCGGGCAGCCCGCGCCGCAGGAACCGGCGCAGCCCGGCCGGGTCCGGGGAGGCCCCCGGCGCGGCCACCACATAGGCGATCAGCCGCTTGACATCGCCGGACTCCTTGGCGACGGCGGCGGCCCCGGCCACCTCGGGGTGGCGCAGCAGCGCCGTCTCCACCTCGCCCAGCTCGATACGGAAACCACGGATCTTGACCTGGTCGTCGGCCCTGCCCATGTACTCCAGCTGGCCGTCGCCGTTCCACCGCACCAGATCGCCGGTGCGGTACATCCGGCTGCCGGGCGCGCCGAAGGGGTCCGCCACGAAGCGCCGGGAGGTCAGCGCGGGCCGATTGAGATAGCCGCGCGCCAGCCCCTGCCCGCCGAGGTACAGCTCCCCAGTCACCCCGGGCGGCACCAGCCGGAGCGTCGGATCCAGCACATAGGCGCGGGTGTCCGCCACCGGCCGTCCGATCGGCGGGGCCTGCTCGGGAGCCGCGCCGTCGCAGAACCACGCGGTGGCGTACACCGTGGCCTCGGTCGGCCCGTACAGGTTGGCGATCCGGCACGACGGCATGGCGTCGCGGACGTCCCGTACGGTCTGGGCGGGCAGCGCCTCGCCCGCCAGCGCCACCGTCCCGGTCGCTCCCTCCGCCCAGGCCGCCGTGTCCCCGCCCAGGATCCGGCCGAACACCGACGGCACCCCGCTGATCAGCCCGGGAGTGTGCGGCCGCTCCCGCGGATCGATGAGCGCGGGCAGATCGCGGACCACCTCCACACTGCCCCCGGTCAGCAGGGGGCACAGGATCTCGAACACCGAGACATCGAAGTTGAGCGAGGTGGAGGCCACCACATCGGTCAGCCGGCCCCGCCCCAGCTCCGCATCGGCCCAGGCCGCGAGAGCCGCCACACTGCGGTGGGTGACCACCACACCCTTGGGCCTGCCGGTGGAGCCGGAGGTGTAGATGACATAGGCGGGGTGGGCCGGTGCCAGCGGCCGGGTCCGCTCGGCGTCGGTGATGTCGCCGTCCGGGCGCGCGGCCAGGTCGGAGCGGACCGCGGTGTCGTCCAGGACCAGGATGTCCGCGCCCGGGGGCAGGGACGCGGCCGCCTCACCGGTGGTCAGCGCCACCGCGGGCGCGGCGTCGTCCAGCATGAACGCGATGCGCTGGGCCGGATAACCGGGGTCCACCGGCAGATAGCCCGCGCCCGCCTTGAGCACCGCCAGCAGCACCACCACGAGGTCGGCGGTCCGCGGCAGCGCCAGCGCCACCAGGTCCTCCGGGCCGATACCCCGGGCGATCAGCAGCCGGGCCAGCCGGTTGGCCCGCCGGTTCACCTCGCCGTAGGTGAGCCGGACGTCCCCGTGGGCCACCGCAGGAGCCGAGGGGCGGCGGGCCGCCTGTGCCTCGAACAGCTCGGGCAGCGTGGTGTCCGGGGCCGGAAGCCCCCGCCCGTTCCAGGAATCGAGCATCGTGCGCCACTCGGCGTCGGTCAGCATCTGGAGCTCGATCAGGGGTGTTTCCGGAGCCGCCGCCATGGCCCCCAGCAGCCGGTGCAGATGGGTGGCCATCCGCTCCATCGTCCCGGCGTCGAACAGATCGGAGTTGTACTCCACGGTCAGCCCCAGCGAACCGCTCTCCCGCGGCAGGAACTCCAGCACCAGATCGAACCGCGCGGCGGGCCGCGGCAGCGCGTGCTCGGTGATCCGCACCGCCCCGGCCTCCCGGGTCGGCACCATCGCGCCCTGCTGGACGACCAGCGCCTGCACCAGCGGATTGCGGCTCGGGTCGCGCTGCGGGACAAGCGCCTCCACGACCCGCTCGAACGGCAGCTCGTCGTGGGCGAACGCGTCCAGCACCGTTTCGCGCATGGTGTCGAGGAACTGCTCGACCGTGGTGTCCCCGTCCACATCCGCGCGCAGCACCAGGGTGTTGACGAAGAACCCGGCGACGGAATCCAGTTCTCTGCGGTGGCGTCCGTTGGTGACGGTGCCGAAGGAGATGTCGCGCTGCCCCGAATAGCGCGCGAACAGCACCGACACGGCCGCCGCGAGCAGGGTGAACAGCGTGGTGCCGCGCTCCCGGCCCAGCCGTACCAGGTCCGCCACCAGATCGGCGGGCAGTTCATGGCGGTGGACCGCGCCGGCGGTGGTGCGCACCGGCGGCCGGGGGCGGTCGGTGGGCAGCTCCAGCGTCTGCATCCCGGCGAGCCTCGTCCGCCAGTACTTCAGATCCGTCTCCTGCCGCGGCGGGGCCGGACGACTCCGCTCCCACACGGCGTAGTCCGGGTACTGGAGGGGCAGCGGCGGCAGTCCGGCGTCCGTCCCCGCCACCTGCGCCCCGTAGAGCGCGGCCAGTTCCCGCACCAGCACCCCGACCGACCAGCCGTCGGTGACGATGTGGTGCTGGGCCAGCAGCAGGATGTGGTCGTCGGCGGCGAGCCGGATCAGCAGCGCCCGGGTCAGCGGCCCCCGCTCCAGGTCGTAGGGGCGGCTCAGCTCCTCGGTCAGCAGCCGGTCGACGGCCGTGGCCCGCCCGGCGGCGGGCAGTCCGCTCAGATCGGCGCGCTCCAGCGGTACGGTGCCCCGCCCGGCCACCCGCTGCACCCCGTGTCCGTCCACCGTGGCGAAGGTGGTCCGCAGCGCGTCGTGGCGGGCGGCCAGCCCGTCCAGCGCGCGGCACAGCGCCTCCGTGTCCAGCGGGCCGCTCAGCCGCAGCCCGGCCCCGGTGTTGTACTCGGTTCCGCCGGAGGTCAGGTCGTCCAGGAACCACAGCCGCCGCTGGGCGGCGGACAGCGGCAGCGGACGGTCGCGCGGCGCGCGCGGGATCGGCGGGTCCGCGGCCACGGGCTCGGTGGGCAGCGCCCGCGCCAGCCGCGCCACCGTCCGGGCGTCCAGCAGCTCACGCAGCGTCAGTTCCGCGCCCAGCTCCGCCCGGACCCGGGACAGCAGCCGGACCCCCAGGATCGAGTCGCCGCCGAGCCCGAGGAAGTCGTCCTCGACACCCACGGTGTCCACCGGGAGCACCTCGGCCCAGAGCCGGGCGAGGGCGGTCTCGGCCGGGGTGCGCGGGGCGATGTGCCGGGCGTCCCCGTCCGGGGCGGAGCGCGGTGCGGGCAGCGCCGCGCGGTCGATCTTGCGGTGCGGGGTGAGGGGGAACGCGTCCAGCGGGACATAGGCGGACGGCACCATATGGGCGGGCAGCAACCGGCTCACCGCGGCCCGCAGTTCCGCGGCTCCCGGCGGGGCCCCGCCACCGGCGGGTACCACGTACGCCACCAGCCGCCGGTGCCCCGGCTCGTCCTCCCGGACGGTGACGGCGGCGGCCCCCACCTCCGGATGACGTGCGAGCGCGGCCTCCACCTCGCCCAGCTCGATACGGAAACCGCGCACCTTGACCTGGTGGTCGGTCCGGCCGAGGAACTCCAGCTCCCCGTCGGCCGTCCAGCGCGCCAGGTCGCCGGTGCGGTACATCCGGGTGCCCGGCGGACCGGAGGGGGCGGCGACAAAACGTTCCGCCGTGAGCCCTGGCCGGTCCAGATAGCCGCGGGCCACCCCCAAGCCGCTGATGTACAGCTCGCCGGTGGTGCCGACCGGCACCGGCCGCATCGTCCCGTCCAGGACGTGCACGCGGGTGTTGGGCAGCGGACGGCCGATCGGCGGGGTGCCGGAGCCCGCGCGCAGCGCGCCGGTCCAGGTGGCCACCACGGTGGCCTCGGTCGGACCGTAGGAGTTGACCAGCCGCCGGTCCGGCGCCCACAGATCCACCAGCCCGGCCGGGCACGCCTCGGCGCCCACGATCAGCGTGCGCAGGTCCGGCAGCCCCCGGCGCACCTCCTCCGCGGGCACCGTGGCCAGCGCGGCCGGGGGGATCAGGGCGTGGGTCACCGCGTGGTCCCGCAGCACCGCGGACAACTCGGTTCCCAGCAGCGGCCCTTCCGGCGGCACCACCAGCGCCGCCCCCGCCATCAGCGAGGAGCACAGCTCCAGCACCGAGGCGTCGAAGCTGGGCGAGGAGAACTGGAGCACCCGGTCGCCCGGCCGTACGGCGTAGTGTTCGGCGGTCGCGGCCGAGAAGTTCCCCAGGCCGCTGTGGGGCACCATCACCCCCTTGGGCACACCGGTGGACCCCGAGGTGTAGATGACGTACGCCGGATGGTCCGGCAGCAGCGGGGCGAGCCGGTCCGCGTCACCGGGTGCGTGGGCCGGGCCGGTCACGGACCGGATCGCCGCCGGGTCCTCCAGCACCACGGTGGCTCGGGCGTCGGCCAGCATCATGGCCCGGCGCCCCTCGGGGTGGGCCGGGTCCACCGGGAGGAACGCGCCTCCGGCCTTCGCCACCGCCAGCTCGGCCACGACCAGTTCGGCCGAGCGCGGCAGCACCAGGGCCACCACCCGCTCCGGTCCCACACCACGTCCGATCAGCTGGTGGGCCAGTCGGTTCGCCCACTCCTCGACCTCGCCGAAGGACCATGTCCGGTCCTGCGCCACCAGCGCCGGAGCGTCCGGGGTGCGCGCCGCCCACACGGCGAAGAGGGCGTCCAGCGGGGCACGGGAGACGTCATGGCCGGTGGCGTTCCACTCCGCGGGGGGCAGGCCCGGGGCGTCCTGGGGTGCGGAAGCCGGATCGGCGGTGGCCGAGTCGATGGTGCCCGAATCGGTGGTGGCCGGGTCGGCGGTGGCCGAATGGGCGGGGGCTGAACGGGTGGTGGCCGAACCGGCGGTTGCCTGACCGGATGACATCTCGTGGCGGTCCATCATGATGGGGCTGCCCTTCGGAGCGGTGATCGGGCGGGGAGGGGGACGGGGTGCCGCGCGGCCTGGGCGGTGAGCGTGGGGGAGTCCGCCGCGGTGGGGAGGTCCGGTGGGGAGGTCCGGTGTGGGGAGGACCGGACGCCGGAGCTCAGACCAGGGCGTTCTTGCGGGCCATCCGGCCCGAGAGCTGAATGCGGTCGACCGCGCCGGTCCGCGGATCGCGTACGAAGCGGCCACCGGGGATCCGGCGCCCGGAGGACGGGTCCACCAGGTCACAGGTGAGGTCCTCGTGACAGACCAGGGGAGCGGGCAGATCGCCGTCCACGGACAGCGCGAGACCGCCGCTGTCGCTCATCGTCACCTGGTACTCGATGTCGCCGTTGAGATAGATCCCGGTGCACTGGGCCGTCGCTGCCATCGGGCTGGCCGCGGCCGGGCGGGCCGGGGTGGCGGGCACCCGGATCCCGGTGATGTCCTCGAGCCCGTCGGCGAGTTCGTGCCACAGCTCGGTGCCACCGCTCGCGTTGCTGGTGAACGCGACCACGGCACCGCTGACCGGATCCGCCCGCAGATGGCAGGAGGTCCCCTGGGCGTTGCCGTCGTGGCCGAACCACAGGGTGTCGTCCCGCCGGAACAGCGCGAACCCCAGGCCCCAGCCGTCGGCGAGCACACCGGGATCGGCGCCGGACACCGGACGGCGCACCCGCGCCGCCAGCTCCGGAGGCAGCAGCCCCGGCGGACCGTCGCCGGTGTGCACCCGGGCCAGCGCCACCAGATCGAGGGCACTGGCCGCGAGGGCCCCGGCCGCGGCCTCCGCCGGGGCGAGGTTCTGGCGCACCGGCCGGGTTCTGCCCGTGGCCGTGTTGCCCGCGTGGCCGAGCGCCACCGGACGGCGCGCGGTGCCGGTGGCGCCGACGAAGCACGGCACGGTGCCCAGCGGTTCCAGCAGGACCGACCGTATGGCCTCCGCCCAGCTCATCCCGGTGACCGTCTCGATGAGCCGGCCCGCCGCCACATACCCGGCGTTGGAGTAGGAGAAGTCGGTGCCGGGCGCCATCACCAGGCTCCGGTCGGTGCAGTGGTCCAGCAGATAGCGCGACGCGGTCAGCGCGGCCACCTGGTCGGAGTCGGGGCCGGACGGCAGCCCGGCGGTGTGGCTGAGCACCTGGCGCACCGTGCACGGCGGTCCGGCCCGCCGCAGCTCCGGTACGTGGTCGCCGAGCTGGTCGTCGAGCTCCACGTCGCCGTCGGCCACCAGCAGCATCACCACCGTCGCGGTGTAGCACTTGGTGATCGAGCCGATGGGCACCGCCGCCCCGGCGGTGAACGGCTCCGCGGTGTCCGTGTCCAGCACACCGGTCTCCACGGCGAGTGTGAACCCGCCGTCGTACACGGCGAGTTGGGCGCCCGGCACCCGGTGGGCGCGGGCCAGGGCGGCCAGACGGTCTTCGAGGAGACGGCGCTCCTTGGGGCGCCGCTCGTCTCTGGGGAGGGTGTCGGAGCGGTGCAGCACGGTGTACTCCTTGGCACACGAGGGGACGGACGGTCTGCCGGGGGTCACGGCAGCCGGCTGGTGGCGGTCACATCGCGGGGGACGATCCGGAAGCCCTGCCAGTGCGTGGGCATGGGGTCCTGGTCCTCGTCCCGGGGTACGTGGTGGAAGTCGACACTGACCCAGGCCACCGGGTCGGTGAGCTTCTCACCGTTGACGAACCTGTCCACCGAGGCGGCGCAGCCGGACGCGGTGGTGCCGTAGGAGTTCGCGGCGTTGCCGTACGCCAGCCGCTCGCACGCCCGGTAGCGGGTGAAGTACATGTCGTGGTGGGTGAAGTCCTCGGTGTGGTCCGGCCCCCGGTACTGGTCGCTCTCGTGGTTGTCGATCTCCCACGACTTCGGGTGGCCGTCGGCGTTCTCGGCGGTCGGGTTCACCACCCGCCAGAAGCGGGTCGGTGCGAGGTCGGCGGCCGTCTCACGGGAGAGCACGGTGCGTTCGGTGGTGCGCTTCGCGGCGCCGCCGCCGGGGAAGTCGTACTGCTCGACGGCGTTCTTCCGCTCCCCGTCGACATCGAAGTCCAGCCGCCAGAAGATGTTGTGCGTGTGGTTCTCGCTGAACCGGGTGGAGCCGACCCCGGTCGGCCAGCCACTGGTCGCGTCGGAGAACTGGAACGGCGACAGGGAGCCGGTGGCGCCCGCCCTCGGGGTGATCGAGCCGTCGTCGGCGAAGCGCCACTCGACGATGTAGTCGTACCAGCCGATCTCCGATACCGAGAAGACGGTGAGATCGCTGCCGTGCAGCACCCCCTTCTCCACCGCGCTCTTGTACGCGAAGGGCCGCGGCTGCTCCTCGCTGCACAGCACGGCGGTGTCCCGGAAGCTCCCGAGCCGCCCCGTGGGGCAGTCCTTCTTCGTCAGCCGGGTGAGGGTGCCCTGCTCCAGGTCGCCGAAGCCGATGGAGGACACGTCGTAGAAACGCGGCTGCCCACTGTCGTAGGGCACATGCACCTCGGCCAGCGACGCGCTCTTCAGCACCCGGGTCGGAGTGCCGCGCAGGGGGGTGTACGTCACATCGCTCAGCACCACACCGGTGTTGCGGTCGACATCCCAGCACATCTGCCAACGGGCGCCGTTCTTCAGGGTCTTGTCGACGCGGTTGGCCGCGGGGCAGTCGGCGGCCGCCGAGGGTTCCCGGGGGGCGGCGGACGCCGGCCCCGGCATCCCCAGCACCAGCAGAACCGCGGCGGCCACGAGCATCCGGGCACGCCAAAGGACACGGAACACGAACGGGGCTCCCCTCAGAGGCCGATGACGGCGGCGCGCCGGGCCGACAGATCGATGACGATGCGGCTGGTGTCGATCCACTTGCCACCCGGAACGCGTACGAAGAGCTGGATACATCGGTGGGCGCCGCACCGGGACACCTGCCGGGCTCCCTCGACGCCGTCGGCGCGGGCGGCCAGGAACGCCATGCCCTGGAGCTTGAGTTGGGCAGGCGAGGTCAGCTTCTTCTTTGTCGCGGACGCGTACGACGCGCGCATCCCCGGACCCAGGCGGCGGTCGGCGAGGACGATCTTCACGGCCTGCCGGGCCTCCGCGAGACTGGGCGGCGGCTGCACACCGTGGCGGCGTTCCGTGGCCAGCACCTTCCCGGAGCGCAGATCGACCCGGCGGGTGATCAGGCTGTCCGAGGCGTAGTCGTAGAGCTGGACCTCGGCCTCACCGTCCGGCGCCGCGGCCTTCGACGTGGCCCGCGGCGGGCGGTGGGTGTCCAGCAGCTCGGCCCCGGCCGCGCCCGCGGCGTTCTCCTCACGGCCGTTGCCGGTGGCCTTTCGGCCCGAGGTGGCCTGCTCGATGGCGATCCGGGCGGCCTTGCGGGACTCCTCCGAGGTCAGCGGAGCGTTGTGGGAGGCGATCACGGCGGCGGGGGCGGGGGTGTGCCCGGGCGCGGAGGACCCGGTGGCCTTCACCGCCGCGGTGCCCCCGGCGGCCAGCAGCGCCGTCAGCCCCAGGGCCACGGGTATTCGCCATCGTCGTGCCCGGCCGCCTTTCGCACCGGCCGCACCGTTGTGAGTGGCGTTGTTTCTCATCACCCAGCCGTTCCCGTTGTCGGTCGGTCGAGCCCGGGTGGGGCTCGGGAGGACAGCACGGCGATCGCCGTCCCGGGCCGCGGGGTTATGAGTCCGGAGGCGGGTGTCCGCTGTCCGCATGGGAACCGCCGTCCGCGTGAGATCCGCTCACGTCCGGGCTTACGTCGCCGGTGCCCGTGGCGTCGGCACTCCCGGTACCGGCGCGTTTCGAGACGCTTCCGACGGCTCGCCCGGACACCCCCGAGGCTCTCCGCTGTCCACTGTCCGCTCACGCTTTCACCACTCCGGGCGGCGTAACAGTTGCTTTTGTAATCAAGCGACTGTGAGAAACGCATGTTCCGGTCGGAATGCGGTGCGGGCGGGGGAGACTGAAAGCGACTACGCAGAAAGCCCGTTGCCACACCGTCTGCCATCATGCACAGATGAGCCATTGGATCATCATTCGATGTGACATCTGTGGCGCCACTCATTCATCTCGCGCGGCCGACAGCGTGAGCGCGGTACGGGAGGCCATGGTCCTCATGAGCTGGGCCAGAGCGCGACAGGATGGCCGGATGATCGATGTGTGCTCCGCGTGCACCACCACCCGGCAGAACACGCCCAAGTCCCCCGGTGGGAAGTCCCGATGTTCCTGCGAGGGCGGTGAACTCTTCGACGCGCTCGGCCACGACAGAATCGGGCACCGCCTCGCCAATACCCTGTTGCGGGCCGGCGTCGACAATCTCGAACTCCTGTCCAGTTTATCGGCGCGGCAACTCCTCAGCCTGGACGGGATCGGCACCGCCGGGGCCCATCACGCACTCAGCCGGCTGCATCCGGAACCGGAACGGGACGGGCCGAGTTGAGGCGTTTTCTCGAAGCACATCCACGATGCCCACCCCGCCCACGACACCCGTCCACGACGCTCGCGCGGTGTTCCCGCGCGCGGTGTTCCGGCCCGGGCGCGTGGGCCCCGACGGCCGAGAGGTGGCCCATGACCGACGTTCCCGCCCGCACGACCGCACCCTTCTACGCCACCCGCCGGAGCCGGGTGCTGTGGGTGCTGGGCGTGGTGTTCTCCGCCGGACTGCTCGGTCCGCCGCTGTTCGTCGCCGCCGCCCGGAAGGGTGTCGTCCGCCCGTCCGTCCCCGCGGTGTACGCGGCGGTCGTCTACCCGGTCGCGCTGGGCCGGACGTGGCTGCCCAACCCCGGCAACTGGATCCCCTGGGTGCTCGCGGCGGCGGTGCTGACGGCGGCGGCACACGCCGCGCTGCTGGACACGGCGGAGCGCCGGGACCCGCGGGTGTGACGAGCCGGGCCGTGGTCCGTACGCCACGACCCGGCCACCAGCCGCACCGGGGCCGGACCCCGCGGCCGAGCGGTGGCCCATACTGGGTCCATGAGCACCCGCGAGTTCGTGCGGGCCACTCCAGGGCTCGACGGCATGGTCGTGTCCGCGGTCGGCTACCGCTCCGCCGGGGTCCTCCCGGCGCTGCACCGCGGGCTGCCCTCGCCGTATCTCACGCTGATCTTCTCCCTCGAGGGCCCGGTCGTCACCGGCCGCACCCCGGAGCATGCGTACGGCACCGACGCCGCGCGGACCGACATCGTGGTCGCCGGGCTGCACCAGGACCCGGCCTATGTGGTCCAGGACAGCCACGAGGCGGGTGTCCAACTGGCGCTGCATCCCCTGGCCGCCCGTGCGCTCCTCGGGCTGCCCGCCGGTGAACTCACCTCCCAGCTGGTGGTCTCCGGGACGGATCTGCTCGGCGCACAGGCCGCCGAGGTGCGTGAGCGGATGTGCGCCGAGGACCGCTGGGACGAACGCTTCGCCACCCTCGCCACCTATCTGCGGCAGCGCGCGGAGGCGACCCGGCACACCGCGGTGCGCCCCGAGGTCGCCGAGGCATGGGCCTGGCTGGCCCGCCACCGCGGTACCGGCACCCTGTCCGGTCTCGCGGACCATGTGGCGCTCAGCCCGCGCCGGCTGACCACCCTGTTCCGCGCCGAAACGGGGCTGGGCCCCAAGCAGGCCGCCCGGCTGATGCGCTTCCAGCACGCCAGGTCCGCGGTGGCCCGCGCCGCCGCCCACCGCCCGCCGGAGCTGTCCCGTATCGCCGCCGAGTGCGGCTACTACGACCACTCCCACCTCGTCCGCGACTTCCGCCGGTACACCGGCGTCAGCCCGACGGCCTGGCTTGCCGAAGAGTGCCGGAATATCCAAGCCGGGGCCCATGGCGGCGGCGAAGACTGGGGCCCATGAACACTACGCACACCACCGAGAAGCCTCAGCTCCGAGCCCCCGATGTCTGGCCCACCTTCCAGGCGCACGACGCCCCCGCCCTGATCGACTTCCTGGTCGACACGGTCGGCTTCCAGCGCACGGCCGTCTACCGGGACGGCGACCGCGTCGCCCACGCCCAGCTCGACTGGCCCGAGGGCGGCGGGATCATGCTCGGCTCCTACGACCCGTCCGGCGAGAAGGGATGCCTCCAGCCGGGCACCTCCGGTGCCTACATCGTCACCGCACACGTCGACGCGCTCCACGCGCGGCTCACCGCGGCCGGGGTGACGCTCGTCCGCGAGATCGAGGACCAGCCCTACGGAAGCCGGGAGTTCGCGATAGCGGACCCGGAGGGCAACACCTGGTCCTTCGGCACCTACCCCGGCGAACCCCGCGGCCAGGACTGACGGGTGGGTGACGCCTTCCCGGCCCCCGGTGCCGGGAAGGCGTCATTGTCGACAAGGCGTCAAGACCGCGGCCCACCGCGTCGGGACTACTGGAGGGGGCCGGTCCAGTGGGGGTCTTCGGCGAGGATGTCCGAGTCCTCGCTCATGCGGGTGACGCTGACGAGCATCTGGGTCCCGTACTGCTTGTCGAGAACATGCTTGTCGAGAACACCGTCGGGGTGGTGGTGACGCGGCCGTTCCTATGGCCCCTCAGGTTGACTCCGACATGTGAAGGACTTGTGAGGGGCTGGAATGGTTGCACGCTAAATAAAATCGTCTCCGCGGTGGAGACGGGACGTGGCTGGGGAGCGCAGGAGCGGCCCGTGGTTGGGCTCCCCGGCGTGGGCGCGGATACTGGGCGGCATGCGTATCGACTTTGATCCCGAGGCCATGGACCGGACCCCCTTCTACAAGCTGCTGACCTCAGTCGTGGTGCCCCGGCCGATCGCCTGGGTGTCGACGGTGTCGGGGGGCGGGACGGCCAATCTGGCGCCGCACTCGTTCTACTCCGTCTCGTGTGTGTCCCCGCCGATCGTGCAGTTCACCTCCGTCGGGCGGAAGGATTCGCTGCGCAATGTCGAGGAGACCGGCGAGTTCGTGGTGAACTTCGCCCCCGAGCAGCTCTTCGAGCAGGTCAACGCGACTGCGACGGACTTTCCGCACGGGGTCAGCGAGTTCGAGGAGGTGGGGATCGAGCAGGAGACGAGTCTGCGGGTGAAGCCGCCGCGGGTGGCGGCGTCGCCGGTGGCGCTCGAGTGTGTGCTGCACGGCACGCTGGGGCTGGGGGACTCCACGGTGGTCTTCGGGCGGGTGGTGCACGCCGTGGTCGACGAGGCCGTCATGACCGACGGGCACCCCGGGATCGACCGGCTCAAGCCGCTGGCCCGGCTGGGCAGGAACGAGTGGGGGACAACGGGCGAGGTGCTGGACCGCGCCCGGATCCGGTACGCGGACTGGCCGGCCGGCCGGGGTGAAGGCAAGGGCTGACGGAGCGCCCGCGGGGCGGGAGGGCCGTGGGGTCGTAGGGTGCTGCCGGTGATGGAGACCTTCGTGTTCGACGTCGGCTCGACCCTCATCCGCGAGGACCGCCACTGGGCCGCGTGGGCCGACTGGCTCGGTGTCCCGCGGCACACTCTTTCCGCCCTGGTGGGAGCCGTCGTCGCGCAGGGGCGCGCGGACGCGGACGCGCTCCGTCTGCTGAAGCCGGGGATCGACATCGCCGCCGAGTGGCGGGCGCGCGAGGCGGCCGGGCGCGGGGAGCGGCTGGCCGAGGCCGATCTGTATCCGGACGTCCGGAGCGCGCTCGGTCGGCTGCGGGGGACCGGCGCGCGCGTCGTGGTGGCCGGGAACCAGACGGTCCGCATGGGCGAGCTGCTGCGGGCGCTGGAGCTGCCGGCCGACGCCGTCGCCACCTCGGGCACATGGGGCGTCGCCAAGCCCGAGGCCGGATTCTTCCACCGGGTGCTGGAGCTCGCGGGCAGCGCGCCGGACCGCACCGTGTACGTGGGGGACTGTCCGGCGTTCGACATCCGCCCGGCGAAGGCCGCCGGGCTGAGGGCCGCGCATGTCCGGCGCGGGCCATGGGGGCATCTGTGGGCCGGGACGGCCGACGCGGCCCTGGCGGACTGGCGGATCGACTCGCTGGACGAGCTGGTCGGCATCGCCGCCGGATGAGCGTGCGGGTGCCGTCGGACGGGCATGAGGAGAGACGCGCGTCATGAGGAGAGACGCGCGTGACGAGGGCCACGCGTGAGGAAGAAGAGAAAGTGCGCAGCTAGGGGCAGGGACTCACGGTGTGTGATCTATTCACACCCCGTGTGGCGAGAGTGCTTGCATATATCTACCGCACACCCTTCCCGGCCCGCACCACGGGACGGTTGACTCTTCCCATGCCGCTCAGGGGGCGCCAGACCTGGGCGAAGGGGCCGCCGGACTCCTCCCTCCTCGGCCGGCGGCCCATCTCCCTGCCCGTGTCACGGGTCTCCCCGCCGATGCCACGGGGGTCAGGAACGTCAGCCTGCCGACTCGGCCGCGTGCGCGCTCAGCACACCGAAGCCGATCAGGGCGAAGAGGACCAGACCCAGCAGGATCCGGTAGATCACGAACGGCATGAAGCTCTTGGTGGAGATGAACTTCATGAACCAAGCAATAACCGCATATCCAACAACAAAGGCGATAACGGTTGCGAAGATGGTGGGGCCCCAGGAGGTGTGCCCCTCGGACGCGTCCTTCAGCTCGAAGAGCCCGGACGCCAGGACCGCCGGTACGGCGAGGAGAAAGGAGTAGCGGGCGGCGGCCTCGCGGGTGTAACCCATCAGCAGACCGCCGCTGATGGTCGCTCCCGACCGGGAGACGCCCGGGATCAGAGCCATCGCCTGGCAGGCGCCGAATATGAGCCCGTCCTTGACCCCGAGTTCCTCGAGCGTCTTGCGCTGCTTGGCGACCCGGTGCCGCCCGCCCGATTCGTCGCGCGCCGCCCGCCGGTCGGCGAAGCCCAGCACCACACCCATGACCACGAGGGTGGTGGCGATCAGCCGCAGATCACGGAACGGGCCCTCGATCTGGTCCTGGAGCGTGATGCCGAGCACACCGATGGGTATGGATCCGACGATCACCAGCCAGCCCATCTGGGCGTCGTGGTCGGAACGCCGTTCCTTGCTGTAGAGCGAGCGGAACCAGGCCGAGACGATACGGGCGATGTCTTTCCGGAAGTAGATGAGCACCGCGAGCTCGGTGCCGATCTGGGTGATCGCGGTGAAGGCGGGCCCCGGGTCGTTCCAACCCGCGAAGGCGGCCGTGAGCCGCAGATGGGCACTGGAAGAAATCGGAAGGAACTCGGTCAGCCCCTGGACAAGCCCGAGAATGAAAGATTCAAACCACGACATTGCGTCTACGCTATCCAAAGGCTGATCATGCCCTGGCCGGTGCGTGACGGGGCACGACCGGGTCAGGCGGGGTGGCCGACGGGAAGAAGCCGGTGGTCGACGATCAACCACCGGGTTCGTGGGGCAGCGTAGCGTCCCCGGGTAAGAGACGGCCAAGGGCCCGGTCCGCTCACCCGTTAATCGCTTTGATCATGGGGTACCCGGCGCCTCGGCACACCGCGTTCGCGGTGCCGAGGACCTGCCGAGGAGCCGAGCCGTATGACCGTGACCGGGCATGGATCATCAGGGGACGAGTACGCCCGCGCGGCGGCGGGGACCGTCACGACCGAAGTTCCGGCGCGGCTGGACCGGCTGCCCTGGTCCCGCTGGCACTGGATGATCGTCATCGGGCTGGGCACCGTATGGATCCTCGACGGCCTGGAAGTGACCGTCGTCGGCAACATCGCCAGCCGGCTCTCCGAGCCCGGCAGCGGTCTGCCCATCACCGATGCCCAGGTCACGGGCATGGCCGCGGCCCTCTATGTCGCCGGAGCGTGCTGCGGAGCCCTGTTCTTCGGCTGGACCGGTACGGCCGGAAGAAGCTGTTCATGATCACGCTCGTGGTCTATCTCGCGGCCACGGCCCTGACCGCCGTCTCCTTCTCCGTCTGGTGGTTCTTCCTCTGCCGCTTCATCACCGGCCTGGGCATCGGAGGGGAGTACGCGGCCATCAACTCCGCGATCGACGAACTGATCCCCAGCCGGTACCGGGGCCGCGTCGACCTGATCATCAACGGCAGTTTCTGGCTGGGCGCGATGGGCGGCTCGCTGCTGTCCGTCCTGATGCTGAACACCGACTTCTTCCCGCAGAACATCGGATGGCGGCTCACCTTCGCCCTCGGGGTGGTCCTGGGACTGGTGATCCTCCTGGTGCGCCGCCATGTCCCGGAGAGCCCGCGCTGGATGTTCATCCACGGCAGGTCGGAGGGGGCCGAGCAACTGGTCGCGGACGTCGAACGGCGCGTCGAGGACGAGACCGGCCGCCGCCTCCCCGAACCGGCCCGGTCCATCACCATCCGGACCCGCAAGAGCACCGGCTTCGTCGACATCGGCCGGACGCTCTTCAGCTCCTACCCCCGGCGCGCGGTCCTGGGCCTCGCCCTCTTCATCGGGCAGGCGTTCCTCTACAACGCGATCACCTTCGGCTTCGGCTCGATCCTGGTGAGGTTCTTCTCCGTGTCCAGCGGTGTCACCGGCTACTTCTTCGCGGTCATCGCCTTCGGCAACTTCCTCGGTCCGCTGCTGCTCGGCAAGCTCTTCGACACGGTCGGCCGCAGGCCGATGATCGCGGGGACCTATGTCCTCTCCGGAGCGCTGCTGTTCGTCACTGCCTGGCTCTTCGGCCAGGGCCGGCTCACCGCGACGACGATGACCGCCTGCTGGTGCGTGGTCCTCTTCTTCGCCTCGGCCGGGGCCAGCTCCGCCTATCTGACGGTGAGCGAGGTCTTCCCGATGGAGACGCGCGCACTGGCCATCGCCTTCTTCTATGCGATCGGTACCGCGGCGGGAGGGATCACCGGCCCGCTGATCTTCGCGGATCTCACGGCGAGTGGTGTGGTCGCCGACACCGTACTGGCCTTCTGCATCGGGGCGTCGCTGATGATGGTGGCCGGGCTGATCGCCGCGTTCCTGGCCGTTCCGGCGGAACGCCGCTCCCTCGAGGACATCGCCGAGCCGTTGTCCGCGCGGGCCGCGGCGGCGCCCCCGGCCGCGGGGACGGGCGCCACCGGCGGCTGACCCTCCGGCTCGGCGGGACGCGCGTCAGACGGGCGGCGTACTGCTCCCGGCGGCGCGCGGGGCCCGCGGCCTGCCGCGTTTGCGCCAGGCCACCACCACCCCGGCCAGCGCGGGAACGGCGACGCACGCCATCGCGATGAGGAAGACGGGCGAGGTGGGGGTGGTCGCATGGCTGCCCGCCACGACGTACGCGGCGGTGTTCGGCAGGCTGCCGAGCCCGGTCGCCAGCAGGAACGACGGCCACCCCATCCGGGACACGGCGGCACAGTAGTTCGCGGCGGCGAACGGTACGCCGGGGAAGAGCCGGATCGCGAGCATCGACCGGAAGCCATGACGGCTCAGCTGCCGGTCGGCCGACGTCAGCCAGCGGCCCCGCAGCAACGGGCGCAGTGCGTCCTGCCCGAGCAGACGGCCCAGACCGAAGGAGATTCCGGCACCGAGCACCGTACCGGCGACCGCCGCGGCCAGTCCGGCCTGCCAGCCGAAGAGCGCGCCCGCCGCCAGATTCAGCAGCGGCCGCGGCACCAGCGCGGCGGTGCACAGCCCGTACGCGACCGTGAACAGCACCATGGCCGCCGGACCGGACAGCTGAGGGAGCCAGCCATGGGCCAGCAGCCGGTGCGGCTGCCACACCCAGACCGAGGTCGCCGAGCCCACCAGCAGCGCGGCGAGCAGCACCAGCCGCGACCACGGCGACAGCAGCACCGCGCGGGCGCGGCGCACGGCCGGTTTCGGGGAGGGGACGGCGACATCGAGCATCGGTGGAGCGTAACCGACCGGACGTGGCGGTCGCTGTGACGTTGTCCTCTCGTCGTACGACTGTCGGTCGATCGTCGGCTGGTCGAAAAGTTGTCGGCGACTGGCGACTGGCGACTGGCGACCGGCGACCGGCGGCCGGTCGCACAACGGCCTCCGCGGCACCACGGGTTACTTCCCGGCACACCGTCCCCACCTGCCCCGAAAACCATTCGACGCGGATCGTACGGTGCGCAATGATCAACGACATGTTCCGGTTCGCCTTCCTCCCGCCGACGTCCGCCTTCGCGGACGCGCCGAAGGCTGCCGCCGTTCCCCCGCCCGTGATCACGGCCACTGCCGCGACGGCCGACGCCGCGACGGCCATGGCCGTCGTCACGACTCCCGCCTGCCTCGACGGCACCCGAAGCTGACCCTCCTCGGACAACTCCGACGGATCCCGCAAGGGGAGGGTCGGACAGGCCCTGGGGTCCGCGCTTCCACCGCTGTTCCGAGGAGGAACCGTCCGCATGTCCAAGCAGATGTACGTGCGCACCAAGCCGCATCTCAACATCGGCACCATGGGCCACGTCGACCACGGCAAGACCACCCTGACCGCCGCCATCACCAAGGTGCTCAGCGAGCGCGGCTCCGGCGGCACCTACGTGCCCTTCGACCGCATCGACCGGGCGCCGGAGGAGGCCGAGCGCGGTATCACCATCAACATCGCCCACGTCGAGTACGAGACCGACACCCGGCACTACGCCCACGTCGACATGCCCGGCCACGCCGACTTCATCAAGAACATGGTGACCGGCGCGGCCCAACTCGACGGTGCGATCCTCGTGGTCTCCGCGCTCGACGGTGTCATGCCGCAGACCGCCGAGCACGTCCTGCTCGCCCGCCAGGTCGGCGTCGACCACATCGTGGTCGCACTCAACAAGGCCGACGCGGGCGACCCCGAGCTCACCGACCTGGTCGAGCTGGAGGTGCGCGAGCTGCTGTCGGCACACGGCTACCCCGGTGAGAGCACGCCGGTCGTACGGGTCTCCGGGCTGCGGGCACTGAACGGCGACCCGCGCTGGACCGGCGCGATCGAGGCGCTCCTGGATGCCGTGGACTTCTATGTGCCGACGCCGGTGCGCTACACGGACGCCCCGTTCCTGCTCCCGGTGGAGAACGTGCTGACCATCACCGGGCGCGGCACGGTGGTCACGGGTGCCATCGAGCGCGGCAGGGTACGCGTCGGCGACCGGGTCGAGGTGCTCGGCGCGGACGTGGCGACCGTCGTCACGGGTGTCGAGACCTTCGGCAAACCGATGGAGGTCGCGGAGGCGGGCGACAACGTCGCGCTGCTGCTGCGCGGGGTGCCGCGCGACGCGGTGCGCCGTGGCCACGTGGTCGCGGAGCCCGGCAGCGTGGTGCCCCGGCGGCACTTCACCGCGCGGGTCTACGTGCTGTCGACGGCCGAGGGCGGGCGGCGTACGCCGGTCTCCACCGGCTACCGGCCGCAGTTCTACATCCGTACGGCGGATGTGGTCGGCGATGTCGACCTCGGGCTCACCGGGGTGGCGCGCCCCGGCGACACCGTCACCATGGCGGTCGAGCTGGGCCGCGCCCTGCCGCTGGAGCCGGGGCTCGGCTTCGCGGTCCGCGAGGGCGGCCGCACGGTGGGCGCGGGGACGGTGACCACCGTGTCCGACCGGCCGTGACACACCGCTGAACGATCCGCCCGCGCCCCGCGCGAATCCGGGGCGCGGGCGGATCAGCAACGGACAGGGGCGTACGGGAACGGACGGGAACGGTCGGGAACGGACCAGGGTGGACAGGAAGGGCGAGGCGGTGGGCGTCGGGCCGCGAGAGGGCATCCGGCCCGGCACAATGAGAGCGTGGACGAGCCCATACCCGTGATCCGCGCCGTGGACGGCGGCACCGCCAAGCTGATGCCGGACCTCGACCGGCCACATGCCTGGCTGCTCACGGTGGACGACGCCCCTCAGTCGTACGTCGACCTGGACGACCCCACCTATCTGGAGTTCGAGTACGCACAGCGGCTCGCGCACGTCCTCGACGAGACCGCCGAACCGGGTGCCCCCCTCGATGTCCTGCACCTCGGCGGCGGGGCGCTCACCCTGCCGCGCTATCTGGCCGCGACCCGGCCCGGCTCGTGTCAGGAAGTGATCGAGGCCGACCGCGGGCTGCTGGAACTGGTCGACGAGCATCTGCCGCTGCCGCCCGCGTCGGGGATCACCGTGCGCCGCGCGGACGCGCGGACCGCCCTGGAGGCCGCGCCCGACGCTTCCGCCGACATCCTCATCGCCGATGTCTTCGGCGGTTCACGGGTGCCCGCGCATCTCACCTCGGTCGAGTACGCGCGCGCCGCCGCCCGTGTGCTGCGGCCGGGCGGCCGGTACACGGCGAATCTGGCCGACGGCGCGCCGTTCGCCTTCCTCCGCTCCCAACTCGCCTCGCTGCGGGCGGCTTTCGCGTATCTGTGCCTGATCGCCGAGCCCGCGGTGCTGCGCGGCCGACGCTTCGGCAACACCGTGCTGGTGGCCTCGCACAGCGAACTGCCGGTCGCCGTGCTGGCCCGCCGCGCCGCGGCCGACGCCTTCCCGGCCCGTGTCGAGTACGGGGAGGCGCTGGTGCGCTTCACGGGCGGGGCGGCGCCGGTCACGGACGCCGACGCGGTGCCGTCGCCCGAACCGCCGGGCGGTGCCTTCAGTGTGGGCTGACCCTCCGTCGGCCGGAGCACCCTGACCTGAGTCGCTATCTGGTCGCTACCCAGGTCGTGTTCCGTGGCGGCGGGTTCATACCTCGGTCGCCGAGGCGCAGACCTTCGGCCGACGACAGCGCGCACTGTCGCTTGCCAGAGTGGAGTCACGTCGTGGTGCCGAGGATGCCGCGGCGGATGGACGACATGAACGGCACAGCGGGGGAGACATGGCAAGCAACAAGGAGATCAGCCGGGCCGGATTTCTGGCCAGGGCGGGGGCGGTCGGTGTCGCGGGAGCGATGGGGCCGTTGCTGACGGGAGGCGGGGCGCGGGCGGCCGGGGCGCCTGGAGGGGCCGGGTCACCGGTCTCGGAACCGGCGCCGGGCAGGACGGGCGGTCGGCGCGGGCTGACGTATCGCGGGGTGTCCTATGAGCTCATCGACGGGGAGACCCCGTTCACCGGGTGGGATGCCACGCGGATGCGCCACGACATGCGAGCGATCAAGGACGAGCTCCACGCCGACTCGGTCTCGGTCTTCGGCACCGGTGTCGAGCGCCTTGCGGCCACCTCGACGGAGGCGGCCGAGCGTGGGTTGCATGTGTGGCTCCAGCCGCGGCTGGCGGATGTTCCACAGCCGGAGATCCTTGACCATCTCGCCGAAACGGGCAGGCATGCCGAGCGATTGCGGCGCCAGGGGGCCGAGGTCCATCTCAGCGTCGGCGCCGAGTTCATGCTCTTCGTGCCGGGCATCGTGCCCGGCGCCAATGCCGTGGAGCGCATCAAGAACCTGACGAGCGGGCACTACGACCCGAAGACGTTGGTGCGGGAGCTGCGTTCGTTCACCGTGCGGGCCGCGAAGGCCGCCAGGTCCGTCTTCCACGGCAAGGTGACCTATGGCGCGGCGCAGGACGAACAGGTGGACTGGAAGCTCTTCGACCTGGTCAGCGTCAACTACTACGCGTCCTTCGCGCGGCGGGCCGAGCATGTCCGGGCCCTGTCGAAGTTCCGGAGGTGGGGCAAACCGGTGGTGGTCTCCGAGTTCGGCACCTGCACCTTCCGGGGAGCCCCGGAGCGGGGCGGGATGGGCTGGGACGTGGTCGACTACGACAGGGAGCCCCCTGAGATCATCGGCGAACTGGTCCGTAGTGAGCGCACCCAGGCCGCCTATCTCACCGACCTGGTCGACGTCTTCGAGTCGATGGATCTGTACGCGGCTCTGGTGTACCAATTCGTCACCCCCGACGCCCCGCACCGGCATCGGCCGCGCTACGACCTCGACATGGCGAGCTACAGCCTGGTGAAGCCCATCTGGAAGACGCCCGAGGAGCCGACAGCCCACTGGCACTGGGAGCCGAAGGAGGCGTTCCACGCACTGGCACGGCACTACGGCAGGGCGCGGTGCTGACCCTCGGCCGCCGCCGGATCGGGGTCGACCGGTCCTTCAGCGACGATGACCGGTCCTTCGACGACAGGCCCCGCGGTGACGGCTCCCGTGGTGACGGCTCCCTCAGTGAGGGTGCCCAGGCCCGCTCCCTCGGCGACCGGTCCCTTGGCGACGGGACCCGGTTCACGCCGCCGCAGCCGGCGGACGTCCGGCACGGTCAGCACCGCCAGGGTCAGCAGCAGGATCAGTGCCGAGCAGCCCCACAGCGAGGCCGTCCGGCCGACGGCGCTCTCCACCGGGCCCGCCAGGGACATGGCCATGGGGAGGAAGGCGATCGAGCCCAGCATGTCGTAGGCCAAGACCCGAGAGAGCTTGTCCTCGGGGATCTCCTGGTGCAGCGCGGTCATCCAGGACACACCGAACACCTCGATCGACGCCCCGCTGACAAACATGACCACGGCCAGCACCGGCACCGGAAGCGGAATGGCGAGCGCGGCCGACGGCATGGCGAAGGGCAGTACGCACAGGGTGCCCGCGAGCAGCAGACGGCGTGGACGCCAGCGCATCATCAGCACCCCGCCGAGGACGGTGCCCGCGCCGAACGCCGCCAGGGCGAAGCCCCAGGGCCGGGCCCCGCCCAGATGCTCTTCGGCGACCAGCGGACCGTAGACGGCCTCGGCCGCGCCCACCACGGCGTTGACGACGGAGAATTGCAGCACGATGCTCCACAGCCAGGGCCGGGTGGCGAACTCACGCCATCCGTCGCGCAGATCGGCCGGCATGCCGCCCCCGGACTCCCGCGGGGGGACTCCGCTGACGTCGAGGAAGGCGCGCAGCGAGCCCGCGAGGGCGAAGGCGGCGGCGTCCACGGCCAGCATCCACCCGGGGCCCACGATCGCGATGAGCGCGCCGCCGAGCGCGGCGCCGCCGATCTGCGCGCCGTTCACCCCCATCCGGAAGAACGCGAAGGCACGGCCCGCCTGTTCGCTGGTGACGCTGGACAGCAGCATGCCCTCGGCGGCGGGGGAGAAGAAGGCATGCCCGGTGCCGCCGATCGCGGAGAGCAGGGCCATCTGCCACAGCTGGGCCCCGCCGGACAGCACAAGCGCCGCGAAAGCCGCCTGCGACAGGCAGTTGAGGGCGTTGGCCGCGACCATCACCCGATGCCGGGGCAGCCGGTCTGCCAGCGCCCCGCCGATCAGCAGGAACACCACGAGCGGCACGGTGCGGGCCGCGGCCACCAGACCGACGTCGCCACCGTCCCCGCCCGCGTCGAGCACCGCGAACGCCGCAGCGATGAGGGCCCCGGCGTTTCCGAGGCCCGTCGCCACGGCGGCGGCGGTCAGCAGTGTGTAGTTGCGTCCAGCCCACTCGGGGCGGCGTGGTCGGGAGCGCGGGGCCGGGGGAGTGGTCACGAGCGGACTATCCCTGGGGCGGGCCCCGGCGTCCAACTGGATTTCGGCCAGGGCGATCAGAAGCCGGTGTCGGACTTCAGCGGACGCAGGCTGCTCATGATCTTCTTGATGGTCGCGTCCGGGACCTCGTTCTTGGTGCCCTTGACGGAGTAGAAGACCCAGGTCGCGAAATCGCCGTTGGTGTCGGTGTAGGAGACCGTCACCGACTTTCCGTCCGTGGAGCACTTGTCGGTCTTCTTGACCCCGGTGACGGTGGCCGAGGCGGTGTACCCCTTGAGCCCGTGGTCACTGCTGAACTTCTTGGCCTGGCCGACCTTGAGCTTGCCGGTCTTCTTCTGGTCGAAGGCGGCGAAGGCCCAGTTGCCCGCCTCGATCCGAGCGGCGGACGCCTCGCTCTTGGCTCCCTGGGCGCCCTTGGACCCCGCCGCGGCGGCGTCGCTCTTGTTCTCGTAGCCGCCCTCTTCCTTGGTCGTGCAGTAGTCCTTCTTGAAGATCCCCGTGGCGGACATCATGACGAGCGGCTTGCCCTTGTCGTCCTCGAAGCCGACGCCCAGACCGGACGGCTCGACCACCCAGTTCGCGGGCACATCGAAGGCGTTGTGCCGCTTGGCGCTGACCACCGTCTTCCAGCCGGGTATGACGGGCTCGACCTTGTCCCCGTCACGCGGGTTGTTGTCCTCCCGGCCGCCACCCGACGGATCCTCGCCGGGTGCGGAGGAGGCCGTGGCGGGCGAGGAGGCGGCGGGCTTCTTACCGCTCGACTCGTCGTTCTTGCTGTCGTCCTTGTTCAGCACCAGCACCGCGCCGACCGCGGCGGCCGCCACGACCGCCACCGCCGTGACGATCGCGATGGTGGCCGTGCGCTTCTTGCGGGGAGGCTCCGGGGCCCCGGGCGGTGCGGTGGGGCTGCCCCACGCCTGCGGCTGCTGGTGGTGGGGCCCGCCGTAGCCCGGCTGATGCTGTGGCTGACCGGACTTGCCCGGCTGCGGCTGCTGCGGCGGTTGCTGATACGGATTCGGCTGTTGATAGCCCGGCTGCTGATACGGGTTGGGCTGGTGGTACCCCGGCTGCTGATACGGGTTCTGGTCGTTCGGGTTCTGCTCGCCCCCGGGCGACTGCTGTCCTGGCCACATGGCCAGTAACCCTAAAGGTGGGTGCCGACAGGGGCTACGGCTGCCCCTTCCCTCTCTTTGCTACTGGGTGGTAACTTCCGGGGTATGTCACAGACCATGCCGTCCATCGGCGAGATGCTCGCTGCCACCGTGCCCATGGTGCGCACCCTGAACCTGGAGATCGTCGAGGCGACGGCCGACAGCGCCGTACTGCGTCTGCCGGACCAGTCCGACTTCCACAACCATGTCGGTGGGCCGCATGCCGGTGCGATGTTCACCCTCGCCGAGTCCGCGAGCGGTGCGATCGTGCTGGCCGCGTTCGGTGACCAGTTGGCCCGCGCCGTACCGCTGGCCGTGCGTTCCGAGATCGCCTTCAAGAAGCTGGCGATGGGACCCGTCACCGCGACGGCCCGGCTCGGCCGCCCGGTCGCCGATGTGATCGCCGAGCTGGACGCCGGAGAGCGTCCTGAATTCCCGGTGAACATCGAGATCACCCGCGAGGACGGGGCGGTGACCGGCGAGATGTCGATCACGTGGACCCTGCGGCCGCAGTCCTGACGCCCCTCATCAGCGGTACGCCGACGCGCTCCGGACCACGACCTGGGGATGATGGCGACCGCGCGCTGATTGAGTAGGCTTCCCCGGGCGTGCGCCGAAACCAGTGCGCGCGCCCGGGATGGATCGGCACACGGGGAGGAACCGGAGTTGCATATCGAGGAGTGGCTCGAGAGCGTACCCGCGGTCAGCGTCTATCTTCTCGTGGGCCTTGTCATCGGCCTGGAGAGCCTGGGCATTCCGCTTCCCGGAGAGATCATCCTCGTCAGCGCGACGCTGCTGGCGGCCTCGCAGGACCACATCAATCCCTACATCCTCGGAGCCTGCGCCATCGCGGGCGCCGTGATCGGCGACTCCATCGGCTATCTGATCGGCCGGAAGGGCGGAGAACCACTCCTGGCGTGGCTGGGGCGCAAATTCCCCAAGCACTTCAGTGCCGAGCATGTGGCGACCGCCGAACGATCCTTCCAGAAATGGGGGATGTGGGCGGTTTTTGTCGGCCGCTTCATCGCCCTGCTGCGGATCTTCGCGGGCCCGCTCGCCGGTGTGCTGCGCATGCCGTATTGGAAGTTCCTGATCGCCAATGTGCTCGGCGGCATCGTCTGGGCGGGTGGCACCACCGCCGTCATCTACTCCGTCGGCAAGGTCGCCGAGGACTGGCTCAAGCGTTTCTCCTGGCTCGGCCTCGTTGTCGCCCTGCTCTTCGGTCTCGGCTCGATGCTCGTCATGAACTGGCGGTCGAAGAAGTCGAGGGCGACAGCCGTCACCGGGACCGGGACCGAGACCGGGACCGAGGCGGCCGAGCCGGAGCCCGTCCCGGCCGCCGACTGAGGCCAGGCGGCTGACGGCCGCCTGGCCCCGGCGCCGCTCAGTCGCGCGGGCCTTCCTGTCGCGCCCGCTCCTCCGCGGCCGCGCGGTGCTGGTGGGCCAGCTCGACATAGCCCGTCGCGTTGAACCGGATCGACTCGCGCTCCTCCCCGGTCAGCTCCCGCCGGACCTTTGCCGGAACGCCCGCCACCAGCGAGTTCGGCGGCACCCGCATCCCCTGCGGCACCAGCGCCTGAGCCGCCACCAGTGAGCCCGCCCCGATGTGTGCGCCGTTGAGGACGGTCGCGCCCATGCCGATCAGTACATCGTCCTCGACCGTGCAGCCGTGCAGCACCGCGTTGTGGCCCACCGACACCCGCTCACCGACGCTGGCCGGGAAGCCGGGGTCGGCGTGCACGGTGCAGTTGTCCTGGATGTTGCTCTGCGCTCCCACGCTGATCGCCGCGGTGTCCCCGCGGAGCACGGCGTGGTACCAGACGCTCGCCTCGGCGCCCACCGACACCTCACCGATCACCACGGACGTCGGGGCGGTGAACGCCTCCGGGTCGACCTTCGGCTCCCTGTCGCCCACACCAGCGATCAACGCCCGCTCCGTCACAGCAAGTCTCCCTTGGTCCGTCTGGGCATGTCCCCGGCACGGTACCCCCGTGCCGAACCACCGGAACCAGCGGAACCAGAGCAATCGATCATGCGTCCTGCTCTCCGTGGAGATACCGGGAGCGGAAGCACAGGGACAGGACGTACGGCAGACACCCGAGCGGGACGACCGCCGCCGACCGCGGCGCTTCTTCCTGGAGGGTGACGGCGAGAGGCTCGGCTGCGCCGCCTTCGACCCCACCGCACCGGCGGTGGGTGCCACCGCGGTGGTGCTGCACGGCGCCGGGACCAGCGACAAGGAGCGGATGCTCGGCCTGATGCGGGACCTGGCGGCCCATGGCCACCACGCGGTGGCCTGCGATTTCTCCGGACATGGCGAAAGCTCCGGTGAACTGGGTGACTTGAGCCTGAAGCGGCGGTTCGGCCAGGCCCGGGCCCTGATCGACCAGGGGGTGCCCGCCTCCGACGAGCTGGTCCTCATCGGGTTCAGCATGAGCGGCCAGACGGTCGCCGATCTGCTGGCCCACTACGGTCCGCGGGTGACGACGATCGGACTGTGCGCCCCGGCCCTCTATCCGCGCGACGCCTGGGCGGCGCCGTTCCGCGCCGGGTCCGGCTTCACCGAGACCATCCATACCCCGGGCGGCTGGCGTTCCTCCGTCGCCCTCGACACCTTCCGTGCGTATCGAGCGCGGGCGGTCCTCGCGGTGCCCGCGCGGGACGAGGTCATCCCTCCGGAGGTGACCGAGGCCGTCGCGGGCGCGCTGGCCGAGGGCTCCGACCTCACCCACCTCGTGCTGCCCGAGGCCGAGCACTGGCTCGGTGCCTGGTTCCGTGACCACCCCGAGGACCGCGGCCGGTTCGTCCGGGCGGTAGTGGGCGAGTGAGCCCCGGCGGGCTGGTGGAAGGGCAGGCCGCGGGCGCCGGTGGACGGGTGCCCCCCGGGGGCCGGCTCGGGTGAACCCCGGATTCAGCCCGTCGCCAGCAGCAGGCTGCCGACCAGGGCCAGTCCGGCGCCACTGGCCTGCACGGCACGCAGCCGCTCGTTGAGCAGCCCGCGGGCCGCGAGCGCCGTCACCACGGGGTAGAGGGAGGCGAGCACGGCGGCCACGGCGACCGGGCCGTGGTGGGCGGCCAGGTTGTAGGTGCCGTTCGCGGCGACATCGGCCAGGCCCACGAAGGCGAGCGCCGGAAGCGACGTCCACACCACACCGAAACCCCCCTCCGGCAGTGCCGGGTTTCCGCGCCGGAGGGCGGCGTACAGTGCGGCGCCACCGACCATGACATTGCACACCCGCTGTACGAACAGGGCGAGGAAGAGCCCGGTGAGCGTGGAGGACGCCTCCGCGATCAGCGCCATCACCGACCCGAAGCCGAGCGCGGCGACCAGCGTGAGCAGCAGGGTCTGCCGCTGCACGGGGGCCCCGCCGGTCTGCGGTCCGCTCGCCAGGACAACACCCGCCACCGCCACCACGATCCCCGCGACCTGGAGCACCCCCGGCCGCTCGCCGAGCACCAGCGCCACTCCGAGGGGTACCGCCACTCCGCCCAGCGCCCCGAGCGGGGAGACGACGCCCATCGGGCCGAGCGCGAGGGCCCGGTAGAAGCAGAGCATCGCGGCCGGTCCGACCACACCCGCCGCAGCCGCGAACCACAGCTGCGGACCGGCCTCGGACCAGCCGCCCGTGGCCACCACGATGGCGCCGAGGACGGCCACCGCGATGGTCTGCGAGACGACGACCACGGTGAGCGCGGGGGTACGTCGGGTGAGCAGCCCTCCGCCGAAGTCGGCCAGCCCCCACAGCAGGCTGGTGGCAAGAGCGAAGAGTGCGGACATGGTGAAACCTCGCCGTACAGTGTGATGGACGTGGGAGTACACCCCACCGTAGTTCAATGTGCTCGACTATGCCATTCAGAATATTGGACGGACATCCGGACCGTGACGGACCTCGATCAGCTCACACAGTCGCTCGCCCGCAACCTCAAGCGCTGGCGCAATGAACGCGGCTACACCCTTGACGCCCTCGCGGCCCGCGCCGGGGTCAGCCGAGGCATGATCATCCAGATTGAGCAGGCCCGCACCAACCCCAGTGTCGGCACCACCGTGAAGCTGGCCGACGCCCTAGGGGTGAGCATCACCACCCTGCTCGACTACGAGCAGGGTCCCCAGGTGCGCCTCGTCCCCGCCGACCAGGCGGTGCGGATGTGGTCCACCGAGGGGGGCAGCTACACGGCTCTGCTCGTCGGCACCGAGGCGCAGGGACCGCTGGAGATGTGGGAGTGGCGGCTGATGCCCGGCGAGGGCAGCGACTCCGATCCGCACCCCGCGGGCACCTTCGAACTGCTGCATGTGACGGCGGGGGAACTGACCCTGGTGGCGGGCGGCGAGGAGCACACCGTACCGGCCGGGACCTCGGCGGCCTTCGAGGCGAACACCCCCCACTCCTACCGCAATGACGGCGAGGTCCCCGTGGCGATGACCATGGCGGTGTCGGTCCCGCCGGCCCGCTGAGACCGCGCCCCCGGGGCCACGCCGCCCGCCGGGTCCGCGCCGCGCGTCGAGGCTGTGCCGCCCGCCGGGACCGCGCGGCCCGGCACCGTCCCCGGCTGCTAGCTTGACCGCATGAGCACCCCGATGGATGCCTTCGACGACGTCCGCCCCGCCGTCGAGTGCCTGGACCTGCTGGCCGCCCCCGTCGCCGCCGCCCTGAGCGACTGGCGCGGCACCGAGCCGGTGGAGCAGGTCCGCTACGTGGACACGGACCCTGACTGGGCCGACACCGCCGTACTCGTCGAGCACTACGGCTCGTGGCTGCTGGAGCAGTCCGCCAACTGCGTGGTCGTCGCGGGCAAACGGGGCGGTGCCGTCACCCTCGCCGCGTGTCTGGTGCTGGCCCACACCCGTGCGGACGTCAACGGAGTGGTCCGCCGTCATCTCGGTGCGCGGAAGGCCTCGTTCGCCCCCATCGAGACGGCGACCGGCGAGAGCGGGATGGAGTTCGGCGGTATCACCCCCATCGGTCTGCCCGAGGGCTGGCCGCTGCTGGTGGACGCCGCCGTCGCCGACAGCCCCTATGCCCTCATCGGCAGCGGCAGCCGCCGCGGCAAGCTCATCGTGCCGGGCAAGCTGCTCGCCGGGCTGCCGGGTGCGGTGGTCCTGGAGGGACTCGGTGTCTGAGGCCGCGGCCCGGCGTCCGAGCCGCCGGGCCGGTGCGCCGTTCACCCGGGTTCAGCCGAGCCGGGGGATCTCGATGGCCGGGCAGCGGTCCATGACCATGTCCAGCCCGGCGGCCCGGGTGCGTCCGTACGCGGCCGGATCGATCACGCCCAGCTGGAACCAGACGGCCTTGGACCCGATGGCCACCGCCTCGTCCGCGATGCCGCCCGCCCTCCCGGAGTTCACGAACACATCGACCACGTCGACCGGGAAGGGGATCTCGGCGAGCGAGGTGTAGCCCCGCTCGCCGTGCACCGTCTCGGCCTTGGGGTGCACCGGCACGATCCGCTTGCCGAAGCGCTGGAGCACGCTCGCGACCCCGTAGGCCGCGCGCTCCCGGTTGGCGGAGAGTCCCACCACGGCCCAGGTGTCACCCAGCTCCGTGAGGATCCTGCGGACCGTCGCCGGGTCGCCGTACATCGGTGCCTCCTGGGGTGGGGTGCGGGGAACGGGCTGTTCCGCGGCTCTTCGGGTTCTTCGGGTTCGTCGGCTTCTCCGCACGACAACGGCCATCGGCGTCCGGAGATTCCCCAGCGAGCGGTCAGGAGCGGTGGCCGGCGGCGGAGGGCGGCCTCCGCGCGGCGATCCCCGGGGCGCATAGGGTGGACGGATGCAGGAGCGGTACCGGACGGTCGCCCGCGCGGGCGTGCACGAGATCGAGATCAACAAGTCGCGCTTCATCTGCTCGCTCGCGCCCGCCGCGACCGAGCAGGAGGCGCAGGACGTCATCCAGCGCGTCCGGAAGGAGCACCCCACCGCCACGCACAACTGCTTCGCCTACGTCATCGGCGCCGACGGCGGGGTGCAGAAGGCGAGCGACGACGGGGAGCCGGGCGGTACGGCGGGTGTCCCGATGCTCCAGATGCTGGTGCGCCGGGAGGTGCGCTACGTGGTGGCCGTCGTCACCCGCTACTACGGCGGCGTGAAGCTGGGTGCGGGCGGGCTGATCCGTGCCTACGGCGGAGCGGTGGGCGAGACCCTGGACGCGCTGGGCACCGTGGTCCGCCGGCGCTTCCGGCTGGTCACCGTCACCGTCGACCACCAGCGGGCCGGAAAGCTGGAGAACGATCTGCGCGCCACCGGGCGGGCGGTGCGCGATGTGCGCTACGCCGAGGACGTGACGATCGAGGTGGGGCTGCCCGAGGCGGACGTGGACGCGTTCCGCGCGTGGCTGGCGGACACCACCGCCGGAACCGCCGTGCTGGTGCTGGGCGGCGAGGCGTACCAGGACGCGTAGGGACGCGTAGGGAGCCGTAGGGGCTTCGCGGCACCGTGGGTGACGTCCGACCCGACGGGCCGCGTGTCAGGGCGCGCCCTGCCGCGATGAGTTCCGGCCGGGGCGCGAGTCTGTTCCGGTGAGCGTCGTGGGACCTCGTACGACGCTGCCCGGCACGCGACCCCACGGAGGACACCATGGCGACCACGCCCGGCAACCCGAGCAGCGACCTCCCCGGCAAGCCGCCGGTCGTCGACCTGGCCACCTGGCAGGCGGCGCGCGAGGAGCTGCTGGTCCGCGAGAAGGCGCACACCCGTGAGGGCGACGCGATCGCCGCGGCCCGGCGGCGGCTGCCGATGGTCGAGCTCGACGGGGCGGTCGAGGTCGTCGGACCTGACGGCCCGGTCCCGTTCCTCGACCTGTTCCAGGGCCGCGACGAGCTCGTGGTCTACAAGCACATGTGGTACGACGGCGCGCCGCACCAGGGGCAGTGCGAGGGCTGCACCACCACGGCCTGGCATGTGAAGGACGCCGTCTACCTCAACGCCCGCGGCGTCTCGTTCGCCGTCCTGACCACGGGCCGGTGGGAGGAGGTGGCCTCGTACGTCGAGTTCATGGGGTACACCCAGCCCTGGTACTCGGTGCGCGGTGTGGACGGGCCGGTCGGCGGCAGCATGGGTTACCTCACCTGCTTCCTGCGCGACGGCGACCGCGTGTTCCTCACCTACTCCACGACGGGCCGTGGCAACGAGCCGGTCAACGGGTCCCTCGCCCTGCTCGATATGACGCCCTACGGCCGCGGCGAGGCGTGGGAGGACAACCCCGAGGGCCGGCCCGTGATCGGCGATGTCCGCGAGGGGCACCCGTCCGTGGGCCGCCAGGCCTGCTGGTACTGGCGCTCGGACGCCGACGGCGTCGCCACATGGGGCCCGACCAGCCGGCCCGTGCCGCAGTGGACCCGCCCCGGCGCGACCCCCGTGGAGACCCTCGGCCGGCACGGCCGATGCCACCCGGAGGAGGGCGACTAGGCGGAGCCGCGGGCCGAGGACTCCGCGTCCGCCGGTTTGCGGCCGAGGCCGATCCTGGCCGGGCGGCCCGCACCGGTGCGGGTCACCGGCCGTAGCCGGACCGCGGCGTCCAGGCCACCGCCGGGCGCTGCGGTCAACGTGGCCTCACCACCGCTCACATGGGCGAGCCGCTGGACCAGTGAGAGGCCCAGACCGGTGCCGCCCTTGGGGGCGTCAGGGGCGCGCCAGAAGCGGTCGAAGGCGCGGCGGCGCTGCTCCGCGGTCATCCCCGGCCCCTCGTCGATCACATGCACCTCGACCCAGGACGGCTGGGTCTGGTGGCCGGGCAGATGGAGATGGCGCCGGTCGGAGGCGGAGAGCCGCGGGACGAGGGTGACGGTGCCGCCCGCCGGAATCGCCCGCAGCGCGTTGGAGAGCAGATTGTCCAGGATCTGTTCGACGGCTCCGGGCGCCGCGAGCGCATGGCCGACCCGGCCGCCGATCAGTACCAGGCGGGCGTCCTCGCGCTCGAACAGCGGGGCCCAGGTGAGGAGCCGCTGGGTGCACACCTGGTCGATGTCGACCGGTTCGGGGACGACGGCACCCTCCTCCAGACGTGCCATGTCCAGCAGCCCTTCCACCATCCGGGCCAGCCGGTCCGTCTCCGTCATCGCCGCCGTGAGACTGTCGCGGGCATGTCCGGACACATCGGGTTCCAGGTTGTCCAGGCGCAGCCGCAGCGCCGCGAGGGGCGTCTTGAGCTGGTGGGACGCCTCGGCGGCGAAGGCGCGCTGGGAGGTCAGCAGATGTTCCAGACGGGCGGCGGTCTGGTTGAAGGTCACCGCGAGGCTGCGCACCTCGGGGGGACCGCAGGTCGCGGGGGCTGGGGTGGCCCGTTCGCCGTCGGCCAACCGGTGGGCGGCGCGCTCGAGTTCGCGGATCGGGCGGCTGGTCCAGCGGGCGAAGACCAGCGCCGCGACGGCGACGGCGACGAGGATCGCGGACCCGGCGAGGGCCAGGATCAGCCATACCCGGTGGACCCGCCCCTCCACCGCGTCGGTGGGGACGGTGAGCCACACCGCGCCCTGCGGCCGGTCGCCGTGGCCGATGGGGGCGGCGACGGAGAGATTGCGCACCCCGCCGATGGTGGAGGTCCGTACCTCGAACGCGTCGTGGCCGTTGAGCGCGGCCGTCAGCTCCGGCCGTGCCGCCGCGTTCCGTTGCTGCTCGGCCGACAGCGGCCGCGAGGTGGCGAGCACCTGGCCGCGTGCCCCGACGATGAGCACCGTGCCCCCGATGCGCTCGGCGCAGTGCGTGACCCTCCGCCGCAGCCGTCCCTCCCGGCCCGCGGTGATGGACAGCGAGGCGAACGCCGCCACGGACTCGGCCTCGTCCTCGGCGGCGGTGATGATCCGCTCCCGTTCGGCCCGGCTGTAGACGTACCCCAGCGGTATCTCGAGGCTCAGCAGCACCAGGGCCGCCAGGGTCAGATAGCCGAGCAGCAGACGGCGGATCACGGCCGGGCGGCCTCGGGGACATGGACGTGCCCGGCGAGCCGGAAGCCGACCCCGCGCAGGGTCTGGATCCAGGCCGGATCCCCCAGCTTGCGGCGCAGGGTGGCGACATGGACGTCCAGTGTCTTGGTCGGTCCTTCGAAGTGGGGGTCCCATACGCGGTCGAGGATCTGCTGACGGGAGTAGACGGCGCCGGGGTCCTCGCTGAGCAGGGCCAGCAGTTCGAACTCCTTGGGAGTGAGGACGACGGGAGTGCCGTCCACCCACACCTGCCGGGTCCGCCGGTCCACGATCAGGGGCTCGGTGACGGGGCCCTGGACGTCGGCGACGCGGGGCTGGTGCCGTGCCGGTCCCTGATGAGCCGCGCCGGACGGGACCGGCGCCGGAGCCGGGCTCGTTCCCGAGGTGGTGGGCCGGGTGCGGCGGGTGACGGCCCGGATCCGGGCGATCAGCTCCCTCATGCTGAACGGTTTCGCCAGATAGTCGTCCGCGCCCAGTTCCAGCCCGAGCACACGGTCGGCCTCCTCGCCCCGCGCGGTGAGCATGATGATCGGCACCTCGGATGTCTGGCGGATGCCGCGGCAGACGTCGATGCCGTCCATGTCCGGCAGCCCCAGATCGAGCAGCACGATGTCCCCGTACGGCCCCTTCAGCCCCTCGGCCCCCGTGCGGACATGGTGGACCGTCAGTCCGTAGCGCCCCAGACCCTCGACAAGGGGTTCGGCGATGGTCTCGTCGTCCTCGATGAGCAGTGCGCGCACGGTCATGCGGTCTGTCTATCTCAGCGCACACACCGCTGCCGGTTTTTGTAATCTTCCGAGCGCGGCCCGGAACAGGGGAATGCGGGAGCAGCGTAAAAGCGTCGGTCGGCAATTGCCCCGGTCATTTTTTCCGCCCCCTTCGACGGTTTCGTCGGTGACACGGGCGACACGGCCGGGGGAAAGGGGAGACCCCGTGACGGACGGGGCGCCGATCGCGGATACGGTGGTCGATGCCCGCACCGCCTACCCGGCGCGGGCGCGATCGTGACCGGGGCCAATGGGGCGGGAGAAGGACAAACGTGCGGGTCGGGGATGAACGGTGAGAATTCTGCACACCTCCGACTGGCATCTCGGGCGGTCCTTTCACCGGGTGAACCTGCTCACCGCACAGCGCGAGTTCATCGACCACCTGGTCGCCACCGTACGGGAGCGGCAGGTCGACGCCGTTCTTGTCGCGGGGGACCTCTACGACCGCGCGGTGCCGCCGCTCGCCGCCGTCGAGCTGTTCGACGACGCCCTGCACCGGCTCGCGGAACTCGGTGTGCCCACCGTCATGATCTCCGGCAACCACGACTCCGCCCGCCGGCTCGGCGTCGGCGCGGGGCTGATCGAGCGCGCCGGGGTCCATCTGCGGACCGACCCCGCCGGCTGCGCCACCCCCGTTGTGCTCGGCGACGACCACGGCGAGGTGGCCTTCTACGGTCTGCCCTATCTGGAACCCCGCCTGGTGCGCGAGGCATTGGACGCCCCGGCCGCCGGGCACACGGCGGTGCTGGACGCCGCCATGCGGCGGGTGCGGGCCGATCTCGCCACCCGGCCGTCCGGCACCCGCTCCGTTGTCCTCGCCCACGCCTTCGTCACCGGCGGCGCGGTCAGCGACAGCGAACGGGACATCACGGTCGGGGGTGTCGCCTCCGTCCCCGCCGAGGTCTTCGACGGCGTGGACTACGTGGCGCTCGGGCATCTGCACGGCTGCCAGACCATCACGGAGCGGATCCGCTACTCGGGCTCACCGCTCGCGTACTCCTTCTCCGAGGCCACCCACCGCAAGTCCATGTGGCTGGTGGAGCTGGGAGCGGCGGCCGCGGGCGGCGCCGCACTGTCCGCCGAGCGCGTGGACTGCCCCGTACCCCGGCCGCTGGCCCGGATCCGCGGCCGCATCGAGGACCTGCTCGCCGACCCCGGCCTCACCCGGCACGAGGACGCCTGGGTCGAGGCGACCCTCACCGACGCCGTCCGTCCGCAGGAGCCGATGGCCCGGCTGACGCGGCGCTTCCCGCACCTCCTCACCCTGGCGTTCGACCCCGAGCGGCCCCCCGAGGACCCGCTCGCCTCCTACGCCCAGCGGCTGCGCGGCCGCGACGACCAGCAGATCGCCGAGGACTTCGTGGCCCATGTGCGCGGCGGTCGCGGCCCGGACGCGGCGGAGCGCACGGTACTCGGGGACGCCCTCGAAGCCGTACGGACCGAGGAGAGCGGCGCCGGGCGGGGAACCGGGCGCGGTGTCGGCGGCGCGGAGGTGACGCGATGAGGCTGCACCGGCTGTCCGTAACCGCCTTCGGGCCCTTCGGCGGCACCCAGGAGGTCGACTTCGGTGAACTGTCCGCCGCCGGGCTCTTCCTGCTCCACGGACCGACCGGCGCGGGCAAGACCTCCGTCCTCGACGCGGTCTGCTACGCCCTGTACGGGCAGGTGCCCGGGGCCCGGCAGGGCAGCGGGCCGTCCCTGCGCAGCGACCACGCCGATCCGTTCACCCCGACCGAGGTGGTCCTCGAACTCACCGTCGGCGAACGGCGCCTGGAGATCACCCGGAGCCCCGAGCAGCCCCGTCCCAAGAAGCGGGGCACCGGTACGACGCGGGAGAAGGCGCAGAGCCTGCTGCGCGAATTCGTTCCCGGGACGGGGACCGGCCTTGGCAGGGGAACGGGGGAGTGGAAGGCGCTCAGCCGCTCGCACCAGGAGATCGGCGAGGAGATCGGGCAGCTGCTCGGGATGAGCCGGGAGCAGTTCTGCCAGGTGGTGCTGTTGCCGCAGGGCGAGTTCGCGCGCTTTCTGCGCGCGGACGAGATGGCGCGCGGCAAGCTGCTGGGCAGGCTGTTCGACACCGGTCGCTTCGCCGCCGTCGAGGAGCGGCTCGCGGAGCTGCGGCGGGCCGCCGAGAAACGGGTGGTCGGCGGTGACGAGCGGCTTCTCGCGCTCGCCCACCGGATGGCCCAGGCGGCGGGACCGGCCCCCGACCTCGCGATCCTGCCCCTCCCCGAACTCGCCCCCGGCGAACCGGGGCTGGCCGACGCCGTTCTGGAGTGGGCCGCCGTAGCCCGCACCGGCGCGCGCGAGCAGCGCGACATCGCGCTCGCCGCGGTGCGCGCCGCCGAGGCAGCCCATGACGCGGCCCGGCGCGCGGCCGACGCCGAACGCGAACGGGCCCAGTTGCAGCACCGCCACACCGAGGCCCGGCGCCGCGCGGACCACCTCGAACGGCAGCGGGCCGAGCACGACATGGTGCGCCGACGGCTGGAGCGCGCCCGCGCGGCCGATGCGGTCGTCCCCGCCCTCGAACTGCGCGCCTCCGCCGAGCACGAACACCGCGCCGCCGTCTCCGCCGAGCGCGCTGCCCGCGCCCACCTCGCCGCCGAACCGGACCTCGACGCCCTGACCGCCACGCTCCGCCGCCCGGCGCCGCGGCCCGCCGACCCGGGAAGGCCCGACATCCCGGGCCAACGCCCGCCGGGCGAGGGCGAGTTCCCCGCTCGGTCCGTGGCCGCCGCGGACGGAGCGCAGCGCAGCGCCGGTGCGCCGTGCGAGGGCGTACGGGACGGTCGGGCCGATGCGCGTCCGTCGAACGGAACGCCGAACGGCGGTGGGGACGCTGCCGGGGCGCCGCAAGAGCCGGCGTCCGCGGCGAGGTCCGGGGACGACCCGCCCCCGGACGGCGGAGACCAACGGTCCGGTGGCGCCACGGCGGCTGACGCGCCGGTGTCGACGGACGTGCCTGCTCAGGGAGCGCATCTCCGTGGACAGGGCTCGACCTCCGCTGACAGGGCGACCGGCGGGTCCGGCTCGTCCGACGCGCGGCGGCACGGGGAAGCCGCGGAGCCGCGGGTGCCGGGCCCCGCGCCCCACGGACCGACGGCATCCGCCGTCGACGGCGACCGTGGCCCTTCCCCCCTCTCCGAGGCGGACGCCGCCTCCTTGGCGCGCGTGGAGCGATGGCTGCGGGAGGAACTCGGCTCCCTGGCCGCCGCGCGACGCGGTGAGCGGCAGGCCGAGGCCCTGGCCGAGGAGATCGCCGGTCTCGACCGGGAGGCGCGCGCCGACGACGACACGCACGCCGAGGCCGCCGACTGGCTCGCCGGGTGGGAGACGGTCCGCGCGGCACACCAGCGACGGATCGAGACCGCCCAGGAAGCCGCCACCCGGGCCGAACAGCTCGCCGGCCGGATCGAGTCCGCCGGCCGGCGGCTCGACGCGGCCCGGCTGCGGGACCGGCTGGCCGGGGAGACCGAGGAGGCGCGGGAGAACCGGCTCCGGTGCCGGGAGGACGCCGCCGCCGCGCAACGGACCTGGCTGGACCTCAAGGAGCGGCGGCTGCGCGGGATCGCCGCCGAACTCGCCGCCGGGCTGCGGGCGGGTGAGCCGTGTGCGGTGTGCGGGTCGGCCGAACACCCGGACCCGGCGCGCCCCGACGCCGGACATGTCGACCGGGCCGCCGAGGAAACCGCACTGGAGGAGTACCAGCGGGCCGAGGCGCGGCGGGAGGAGGCCGAACGCGTCCTGCACGGGCTGCGCGAAGCCCTCGCGGGTGCCGAGGCCACCGCGGAGGGTGGCGACGCCGGTGAACTCGCCCGCGCCGTGGCCGAGGTGCGGTCCGCGTTCGCCGAGGCCCGCGACGCGGCGGCGGACGCCCACCCCGCCCGGGAGGCCCTGGACCGGGCCGAGCGCGAGTACGAGCGGCGGCTCGCCCAGCGGCAGGAGGCCGAGCGCCGGGCCTCCGGGCGCACGTCGCGCCGCGAGGTGCTGCTCCGCGAACGCACCTCGCTGCTCACCGAGTTGGAGCAGGCCCGTGGCGGGGCCGCCACCGTGGCGGAGCGCGCCGGGCGGCTGGAGCGGCAGGCCGGCCTGCTGGCCCGGGCAGCCGAGGCCGCGCTCGCGGCCGAGTCCGCCGCGGGGAGGCTGAAGGAAGCCGACGCCCGGCTCGCCGACGCCGCCTACCGCGCGGGTTTCGACACCCCCCAGGCCGCCTCCGGCGCCGTCCTGCCGCCCGAGCGGCAGCGCGAGGCGCGGCTGCGCATCGAGCGGTGGCAGACGGAGTCTGCCGCCGTCGCGGCGGAACTGGCCGACGCACACGTACTGGCCGCCGCGCAGGCGCCGCCCGCCGACCCGGAGGCGGCGCATGCCGCCGCCGAGGCGGCCACCCGCGCGCTGCGCGACGCTTCGGCCGCGGACGCCGCGGCCCGCGCCCGCTGCGCGGACCTGGACGCGCTGTCGGAGCAGGCGGTCGCCGACGCGCGCCGGATCGCCCCGCTGCGCGAGGAGTACGACCGGGTCGCCCGGCTCGCCACGCTCACGGCGGGCACCGCCGCCGACAACGAGCGCAAGATGCGGCTCGAGGCGTATGTGCTCGCCGCCCGCCTGGAGCAGGTCGCGGCGGCGGCGAGCGTGCGCCTGGCGCGGATGTCCTGCGGGCGCTACACCCTGGTGCACTCCGACGCCCGCTCCAGCGGCCGCGGCCGCTCCGGCCTCGGACTGCACGTCATCGACGCCTGGACCGGCCGGGAACGCGACACCGCCACCCTCTCGGGCGGCGAGACCTTCTTCGCCTCGCTCGCGCTGGCGCTGGGGCTGTCCGACGTGGTCACGGACGAGGCGGGCGGGGTCCGTCTGGACACCCTCTTCATCGACGAGGGCTTCGGCAGCCTGGACGAGCAGACCCTCGACGAGGTCCTGGACGTCCTGGACTCGCTGCGCGAGCGCGACCGCACGGTCGCCATCGTGAGCCACGTCGCGGATCTGCGCCAGCGGATCCCGGCGCGGCTGGAGGTCGTCAAGACCCGCCGCGGCTCAACCCTGCACCACCACACGACGGCGGGTGCCTGAGAACGAGGCCGCTCACCCGGGCGCCCTCGAGAAGAGGAAGACGGGGCCCATGGGGCGGACCCTAGGAGGGGGCGGCCGGGCCACAAGTCCGTTCCCCGGCCGGGCCGCCCCTCCCGCGCTACGCGTGCGCGCCCCGTTCGGACGTCACAGCGCCGACAGTTCCTCGACCAGGTCGTCGAGCCCCAGCGACCCCTGCGACAGGGCCGCCATGTGCCACTTCTTGGCGTCGAAGGCGTCGCCGTGGGCCTTGCGGGCGGCCTCGCGGCCCGTCAGCCAGGCGCGCTCGCCCAGCTTGTAGCCGATGGCCTGCCCCGGCATCCCGAGGTAGCGGACCAGCTCGCTGTCCAGGAATTCGGCGGGGCGGCCGCAGTGCATGCCGAAGAACTCCCGTGCCAGCTCCGGCGTCCAGCCCTCGCCGGGGTGGAACGGGGAGTCGGCGGGGATCTCCATCTCCAGATGCATCCCGATGTCGACGATCACCCGCAGCGCCCGCATCATCTGCGCGTCCAGATAGCCCAGCCGCCGCTCCGCGTCGGAGAGGAAGCCCAGTTCGTCCATCAGCCGCTCCGCGTACAGCGCCCAGCCCTCGGCATTGGCGCTGACCATGCCGACGGTCGCCTGGTAGCGGGAGAGCTGGTCGGCGACGTGGGTCCACTGGGCGAGCTGGAGGTGGTGGCCCGGGACGCCCTCGTGGTACCAGGTGGAGACCAGGTCGTAGACCGGGAAGCGGGTTTCGCCCATGGTGGGCAGCCAGGTCCGGCCGGGGCGGGAGAAGTCCACCGACGGCTGGGTGTAGTACGGCGCCGCGGCGCTGCCGGGCGGGGCGATCATCGACTCGACCCGCTTGACGCGCTCGGCCAGGTCGAAGTGGGTGCCGTCCAGCTTCTCGATGGCCTCGTCCATCAGCTCCTGGAGCCAGACCCGGGTCTCCTCGACGCCCTCGATATGGGTGCCGTGCTGGTCGAGGTGGCGCAGCGCCTCCCACGGGGTGGCACCGGGGAGGATCTTCTCGGCCTCGGTGCGCATCTCGGCGTGGATGCGGTGGAACTCCGACCAGCCGTAGGCGTACGCCTCGTCCAGGTCGAGGTCGGTGCCGTTCCACATCCGGACCCAGCGGCGGTAGCGCTCACGCCCGACGACGTCCGGGGCACCCTCGACGGCCGGGCCGTAATCGTCGCGCAGCCAGTCGCGGAGGGCGACCAGCGCGCCGGTGGCCACCGCTGCCGCCTCGTCCAGCTCCTCGCGCAGTGCCTCCGGGCCGTTCGCGGTGAAGTCCGCGAACCAGCCGCGGTCGGTGCCGATCCACTCGTCAAGCTGCTCGAGCACGGTGGTCACCTGGCGGGGGCCGGCGGGCAGCTCCCGGCGCAGCCCCTCGGCGAGTGAGGCGCGGTAACCCTCGAGCGCCGCCGGTACGGCGCGCAGCCGGGCCGCGACGGCCGCCCAGTCGTCCTCGGTCTCGGTGGGCATCACGGTGAAGATGCCGCGCACCGAGTGGAGCGGGGAGTGCAGATTGCTGACGGCGCGCAGCCCCTCGTGGGCGTCGTGCACGGCGAGCTCCGCGGTCAGCCGCTCCCGCAGCAGCCGGGCGCAGCGCCGCTCGGCGTCGCTGTCGGCGCCGGGCCGCGCCTCGGCCTCGGCCAGCCGGTCCAGGGTGGTGCGGGCCAGGTCGGCGAGGGTCTCGGCACCGGCCGGGGAGTAGTCCGGGAGACGGCGGGAGCTCTCGGGAACGCCCAGGTAGGTGCCGGTGATCGGGTCGAGGTCGATGAGGGCGTCGACGTAGGCGTCGGCGACGTCACGGGGCAGCGGAGCGTTCTTGGTGTCGGACATGCGGCCATCCTCGTACGAACGGGGCCACGGCGTCAGCAGCATTACCTGTGACATACCTGAACCCGGTGGTCGCGGTGGTCCGGTGGCCGGATGCGCCCCCAGGGGGTGTCCGTAACGTCGCGTCGGGTGAGCCCGCGGCGTCTGGTGCAGGGGGCACCTCCCAGCGGTAGCTGGGGGAGGATCGCAAGGCGGAGGGTCGCCGTCGTCGTGGGCCTCCTCGGGTGATCCCGACAACGCAGCGAGCGTGCGTGCCAGCGTCGCGGGCCCGGCGGGACTTCGCGGACACCCCCTACTAGGTGTCCGATGTGCCGCCGTGGGCCGGGGGCAGCATCGGCCCGCACTCCCACTGCTGGAATATCAGCCGGGTCTCCACCCGGGCCACCTCACGGCGTGAGGTGAACTCGTCCAGAACCAGCCGCTGGAGATCGGCGGTGTCGGCGACCGCGACATGCACCAGATAGTCGTCGGGTCCGGCGAGGTGGAACAGCGCCCGGGACTCGGGCAGTGTCCGGATCCGTTCGACGAACGGTCCGACCAGCTCACGGCGGTGCGGCCGGAGCTGGACCGAGAGCAGCGCCTGTAGACCGCGCCCCAGCTTGGCCGGGTCGAGACGGAGCTCATGGCCGAGAATGACTCCCGAGCGGCGCAGCCGGGCGACCCGGTCGAGGCAGGTCGACGGGGCGACGCCCACCTGGGCCGCGAGATCGCGATAGGTGGTCCGGGCGTCGTTCTGCAAGAGCCGCAGAATCTGGAGATCCACCGGATCGAGAGCGACAGTTTCGGCCATCGGCCGAACGTAGCACGAACATCAGTCGGATTGAATCGGCGCTTGTTCACCCTTCACCCATGGACTTCACGGAGACCACGGAGAGCACGCGGACCGGTGGGAGCCACGCACTCGCCACCGAGGCCGTCCACGCCGGCCGCGAGGACCTCGCGGCCATGGGACTGCACGCCGTGCCACTGGACCTGTCGACGACCTACCCCTCGTACGACAGCCGCCAGGAGGCCGCCCGGATCGACGACTTCGCCACCACCGGCGCCCGGCCCGACGGCCCGCCCGTCTACGCCCGCCTCGACAACCCGACCGTCGGCCGTTTCGAGACCGCCCTCGCCCGGTTGGAGGGCACCGAGAGCGCGGTCGCGTTCGCCAGCGGGATGGCGGCGCTCAGCGCCTGTCTGCTGGTGCGGGTGGCCCAAGGGCTGCGGCATGTGGTCGCGGTCCGTCCGCTGTACGGATGCAGTGACCATCTGCTGGACGCCGGACTGCTGGGCACCGAGGTGACCTGGGTGGATCCGGCCGGGGTTGCGGAGGCCATCCGCCCGGACACCGGTCTGGTGGTGGTCGAGTCCCCGGCCAACCCGACCCTGCGCGAGCTCGATCTGCGGGCCATCGCCCACTCCTGCGGCACCGTGCCGCTGCTCGCCGACAACACCTTCGCCACCCCGGTCCTCCAGCGTCCGGCCGAACAGGGCGCGAGCGTGGTCCTGCACAGTGCGACGAAGTACCTCGGCGGGCACGGCGATGTGCTGGGCGGGGTCGTCGCCTGTGACGAAAAGTTCGCGCGGGCGCTGCGCCAGGTGCGGTTCGCGACCGGCGGGGTGCTCCATCCGCTCGCGGGCTATCTGCTGCTACGCGGTCTGTCCACCCTGCCGGTGCGGATGCGCGCCGCCTCGGCGACCGCGGCGGAGTTGGCCCGGCGGCTGGCCGCCGACCCGCGGGTGGAGCGGGTCCACTATCCGCGGATGGGCGGCGCGATGGTGGCCTTCGAGACCCACGGCGACTCGCACGAGGTGATCGCCGGGGTCCGGCTGATCACCCCGGCGGTCAGCCTCGGCAGCGTCGACACCCTGATCCAGCATCCGGCCTCCATCAGCCACCGCATCGTGGCCGAGGGCGACCGGCACTCCCACGGGATCAGCGATCGGCTGCTGCGGATGTCGGTCGGCCTGGAGGACGTCGAGGATCTGTGGGGCGATCTGGACCGGGCGCTCAGTGCCCGTGCGGCCGCGCGGGTGCCGGAAGCGGCGTCGGAGCCGGAGCGGACGCCGGTGCCGGGCTGAGCCGGGCGGTGATCACCAGGGTGCCCTGCTCGATCTGGTAGTCCAGCGGCAGTTCCAGGGAGCGCATGGCCGCCACCATCCCGGTGTTGGCCGACTGGGTGACGGCGTAGACGCTGTCGCAGCCGGTCTCGGCGGCCATCGCCACCAGCCGCCGCAGCAGTTGGCCGCCGACACCGCGCCGCTGCCAGTCGTCCTCGACGACCAGCGCGACCTCGGTCTCGTCCCCGTCCCACAGCAGATGGCCGAGGGCCACCAGCCGTCCGGACGCGGTGTAGGCGGCCAGGGTCCGGCCGAAGCGGGGGCTGAGCAGATGGCCCAGGTAGCGGTCGGCGTCACCGATCGGGCCGTGGTAACGCAGGCCGAGCGTCTCGGGGGAGCAGCGGCCGTGCATCGCGCTGGCGGCGGGCAGATCGCCGGTGTCCGCGCGGCGCACGGTGATCGCATTGCCCTCGGGCAGGGTCAGCACATCGCTGCGGTGCGGGATGCGCGGGCCCAGCCGGGCGTCCAGCTCCACCAGGGCGCGGGCCCGGGCGAATTCGGTCGGGGTGAACGGCAGATGCGGCCGCTCGATGATGATCGCGCCGCCGGACGGGTCGCGCAGCCGCATCACCGTCTCCTCCAGCACCCCCTCGACCGGCGGGGTGCCGTCGAGGCTGCGCCCGGTGAGGGACTTGGCGGGCAGCGAGTGGATGGTGCAGCGGCCCAGCAACTGCCGCAGCGCCAGCGGGAGTTCGGCGCCGTCCAGCGCGGTGCGGGTGGCCAGGGTCAGCACCCGGGTGGGGGCGTCCACCAGGTCGTGGGTGTCGGCCCGCTCGATCCAGGTGTCGCTGCCGCCCGCGGCCGCGACCGCGCGGGTCAGCTCGGCGGCGGGCAGGGTCTCGGGGGAGCGGATCAGGAACTCGTCCACCGTGCCGTCGGCGAGCGGATGGGTCTGGAGTGCGAGGATGTCGACCCGGTGCCCGGCCAGCGCCGCGCACAGCGCGGCCAGGGTGCCGGGCTCGTCCCGAACGGTGGTGCGCATCCGCCACAGCGCGGTGTCTTCGGGTTGTTCGGTCTCCGGGGCGCCCGCGGGGGCGGCGGTCCGCGCGCCGTCCGCGGGCGAGGGTGAGTCGCCCGGTGGCGTACGGCCGTGGCGTCGTGGCCACCATATGTGGAAGGCGGTCGTGCCGAGCAGTGCCACGGCGGACGCGATGAGCAGCACCGGTCCGTCCGGACCGTGGACCACCGTGTTGGCCGCGGTGTCGGCGACCGCCACCGCGGTGAACAGGGCGGCCAGTTCGACCAGTTCCCGCCGCCAGTGGCGGCGGTGGCGGGAGGGGTGTGGGCAGTTCGCGCGAGAGGTCATGGATAACACCTTCGCGCAAGGGTGTTGCCTGATCACAAACACCATGTGTCCAGAGGGTTAAGTGATGGTTTGATGGGAAGATTCTGTTTTGTCCGGAATCCAACCATTGAAGGTGGAAGTTCCGTTTACTCGGTGGTCAGTCGCCGCAGCACCCGGCCGCAGCGCCGTGCGTAGGCCCGCTGGAAGAAGGGCACCAGCGGCCCCGCCATCAGCGTGTACCACGTTGCCGGGCGGCTGAACGCCGTCACCGTCAACACCACGGAATCGTCCGATTCCCTACCCACCACGAACGACTCCTCGCCGCGTTCCGGATGGCCCGGCAGCGTGCCGTAGCCGAAGCCGGTACGGGTTCCGTCCGCGACCGTCCACACCACCTCGCACGGCGCCCGCAGCCGCAGTGGCCCCATGCCCAGCCCCACCACGACCGGCCGCCCCGGGGTGGCGACCGGCTCCCCGGAGCGGATGGAGACCCCGACCGCCCGGTGCATCCGCCAGTCCAGCACCGCCTGTCCGGCCCGCTCGAAGACCGCGGGCCCGTGGCCGATGGCGGTGCGCACCCGCAGATGGTGGTAGCCGTCCGGCAGCGGCCACCGCCGGGTGGCGCCCACCTCCGGATAGGTGAGGCGGAACGCGGAACCACGAGCGCCAGGAGTGCCAGGGGCGCCAGAAGCGCCGGGAGGGTCAGGAGCGCCGGGAGGCCCCGGGCCGCCGGTGGACGTCATGGCCGTACCGTACGCCGCGCGGCGGGCGCACCGCGCGGCGTACCGCGGCGGACGGCTACTGGCCGACCAGCCCCGGCCGCAGCACCTTGGTGAACAGCACCTTTCCGCCGTCCTCGCGCAGCCGGACGGTCATCTCACCGCTGTCCCCGTCGATGTCCACCTCGCCGTAGAACTGGAAGCCCTCGGCGGGCGACACATTCGCCCGGGTCGGCGCCTTGACGAAGGGCTGCTCGGGCCCGAAGGTGCCGTCCAGCTTCACCGCGGGGAAGGCGCCCGCGTTCAGCGGTCCGGAGACGAACTCCCAGAACGGCGCGAAGTCCTTGAACGCCGCCCGCGAGGGGTCGTAGTGCTGCGCCGAGGTGTAGTGCACATCGGCCGTCAGCCACACGGTGCCGGTGATCTTGCGGTGCTTGATGTGGCGCAGCAGTTCGGCCAGCTGGAGTTCACGGCCCAGCGGTGCGCCCGGGTCGCCCTGTGCCACCGCCTCGATGTCGGTGCTGCCGTCCGGCACCACCAGGCCCAGCGGCATATCGCAGGCGATCACCTTCCACACCGCCCGCGACCGCGACAGTTCCCGCTTGAGCCAGGTCAGCTGCTCCGCGCCCAGGATGCCCTGGGTGTCCTCCGGCTGGCGGCCGGGCGAGTTGGCGTTGCGGTAGGTGCGGCAGTCCAGGACGAAGACGTCCAGCAGCGGGCCGTGGCGCAGTACCCGGTAGACCCGTCCCTGGGCGTCGGGGCGCAGGGTGCCGATGGGGAAGTACTCGGCGAACGCCCGCCGCGCGCGGGCCGCCAGCACATCCACGTTCTTCTCGGTGTAGCGGGCGTCGGTCAGGATCTCGCCCGGGTACCAGTTGTTGAGCACCTCGTGGTCGTCCCACTGGGTGATGGTCGGCACCTGGGCGTGGAACCGGCGCAGGGGGGCGTCCAGCAGGTTGTAGCGGAAGGCGCCGCGGAACTCGTCGAGGGTTTCGGCCACCTTGGTCTTCTCCGGGGTGACCACGTTCCGCCAGGTGGAACCGTCCGGCAGGGTGACGCTCTCGGGCAATACGCCGTCGGCGTAGATGTTGTCACCGCTGCACAGGAAGAAGTCAGGGTCGCGGCGCCGCATCTCCTCGAAGATGCGGAAGCCGCCGTGGTCGGGGTTGATGCCCCAGCCCTGACCGGCCAGATCGCCGGACCAGACAAAGCGTACCCCCTCGCGGCGGCGGGCGGAGACGGTGCGGAACGTGCCGTACACCGGCTCTCCGGTGCGGCGCGGATCGTCGGGGTCGGCGAGCAGCACCCGGTAGTGCACCTGACTGCCGGACGGCAGTCCGCTCAGCGCGGTACGGCCGGTGAAGTCGGTGCCGGGGCCCACCAGCGGCCCCTGCCGGCGATGGGGCCGGGTGAAGGACTCGGTCGCGGAGGTCTCGACGATCATCCGGGCGGGGCGGTCGGAGCGCACCCACACCAGCCCGGAGGACATCGTCACATCGCCCACCTGGACGCCCCATCGGGCGCTCGGCCGCCCGGACAGCGCCTGGGCGGGCGCGGCCGGTGCCATGGCGGGGAGGGTGAGTGCCGCCGAGGCGGCCGCCGAACCCCGCAGTACCGCCCGCCGCCCCATCCGCCTGTCGGAATCCCGCGCCATGTGGAACCTCCCGTGTGATCGAAGAACCGCTGTGCCGTGCGTTGCCGCTTGCCGCTGTCGTTGCTATCGGTGCGAGATGCCCCATGCTCGAACGGACAGTGAACAACCGGCCCCCGTGCCGGGGGAAGTGGGCGGCGCCGGGCGATCCCCCCGACCACCGGACACCCGCCGTCCGGGGCCGGGGGCGGCCGTCGGTCAGCGGCTGCCGTCCAGGATCACGCGTGCCACCAGCGCCGGATCGTCGTTCATCGGGACATGGCCGCAGCCGGGCAGCCGCACCAGCCGCGCCCCGGGGATCACGCGCTTGGCGCGCACCCCCTGACGGCGCAGCAGCACCCGGTCGCGCGATCCCCAGCCGATGGTGACCGGCACATCGGGTACGTCCTCGGTGAACAGCCCGGTGCCCCCGGCGGCGAGCGTCGCCTCGAAGCCCACCGCCTCGCGCATCGCCCGGGTCTCGGCCACCACCGCCTCCGGTGAACGCCGCCCGGGGCGGGCGTAGATGGTCCCGGTGAGTGCCGCCCGCCCGGCCGCGCTCCGGGCCAGCCGCTCCACCAGCGGCGGTGGCAGCGTCCGCGCGCCCAGCCGCATCGCGTTCAGCACCCCGAAGGCGTAGCGGCGCTCGGTCTCGTTCCAGAACCGGGCCGGGGCGAGCGCGGTGACGGAGCGTACGAGACCGACCCGGCCCAGTTCCAGGGCGAGCAGTCCGCCGAGCGAGTTCCCGACGACATCGGGGCGGTCGAGGTCCAGCGCGCCGAAGAGCGCCCCGAGCACCGGCACCACGCCCTCCAGGTTGTACGGAACGCCGTCCGGCAGCGCGGGCGAGGCACCGAAGCCGGGCAGGTCGACGGCGATGACATCGCGTTCCACCGCGAGGATGTCCAGCACCGGTTCCCAGGCCTGCCAGTGATGGCCGATGCCGTGCAGCAGCACCAGCGGGCGCCCCGCGCCGCGCCGCTCGTGGACCACCCGGGCGGTGCGGGGGCCGCCGGGGGTGTCGACGGGGAAGGAGATGGTCGAGGCCATGGGAGGGCTCCTCGGGTCGGCTCGTCGTGATCTGCCGGTCAGGCGTATGAGACAGCATGTCAGCAGGAGTTACCGTCGGGTAGTCCCGAGCGGATGCGGTGGCGGATCCGCCTGGACAACCTCCGTCGCGTCGGGTGGGATGGGGGCGTGGCCACCGACACCGCGACCGACGTCTTCGAAGCGCACCGTTCCGTTCTGACCGGAGTGGCCTACCGCATGCTCGGCCGGGTCGCGGACGCCGAGGACGTCGTCCAGGAGACCTGGCTGCGCTGGTCCGGCACCGACCGTGAGCAGGTGCGCGATCCGCGCGCCTTCCTGATGCGGGTCACCACCCGGCTCGCCATCGACCGGCTGCGCCAGATCACCTCCCGCCGGGAGTCCTACGTCGGCCCCTGGCTGCCCGAGCCGATGGCCACCGACCTCGGCCGGACCACCCCGGACGCCGCCGAGCGCGCCCTGCTCGCCGAGACCGTCTCGCTGGCGGTGCTGGTCGTCCTGGAGTCGCTGTCGCCGCTGGAGCGCGCGGTGTTCGTGCTGCGCGAGGCGTTCGGCTTTCCGTACGGTGAGATCGCCGAGACGCTGGACCGCAGCGAGGCGGCGGTACGGCAGCTCTCCGGCCGGGCCCGGCGCCATGTGGAGGAGCGCAAACCGCGCTTCGAGGTGGACCCGCGGCAGCGGCAGGAGCTGACCGAGAAGTTCCTCGCCGCCTCCACCAGCGGGGACATCGAGCAGCTCCTCGCACTGCTCGCCCCCGATGCCCGGCTGGTCGGCGACAGCGGTGGCAAGGCCAAGGCGCCGCTGCGGGTGCTGGAGACGGCCGACAAGGTCGGACGCTTCCTGCTCGGCGTGGCACAGCGGCCCATCGAGGAGCCGGAGTTGGTCATCACGGAGATCAACGGCGGGCCGGGTCTGGTGATTTTCTCGCGCGGTGTGCCGGACGCGGTGATGAGCCTCGATGTGGCGGACGGCCGGGTCCAGTCGGTCTACATCGTGCACAACCCTGACAAGCTGGCCGCGTTCGCGCGCTGAGCGGCATCGCCGGCCGGAACCGCGCCGGAACCAGCGGCCGGAGTCGCCGGATCAGAGCCCGCCCGCGACCCGCAGCACCGCGCCGGTGGTGTACGACGCCTCCGGCGAGAGCAGCCACGCCACCGCGCCCGCGATCTCCTCCGGCTCACCGGGCCGCCCCATCGGCACCCGGCCCGCGCCCTTCCACGGCCGCTCCGGGTCGCCCATCTGGGCATGGATGTCGGTCACCGTCATCCCGGGCTGCACCGAGTTGACCCGGATGCCCTCCTCGGCCAGTTCCTTGGACAGCCCCACCGTCATGGCGTCCACGGCCGCCTTGCTGGCCGCGTAGTGGACGTACTCCCCGGGGCTGCCCGTGGTCGCCGCGCCCGAGGAGATGTTGACTATGGCGCCGCCCCGGCCGCCGTGGCGGGTGGACATCTCGCGCGCCGCCCGCCGCGCGCACAGCAGCGCGCCGGTCACGTTCACGTCCACCACCCGGCGCATCACCTCGGGCGTGGTCTCGGTGAACCGGCCGAGACGCCCGGTGATCCCGGCGTTGTTGACCAGTCCGGTGATCGGGCCCAGCTCCTCCCGAGCGGTGTCGAACAGCGCCTCGACCTGGTCCTCGACGCTGGTGTCCAGCTGGACGGCCACCGCAAAGACCCCTTCGGCGCGCACCGCCGCCGCGCTGCGCTCGGCGGCGTCCCGTGCGCGCTCGTAGCCGATGGCGATGTGGTGCCCGGCGCGGGCGAGCCGTACGGCCACCGCCGCCCCGATGCCGCGGCTGCCGCCGGTGACCACCGTGACCTGGTCCATCGCTCCGCTCCCGCCCCCGTACCGTCCCTGCGCCGACGATCGGCTCAGTGATCACCGACGATAGCTGATCGTGGATTGGTCTTGACCAAGTACGTACGTCGCCTTATGGTCGCATTGATACTGCAACAACCTTTAATAAAGAAGCACGCATAACCGGTGAGCACCACGACCGGTGCGGAGAACAGGGGGACAGGGTGGGGACCACGGAGCTGGAATCGGTGCCGGAGCCCAAGTACTGGCACCTGAAGACCGTGCTCAGCGACGCACTCGACACCGAGTTCGCGGTCGGGGAGATCCTGCCCAACGAGCGTGAGCTCGCGGCCCGCTTCGGTGTCGCCCGCGCCACCCTCCGGCAGGCCCTGGAACAGCTCGAGCTGGAGGGCAGGCTCCAGCGGCGCCGCGGCGTCGGCACCACCGTCGCCCCGCCCCGCGTCGGCGTGGCCGTCGGCGACTCCACCCACGGCTGGACCGACGGCGGCGGCGACGCCTGGCAGTCCGTCGACAGCGCCGAGGTGGTGCCCCCGGCCGCCGTCGCCCGGCTGCTCGAGACCGACCCCGGCACCCCCGTGCACCGCGTCCGCCGCACCCGGATCAGCCAGGGACTGCCGCTCGCCGCCGAGCTGCTCTACGTCCCGGCCGAGTCGGTGCCCGGCCTCACCGCCATCGACACCCCCGGCGGGCTGTCCCGCGCCCGCGCCGTGCTGCGCGAGCTGCGCCGCCTGGAGCTGGAGGGCCGGGAGCGGTCCGTCGAACTCGGCTCGGCCCGCGCGGACGACGCCAAGGAGCTGGACCGGCTGCCCGGCGCCCCCGTGCTCGTGGTCACCACCCGCTATGTCGCGGCCGGACGCACCGCCGCCGTCGCCGTGGCCACCTACCGGGCCGACGCCTGCCGTCTCACCTTCGGCGATCCGCAGGACGAGGAAGAACTGCTGGCGGGCTGAGGCCCCGGCGTCCGCCGCCGGTCAGCGGTGCGCGCGGCGGGCCGTGACCGTGCCCTCGACCGCGAACAGCTCCGCCTCCACATGGTCCAGGGCCAGCCGCAGCGCGCCCATGCTCACCGCCGCCTCGCCCAGCAGCGACAGCGCCACCTGCGGCGGCCGCAGACAGTAGCGGGCCAGCTCCTCCCGCAGCGGCTCCAGCATCCCGTCGAGGCCGGCGGCCCAGCCGCCCACCACCACGACCTCGGGATCCAGGGCCAGCACCAGCGCCGCCACATCGTGCACCAGGCGCCGGACGAACCGGTCCACGGCGGCCCGCGCCCGCGTGTCCCCCCGCCGGGCCAGCGCGAAGACCCGTGCCACCTGCTCCTCGTCCAGCGGACTCAACGGCTCACCGGTGGTGGACAGCACCTCCTCCGGGGTCGCCTCCCGGCCCAGCAGATGCAGCGCCCCGATCTCCCCGGCCGCGCCCCCGAACCCCCGGTGCAGCCGCCCCCCGATCAGCGATCCGGCGCCCGGGCTCAGCCCGGCCAGCACGAACACCACATCGTCCGAGCCCAGCGCCGCGCCCTTCCAGTGCTCGGCCACCGCGGCCGTGTTGGCGTCGTTCTCGACCAGTACCGGACAGCGGAAGGACCGCCCCAGCCGCTCACCGAGCCGCAGTCCGGTCCAGCCGGGCAGGGCTGTGCACAGGTGCACCGAGCCGTCGTCCTCCACCACCCCCGGGCTGCCCACCCCGACCGCGCGCAGCGAATCGCGCGCCACCCCGGCCCGCCGCAGCAGATCAGCGACGGTGCCGCGCACCCGCTCCAGCCGCTCGTCCGCCGACGCCTTCTCGGACACCTCGCGCACCGTCGAACCCAGCGCCCGCCCGTCGAGGTCCGACAGCAGCGCGGCGACCCGGTGCGCCCCTATCTCGACGCCCAGCAGATGTCCGGCCTCGGCCCGGAAGCGGAACCGGCGTGCGGGGCGGCCCTGGCGGCGCACCTCGCCTTCCTCGGCGGGCACGTCCACCGCGAGCCCGCTGCCGATCAGCCCGTCGATGACGCCCTCGACGGTGGGCCGGGACAGCCCGGTGACCCGGGTGAGATCGGTGAGGGTCGCGGACCCGGGGGTACGGGGGGCGTCCCCGGACCCGGCCGCCGTCGCGGCGCGCAGCGCGTGCAGCACCACCGAGGAGTTGATGCGCCGCAGCAGGGACGGATCCCCGCCGGTGAGCCGCCCCACGTCGTCGGCCTCCCTCGCTGTCCGTGTCTGCCGGATCGTATCCGCTGGCGGCGGACGCGGCGAGTGCCCCTGTCCCCGGCCGTACCGGGGTCCCCTCCGGCTCCTCTCCCGGCCCCTCCCTGACCTCCCGGACCGGCGTCGTCAGAGCGGCGGGGGCGCGGGGGCGCGGAGGGAGGCCGGACACCTGACGGGCGGCCATATGTCCGACCCGGGTTGTTTACTGACACCATGACCAGCAGCACCACCGCCCGGTATCTGGCCGCCATCGACCGGCTGCGCGCCGACGCCCTGCCCGCGCAGCGCGGTTGGGGGTGCCGTGTCGCCGATCTCCGGGTGAGCGAGGAGTTCTGGGAGGCGGACGCGGTCCGGGTGCGGGAGGCGGAGGAGGAGTTCGAGGCCGAGCTGCGCGCGCTCGTCCAAGTGCTGTCCTTACGGTGGGGAGACCCCGAGGTGCTGGACCTCACCGGGCATCTGGAGCGTTCGGCCACGGGCGAGCCGGTGCCGCCCCCGCTGGACGTCCTGTGCGGCTATGTGCCCGAGCTGCTCGTGTGGCGGGCGGACGGGCGGTGGGTCGCGCTGGGGGTGGGCCAGGCGGGTCCGGAGCTGCCGCTTCAGCTGGTGGTGGCCATAGCGGAGGATCCGGACCTCGGGGCGGACCCGCCGGACAGGGCCTAGTCCTCCGCCGCGGTCCGCAGCCGGCCGAACTCCTCGGCCATCGTCGCCAGTGTCCAGTGCGCGTTGAGCCCGCTCGGATTGGGCAGGGCCCAGATCCGGGTCTCGCCGATGGTCCTGGTCTGCGGGCCTATTGCCGCGCGCTTGTCCCCGAAGGCGATCCGGTAGGCGGTCACCCCGGCCACCGCCAGCCACCGCGGCCGGAGTCGCAGCACCTTCTCCTCCAGGATCCGGCCGCCCTCCCGGTACTCCTCGTCGCTCAGCTCGTCCGCCCGCGCGCTGGCCCGGGAAACGACATTGGTGATCCCGAGCCCGTAGCGCACCAGCTCCCCCTGCTCGGAGGGGTCCAGACGGCGCGGAGTGAACCCCGAGGCATGGAGGACGGGCCAGAAACGATTGCCGGGACGGGCGAAGTGGTGGCCCGTCGCGGCCGTCATCAGCCCCGGGTTGATACCGCAGAAGAGCACCCGCAGACCGTCCGCGACCACATCCGGTACCAGCCGGTCGCGGGCGGCCTCCAGCTCCTCGGGCGTCAGCGAGGGAGACACCGGCTCGCCGCCGGGCTCAGAGAATCGACCCGGGCGTGTACGCCGCGGCCTCGGGGTGCCGCTTGGCGATCTCCTCGATCCGGGCCACCACCGCGCCGACCTGGCCGGCGGCGGCGCCGGTGAAGGACAGCTTGTCCGCCATCAGCTCCTCCAGCGCGGCCCGGTCCAGCGGAATCCGCTCATCGGCGGCGAGGGAGTCCAGCAGCTCATTGCGCTCGGCGCCGCGCTCGCGCATCGCCAGTGCCGCGGCGACCGCGTGCTCCTTGATCGCCTCGTGCGCCACCTCCCGGCCCACCCCGGCCCGCACCGCGCCCATCAGCACCTTGGTCGTCGCGAGGAACGGCAGATAGCGGTCCAGCTCACGGGCGACCACGGCGGGGAAGGCACCGAACTCGTCGAGCACCGTCAGGAAGGTCTCCAGCAGCCCGTCGAAGGCGAAGAACGCGTCCGGCAGCGCGACCCGGCGCACCACCGAGCAGGACACATCACCCTCGTTCCACTGGTCGCCCGCCAGCTCCCCGGCCATCGAGGCATAGCCGCGCAGGATCACCGCGAGGCCGTTGACGCGCTCGCAGGAGCGGGTGTTCATCTTGTGCGGCATCGCGGACGAGCCGACCTGGCCGGGCTTGAAGCCCTCCGTCACCAGCTCGTGCCCGGCCATCAGCCGGATCGTCTTGGCCAGCGAGGACGGGGCCGCGGCCAGCTGCACCAGCGTGGTGACCACGTCGTAGTCCAGCGAACGCGGATAGACCTGGCCGACCGAGGTGAACGCCTGCCCGAAGCCCAGGTGACCGGCGATCCGCCGCTCCAGCTCGGCCAGCTTGGCAGCGTCTCCGCCCAGCAGGTCGAGCATGTCCTGGGCGGTGCCCACCGGGCCCTTGATACCGCGCAGCGGATAGCGGCCGAGCAGCTCCTCCAGCCGTCCGTAGGCCACCAGCAGCTCGTCCGCCGCGGTAGCGAACCGCTTGCCGAGCGTCGTGGCCTGCGCCGCGACATTGTGCGAACGGCCCGCCATCACCAGCTCGGCGTGATCGGCGGCCAGCTTCCCCAGCCGGACCAGCACGGCCACCGCGCGGTCCCGCGCCAGCTCCAGGGAGAGCCGGATCTGGAGCTGCTCCACGTTCTCGGTGAGGTCGCGGGAGGTCATGCCCTTGTGTACGTGCTCATGACCGGCGAGGGCGTTGAACTCCTCGATCCGGGCCTTCACATCGTGGCGGGTGACCTTCTCGCGCTCGGCGATCGAGACCAGGTCCACGTTCTCCAGGACCCGCTCGTAGTCGGCGAGGGCGGCGTCCGGCACCTCGATCCCGAGGTCCTTCTGGGCGCGGAGCACGGCGAGCCACAGCCGCCGCTCCAGCGTCACCTTGTACTCGGGGGACCACAGGACGGCCAGCTCCGCCGAGGCGTAGCGGCCGGCCAGGACGTTCGGGATACGCGGCTTAGCAGTCACGTGCACAGAGTCTACTGGCCGAACGCGCAGGCCAGACCGGCCCCCGTCGGCGCCGGACTCAGCCCTCGCCCGGCGCCCGGTACGGCAGCAGCTCGGCCCGCTTGGGAACGCGTCCGTCGCCCGAGGAACGGCCCGTCAGCCGCCGCACGATCCAGGGCCCGAGGTGTTCCCGGGCGAACCGCGCGTCCGAGGTGCGCCGGGCGACCCAGCCGGGCCGTACCGGGGGCGGCAGCGGGGCGTTCCAGTCGGCCTCCGGCTCGTGCCCCAGCGCCTGCCACACCGCCTCGGCGACCCGGCGGTGCCCCTCGGCGTTCAGATGCAGCCGGTCGTCGGCCCACAGCCGGGGGTCGCCCAGCGCCTCGGAGGCGTACAGGTCCACCACCGTCGCGTCATGCCGCCCGGCCAGCTCGTCGATGAAGGAGAACAGCTGCTCCATACGCGGCTGGAACCGCGCCAGCACCGGCCCGCGCCGTCCCGGGCTGCGCATCAGCACCAGCTGTTTGCAGCTCGGCGCCAGCCGCTCCGCCGCCTCCTCCAGCAGCGCGCACACCCGGCCCACGTCGCACTTCGGCCGCAGGACGTCGTTCAGCCCGCCGACCAGCGTCACCAGATCGGCGCCCATCGCGGCCGCCGGACCGGTCTGCTCGTCGACGATCTGGCCGATCAGCTTGCCGCGCACCGCGAGGTTGGCATAGCGGAAGCCGGGGGTGCGGGCGGCGAGCCGCCCGGCGAGGAGGTCCGCCCAGCCGCGGTAGCCGCCGCCCGGGAGCTCGTCGGACATGCCTTCGGTGAAGGAGTCGCCCAGCGCGGCGAAACTGGTGTAGGTGATGTTCGTCTGCATGGCGCGGACGATCCTATCCGGGGCGCCAGACCGACCGGTAGGTACCCACCCCGCGCAGGTGTTCCCGTACCGGTGTGCTGCGCGGGTCGCCGGTGGCGAGCATGATGAGCCGCATGGCGATGACCCACATCTACTTCGAGGGCGGGGCGCGGAACGGGACGACCGTCAGCTGGAATCTGGAGCCCGGCGCTGACATCTTCGACGACAACATCTTCCGGCCACCCGAGCTCTACCGGCGCACGAACAGGGTCAAGGTGCTCGGCCGGATCGAGTACGTCGTCTTCCGCTACGACCCGTCCGCCACCCGGCCGGGGCCGCGTCCCCAGGGGTGATACCCCGGTTGGACCGCGCCGGGTTCCGCCCGGGGTCCGGCGGGGCAGTGTGCTCGGCGTGGATGCCTTTGAATGCGACCGTACGACCATGGCCATCGTCGCCGCCGCGCTCGCCGACGACGGAGAGGGCGCGGCGGCCCTGCTGGAGCCGCTGGAGACGCGCGATGTGTGCCGGGTCGCGGTGCGGCTCGCCGCGATGGCCGCAGACGCGCTGCTGGCCGTCGCCGAGGAGAGCGGCGGCGGCCGGGCCGAGGCACTGGCGCACTGGCAGGCGTGCATCATCGCCCATGAGTCCAGACGCGCCGAGGAGTGAGGGGCGGGGTCGCGGTCCCCGGGCCGGGGCATATCTCCGGGCTCAGGCGACCAGCTCGCGCAGCACGTCCTCCATGGTCACCAGCCCCTCCAGCCGGCCCGCCGCGCCGATCACCGCGGCGAGGTGGGTGCCGCTGTCGCGCATCGCGGTGAGCACGTCGTCCAGCGGTGTCTGGGACCGCACCCGGGGGATCGGCCGCAGCTGGTCGGGGCGGAACGGCACCTCACGCGGCCGGGCGTCCAGCGCGTCCTTCACATGCAGATAGCCCACGATCCGCCCGGAGCCGTCGACCACCGGGAACCGGGAGAAGCCCGACCGGGCCGACAGCTCCTCCAGCTCCTCGGGGGTCACCCCGAGCCGGGCGGAGACCACCCGCTCCATGGGCAGCACCACATCCCGCACCCGGCGGCGGCCCAGCTCCAGGGCCTCCCGCAGCCGCTCGGTGGCCCGGTCGTCCAGCAGCCCGGCCTCGCTGGAGTCCGAGACCATACGGGCCAGTTCGTCGTCCGAGAAGGTGGCCGCCACCTCGCCCTTGGGCTCCACCCGCAACAGCTTCAGCAGACCGTTGGCGAAGGCGTTGACGGTGAAGATCACCGGACGCAGCGCACGGGCGAGCCCGACCAGCGGCGGGCCGAGCAGCAGGGCGGTGCGCACCGGCTCGGCCAGCGCCACGTTCTTCGGCACCATCTCGCCGAAGAGCATGTGCAGATAGGTCGCCAGGCTCAGCGCGATCACGAACGACACGGGGTGGACCAGGCCCAGGGGCAGCCCCACCGCGTGGAAGACCGGCTCCATCAGATGCGCGATGGCCGGTTCCGCCACGGCGCCCAGCACCAGCGTGCACAGCGTGATGCCCAGCTGGGCCGCGGCCAGCAGCGCGGAGACGTGCTCCAGGCCCCACAGCACCGCGCGGGCCCGCCGGTCCCCCTGGTCGGCATGGGGCTCGATCTGGCTGCGCCGGACCGAGATCAGGGCGAACTCGGCCCCGACGAAGAACGCGTTGACGAACAGTGTCAGCAGACCGATCATCAGCTGGACCGCGGTCATCGGCCCGCCCCCTTGTCACCCTTGGCGCGGGCGGACCCCTTGCGGCCCCGGCCGCCTGCCCCCCTGCCGTCACCGCCGCCGTCCCCGGCCGTCCCGGCGCCCCCGCCCGCACCGGGCAGCGGGGCCCGCAGCCGGACCCGGGCGGCCCGGTGACCCCCCGCGTTCAGCACCTCGAACCACCAGCCCGCGAGCTCGACGGTGTCGCCGTCGGCCGGGATACGGCCCAGCTCGGTCGCGATCAGCCCGGCCAGCGTCTCGTACGGGCCCGGGGGCACCCGCAGCCCGACCTGCTCCAGCTGATCGACGCGGACCGAGCCGTCCGCGTCGTACAGCGCACGGCCCTCCGGGTCCTCGCCCGCCGGGGCCAGATCGGGGGTCTCCTGCGGATCGTGCTCATCGCGGACCTCGCCGACCACCTCCTCGACGATGTCCTCCAGGGTGACCACACCGGCCGTGCCGCCGTACTCGTCGATGACCACGGCCATGCTGCGCTTGGCGGACAGCCGGTCCAGCAGCCGGTCCACGGTGAGCGACTCGGGGACGAAGAGCGGTTCGCGCACCAGCCCGGACACCAGGTGGCGCAGCCGCTCGTCGGCGGGGATCGTCAGGACGTCCTTGATGTGGACGACGCCGACGACGGTGTCCAGGCTGCCGCGGTAGACGGGGAAGCGGGACAGTCCGGTGGCGCGGGTCGCGTTGGCCACGTCCTCCGCGGTGGCCCGCTCGTCCAGCGTGATGACCTGCACCCGCGGGGTCATCACGTTCTGCGCGGTGAGCTCCGCCAGACTGAGGGTGCGCACGAACAGCTCGGCGGTGCCCTCCTCCAGCGCCCCTTCCTTCGCGGAGTGCCGGGCGAGCGCGACCAGCTCCTGCGGTCCGCGCGCGGAGGCGAGCTCCTCGGCGGGCTCCAGGCCCATCCGGCGCACGGTGCGGTTCGCGGTGTTGTTGAGATGGGTGATCAACGGGCGGAAGACGGCGCTGAAGACCCGCTGCGGGGTGGCGACGGCCTTGGCGACCGGCAGCGGCCGGGAGATCGCCCAGTTCTTCGGGACCAGCTCACCGACCACCATCAGCACCACGGTGGACAGGGCGGTTCCGGTCACCAGGGCGACCGAATGGACGGCGGAATCCGGGATGCCGATGGCGGTGAGCGGAGCGGCCAGCAGGGCGGCCACCGACGGTTCGGCGAGCATACCGACGATCAGGTTGGTGACGGTGATGCCGAGCTGCGCCCCGGAGAGCTGGTAGGTCAGGCTGCGCGCGGCCTTCAGGGCACCGGCCGCGCCCCGCTCCCCGCGCTCCGCCGCCCGCTCGAGCTCGCTGCGCTCGACCGTGGTCAGCGAGAACTCCGCCGCGACGAAGGCGCCACAGGCGAGCGCCAGCAGGAGTGCCACGACCAGGAGGAGGACTTCGGTCATCGGTTCACCTCCGTCCCATGATCCGGCAGGGACGGAAGGAACGCGCGATGTCGGCTCCGGGGACTACTGGGAGGCTCGCCCATGGGCGGACGCTCACACCTTTCGGCTGGAGGGTCGGCGGACCGCGGCGCAACGAGGCGCCGTGTCCCGCGTCCATGGTAAAGGATCGGCAAAGTGCCGAGGGCCGGGCGGACGTGGGCAGGCTTGGGCGGGCCCGAGAGGGCGGGGCATTCAGGAGCCGAGCGGTTTGACCCACCGGCTCCACTGCGGCTGGGGGGCATAGCCCGCCGCGCTCCAGGCGTGATGGGCGAGCGCGTTCTCCTTGAGCACCATGGCGTCGCCGCGGCGCCCGCCCAGCGCGACGAACCGTTCCTCGGCCGCCCTCAGCAGCGCGGACGCCACGCCCCGGCGCCGCTGGCCGGGGTGGACGGCCAGCCGGTACAGATGGCAGCGCCAGCCGTCGAAGCCCGCGATCAGGGTTCCGGCGAGATCGCCGTCCCGCTCGGCCAGCAGCAGCGACTCCGGGTCCCGGGAGAGCAGCCGGGCCACCCCGTCCCGGTCGTCGCTGATGCTCGTCCCCTCGGCCGCCCGCTTCCAGAAGGCGAGCACAGCATCGAGGTCGTCGGGGGTCGCGGCCCGTATTCGGAGATCGTTCACAGCTGGCATCCCATCATCGGACCGGCTCCGGCGTCGACGGACATTCCCCGAGGGGTCGGTCGCGATCGGTCGCGGGCCCGTCCCGTCCGTCAACTGCCGTGCAGTTCCTGGATCACCGGGGCGAACACCTCCATGTTCGGCTCCAGCACGGTGAAGTACGACAAACCGAACCGCTCGCGGTGCGCCCGGAGCTGTTCCGCCATCTCCTGGGGACGGCCCAGCAGCAGGGCGGGGTGGGCCAGCAACGCGTCCTCGCTGAGCTCCGGTCCGTAGCGGCCCAGTTCGCGGGCGGTGGCGCGGCGGTCGCCGCTGTCCGCGACCACCTGGACCAGATAGTTGAGCTCGGCGCCGTCGGCGGGCCGGCCCGCGTCGGCGGCGAAGCCGCGGTAGGCCGCCACCCGTTCCTCCAGCGCCTCAGGGCTGATCAGGTGCATGGTGCCGGGCGGCTGTCCGGGCGCCTGCGCCGCGCCGGTGAAGGCCGCGATGTCCGCGTGGCGGGCGGCCAGCCGCAGCAGCCGGTTGCCGTTGCCGCCGAGCAGCAGCGGCGGGCGCGGGGTCTGCGCGGGGCGCGGCTGCTGCTCGGGGTCGCCGAACAGCCGCGCCAACTCGCCCACCGTGTGCTCCAGATGGTCCACCCGCTCCTTCGGTGAGCCGAACGGCAGCCCGGCGCCGTCGTGTTCGGCCTTGACGTAGCCGGTGCCCAGCCCCAGCTCCAGCCGCCCGCCGGTGAGCGCGTCACAGGTGGCCACCTCACGGGCGAGCAGCGTGGGATTCCAGAACCCCAGGTTGAGCACGAAGGTGCCGAGCCGCGGACGCTTCGTGACCTCGGCGGCGGCCACCAGGGCCGGGAACGGCGCGGGCATGCCGAGGTGGTCGGGCACCATCAGCACGTCGTAGCCCAGCCGTTCGGCCCGGCGGCACTTCTCCCGCCATGCCTCGCCCGACTCCAGCGCGAGCAGATTGACACCAAAGCGGAATGGCCTGGTCATGAAGCCCCCTCCGGATCGTGATGGTGATCAACGTATCGGAGACAAGCTCCGGTTGGCGCGGAGCGGGGCCCTGCCGGTGATCTCAGCCCAGCGGATCCGGCCCGGCCCCGGAGGTGTACGACTGGGTGAAGATCTGCATCCGCTCCAGCACCGCTTCGGCCGTGGGCCGCTCCATCCGGTCCACGATCCGGCCGTCGCTGAGGTAGATCACCAGATCGGAGTGGGCGGCCGCGCTCGGGTCATGGGTCACCATCACGACCGTCTGCCCCAGTTCGTCGACCGCCTCCCGCAGGAAGCCCAGCACATCGAGGCCCGACCGCGAGTCCAGATTGCCGGTCGGCTCGTCCGCGAAGATCAGGTCGGGGCGGGAGGCCAGGGCCCGGGCGCAGGCCACCCGCTGCTGCTGGCCGCCGGACAGCTGAGCGGGCCGGTGCTTCAGACGGTCGCGCAGGCCGAGGGCGTCGATGACCCGGTCCACCCAGGCGGGGTCGGGCTTCTGGCCCGCGATGTCCATCGGCAGCGTGATGTTCTCGGCCGCGTTCAGCGTGGGCAGCAGATTGAACGACTGGAACACAAAGCCCACCCGGTCCCGGCGCACCTGGGTCAGCTGCCGGTCGTCGAGCCCCGTGATCTCGGTGTCACCCAGCCACACCTGACCCGAGGAGACCGTGTCGAGCCCCGCCAGACAGTGCATCAGAGTGGACTTGCCGGACCCGGACGGGCCCATCACCGCCGTGAATCTGCCCCGTTCGATCTCCACGTCCACCGCGTCCAGGGCGATCACGGCCGTCTCGCCGGTGCCGTACGCCTTGGTGAGGGATCGGGCGCGGGCCGCCGTGCGGGCTCCGCCCTCCGCGTATCCGTCCGTCTTGGTCGCCGCCGGTGTGGACACCCTGCCTCCCCGTGTCGGAACGGTTCAGACCTCGATGGTAGGGATCCGGCCGCGTTTGCGCGCCCTTGCTGACGCTAGCAAATATGCGCTAGCGTGGCCGTGTGGCGAAGACACAGCTGAACGTGCGGGTCGACGAGGCCACCGCCGAGGTGGCCCGGGAGCGTGCCCTCCAGCGGGGGCTCAGCATGAACCGCTATATCGAGGAGCTGGTCCGGCAGGACGCGGGCGAGGCGGGCCACACCTTCGTGGAGGCCGCCGCCGACTTCATGAAGCAGTACCGCTCCGTCTTCGACGAGGAGTTCGGCAAGGAGTTCGGCAAGGAGGGCGAGACCCGCCCTTGACCGTGCGTATCGATCTCGCCTGGCTGTTGATGACCGCCGAACACCACACCCCCGGGGATCCGCGCGTCACCGACTACGGTGCGCTGGTGGCCGCGGTGAGCCGCCACGAGGCGGAGATATTCGGCACCCCCGTCTACACCGATCCGCAGGAGCGGGCCGCCGCGCTGCTGCAACTGCTGCTCCTGGTCCCGGCGCTGGAGCGGGCCAACGCCCTGTTCGCCTCCGCCGTCGCCTACGCCTATCTCGTGGCGAGCGGGCTGAAGATCACCACCTCGCCGGAGCGGGTGCGGGATCTGGCCCGGCTGATCAAGGACGGCACCGCCGATGTCCGCACCATCGCCGATGAACTGCGCAGCTGGAGCGTTTAGATCCGGTCCGGTAATCCACCGGACCGGACCTAGTGGATCCGGTCCGGTGCGGTGCCCGGAAGCTCCGGGCGGCGGACCGTCCCCAGCAGACAGAGCGAGGTCGGCGTGGGCACACCCCGGTCCGGGACCCGCAGCCGCCGGTACTCGGCCGGTTCAAAACCCGCCACGGCCAGCTCCGCCCGCACCTCCCGCGCGCTGTGGCAGCCGCCGAACAGCAGCGGCCACACCGTACGGTCCAGCACCCGCTGCGTCGTGGCCATCACCCGGCCGTCCGCCCGGCTGTGCTCCAGGAAGCGCAGCTCGCCGCCGGGCTTGAGCACCCGCATCAGCTCGGCCAGGGCGCGCTGCACATCGCGTACGGAGCACAGCACCAGACACGTCACCGCCGCGTCGAACGCCTCGCTCTTGACCGGCAGCGCCTCCGCCACTCCCGGCACCACATCCACCGGGACCGCCGCCCGCAGCCCCGCCCGCGCCGCCAGCCGCCTCAGATGGCGCTCCGGTTCGATGGCGACGACCTCGGAGACGGTCTCCGGGTAGTGCGGGAAGTTCCGGCCGTTGCCCGCCCCGATCTCGATGACCCGGCCGGACAGCCCGGACAGCAGTTCGCTCCGCAGCTCCGCCACTCCGCCCCGCTCGTCGGCCACGGCACTGAGCCGGTCCCAGTAGCGGGCGAAGATCGGGTGATGCACGGCGTCGGGCGGGGCTGTATGGCGGTGTACGGGCATGAGGACCCCCATTTTTCGAGCAGACTTCTGCGAGCCGAGCGGTCGAGGACCGGTACCGGCATTCTGCCCAGGACGGGGGTGAGGCTACGCCGGGAACAGCGCAGGGTGCCAGGAGCCGTTGAGGTCCGGTGCCAGCCAGCCGGGCGCCGCGGCGCGGAAGTCGGCGGGGTCCAGCGCGGCGGCCCGCTCCGGGAGGGCGCCCAGCAGCGGTACGCCCGCCGACGCGGGCAGGTCGGTCACATTGCAGCGGGAGGCGAGATCCGGGTCGGCGGGCCAGCTGCCGATGACGATCCCCGGGCAGTCCAGCCCCCGGGCGGTCAGTGCCTCGGTGGTCAGCGTGGCCGTATTGAGGGTGCCCAGCCCCGGATGCGCCACGACCAGGACCGGGGCGGCCAGCAGCCGGGCCGCGTCCGCGAGCGTCGAACCCTCCTCGTCGAAACGTACGAGCAGCCCGCCCGCGCCCTCGACGAGGACCAGATCGTGCTCGGTGGCCAGCTTCTCGGCCGCCTCCGCCACCTCGTGGGGACGGACCGTCGGCAGCCCGGAGCGGCGGGCCGCGGTGTCCGGGGCCAGCGGCTCGGGGTAGCGGGCGAGTTCGAGGGTGGTGACCGGGCCCGCGAGCCGGGCCACCTCGGCCACGTCGCCCCGCTCGTCCCCGGCGACCCCGGTCTGCGCGGGCTTGAGCACCGCGACCGACCGGCCGCGCGCCAGGGCCGCGGCGGCGACGGCCGCCGTGGTGACGGTCTTGCCGATCTCGGTGCCGGTGCCCGAGACGACCAGTACTGACATGTTCTTCCGTGCCTTTCGCTGGTTCCGCGCACGACCGCCCGGAGGGGAACCGCCGGGCGGCGGTGCGCGGCCGTCCCTGTCTCAGCCCGCCGCGACCGCGGCCGCCCGTACCGCGGCGCAGATCCGAGCCAGGTCGTCGTCGCCGGTGATGTACGGCGGCATGGTGTACAGCAGATCGCGGAACGGCCGCAGCCAGACGCCCTCGCGGACCGCGGCCCGGGACGCCGCGGCCATGCCCGCCGCGTCGAGCGGACGGTCCAGCTGCACCACGCCGATGGCGCCGAGCACCCGTACGTCCTGGACGCCCGGCAGTTCGAGCGCGTCCGCGAGACCGTCGCGCAGCCCCGTCTCGATCCGCTTGACCTCCTGCCGCCAGTCGTGGCCCAGCAGCAGATCGATCGAGGCGTTCGCGACGGCGGCGGCCAGCGGATTGCCCATGAAGGTCGGGCCGTGGGCCAGCACCGGCACCTCGCCGCGCGAGATGCCGTCCGCCACCCGCGAGGTGCACAAGGTGGCCGCCATGGTGAGATAACCACCGGTCAGCGCCTTGCCCAGACACATGACATCGGGGCTTGTCCCCGCGTGGCCGGCCGCGAAGAGCTCGCCCGATCGGCCGAAGCCGGTGGCGATCTCGTCGAACACCAGAAGGACGTCGTGCTCGTCGCACACCTCGCGCAGCAGCCGCAGCAGCGCGGGGGAGTGGAAGCGCATTCCGCCCGCGCCCTGGACCACCGGCTCCACGATCACCCCGGCCAGCTCATGGGCGTGCCGGGCCACCAGATCGCGCAGCCCCGCCTCGTAGGTCGGGTCGGGCGCGGCGTCGAAACCGGGCGGCGGGGCGTCCGCGAAGACCTGCTCGGGCAGCACCCCCGACCACAGCCGGTGCATCCCGCCGTCCGGATCGCAGACCGCCATCGGCTGCCAGGTGTCGCCGTGGTAACCGCCGCGCCAGGTCAGCATCCGCCGCTTCTCCGGACGGTTGAGCGACCGCCAGTACTGGAGGCACATCTTGAGCGCGACCTCGACCGACACCGAACCGGAGTCGGCCAGGAAGACATGGCGCAGTGGCTCGGGGGTGATCTCCACCAGCCGGGTGGCCAGCCGGACGGCGGGCTCGTGGGTGAGCCCGCCGAACATCACATGGCTCATCCGCCCCAGCTGACCGCGCGCGGCCTCGTTGAGCACCGGGTGGTTGTAGCCGTGGATGGCGGACCACCACGACGACATCCCGTCCACCAGCTCCCGGACGCCTTCGACCGGTTCGGCCAGCCGCAGCCGGACTCCGGCCGCGGACTCCACTATCAGCGGGTCCTCGCGGCCGGGCATCGGGCCGTAGGGGTGCCAGACGTGCTGTCGGTCCAGCTCCCGCAGCTCACCGGCGGACAGCGGCTCAGGCATTGGGCGGCAGATCCGTACCGACGCCCCGGCGGCGCACCGCGACCAGATCGGCGTGGGACTCCTCGCGTACTCCCACCGCGGCGGGCTCGGGTGCGGTCGCACCATCGCCGCACGGACCGCACCCGCCGCCCTCGGCGCCGTGCGAACCGCAGCCCCCGGCCGCCTCGGCGTGCGAGCCGCAGCCTCCGGCGGCCGCCGCGAGCGCGTCGGCACGGTGCCGGGGCAGGGTGGTGGTGTCGGTGCCCTCCACCTCGAAGCCCGCGTCGGCGATCATCGCCAGGTCTTCCTTGCCGGCCTGGCCCTCGGTGGTCAGATAGTCGCCGAGGAAGATCGAGTTCGCCAGGTTCAGCGCCAGCGGCTGGAGGCTGCGCAGATGGATCTCGCGTCCGCCCGCGAGCCGCACCTCCACGTCCGGGCAGACGAACCGCACCATGGCCAGGATCCGCAGACAGCGCTGCGGGCTGAGGTTCCAGTCCCCGGCCAGCGGGGTGCCCTCGATGGGGATCAGGAAGTTGACCGGCACCGAGTCCGGGTCCAGCTCGCGCAGCGAGAAGACCACGTCGACCAGGTCCTCGTCCGTCTCGCCCATGCCCGCGATCAGCCCGGAGCAGGCGGACATGCCGGCCGCCTGGGCCTGCTGCACCGTCGAGACCCGGTCGGCGTAGGTGTGGGTGGTGGTGATGTCGCCGTAGGTGGCCTCGGAGGTGTTGAGGTTGTGGTTGTAGGCGTTGGCACCGGCGTCCCGCAGCCGCTCCGCCTGGCCGTCGGACAGCAGCCCGAGACAGGCGCAGATCTCCACGTCCTGGTGCTGCTCCTTGATGGCGGCGATGGTCTGCGAGACCCGGTCCACATCCCGGTCCGTCGGCCCGCGTCCGCTGGCGACCAGGCACACCCGCTTGGCGCCGCCCGCGACCCCCGCGGTCGCCGCGGCGGCCGCCTGGTCCGGCTTCAGCCAGGTGTACTTGAGGATTTCCGAGGTCGAGCCGAGCCGCTGCGAACAGTACGAGCAGTCCTCGGGGCACAGGCCCGACTTGAGGTTGACCAGATAGTTGAGCTTCACCCGCCGCCCGAACCAGTGGCGGCGCACCTTGCCCGCGGCGGCCACCACATCGAGCACATCGTCATCGGAGGTCGCCAGTACGGCGAGCGCCTCTTCGCGGGTCGGCGATTCGCGCCGCAGCCCCTTGTCCACCAGCGTGTTCAGCAGGTCCATGGCGCCGATCCTGTCCTACGCCACGGCCTGCGGCAAAGGAGGAACCGTACAAGACCGCGCGTTGGGGGTGTGGGTATTGCCACACCCTGACCACGCATGGCGAGGACTACGTTCTATCCGGACCCCACAGTTGGTGCCCCGTGGAAGGCGAGGACAGCGCATGGCCGAGGACCGGCAGGACGACCCGTTCGAGTGGATCGACGCGCAAGCCGAGCGGCGCGCCCGCGCCGGACTGGTCCGCCGTCTGAGCCCCCGGCCCGCCGACTCCCCGCTGCTGGACCTGGCGAGCAACGACTATCTGGGGCTCGCCCGGCATCCGCAGGTCACGGCCGCCGCGGCGGAGGCGGCGCGGCACTGGGGCGCGGGGGCCACCGGGTCCCGGCTGGTCACCGGCTCCACCGAGCTGCACGCGGCGCTGGAGCAGGAACTCGCGGCGTTCTGCGGCTTCGAGGCGGCTTTGGTCTTCTCGTCCGGTTATGCCGCGAACCTGGCCGTTGTCTCCGCGCTCGGCGACCGTGACGCGCTGGTCGTCTCCGACGCGGGCAACCACGCGTCGCTCATCGACGGCTGTCGGCTCTCCCGCGCCGAGGTCGAGGTGGTGCCGCACGCCGACCCCGCCGCCGTACGCAAGGTCCTGGATGCCGAGGGGCGCGAGCCCGCAGGGGGACGGGGCCGCCGGGCGCTGGTGGTCACCGACTCGGTCTTCTCGGTCGACGGCGACGCCGCGCCACTGCCCGCGCTGGCCGCGGCCTGCCGCTCGCACGGCGCGGCACTGGTGGTGGACGACGCCCACGGGCTGGGGGTGCTCGGCGAGGGCGGCCGCGGCGCGGTGCACGCGGCCGGACTCGCGGGCGCGCCGCAGGTGGTGGTCACCGCCACCCTGTCGAAGTCGCTGGGCAGCCAGGGCGGCGTCGTCCTCGGGCCCGCCCGGGTGATCGAGCACCTGGTCAACGCCGCCCGCACCTTCATCTTCGACACCGGTCTGAACCCGGCCGCGGTGGGCGCGGCGCTGGCGAGTCTGCGGCTGCTGGCCCGGGAGCCGGAGCGGGCGGCCCGCGCGCGGACCGTCGCCACGGCGCTGCACGGCCGGCTGACCGCGGCGGGGCTGGCCGCCGTGCGGCCGGACGCCGCGGTGGTGTCGGTGCGGGCCCCGTCGCCGGAGCAGGCGGTGCGCTGGGCCGCGGACTGCCGGGCGGCCGGGCTGCTGGTGGGCTGTTTCCGCCCGCCGTCCGTCCCCGACGGCATCTCCCGGCTGCGGCTGACCGCACGCGCGGATCTGACGGACGAGCAGATCGAGCAGGCGGTCGGCGTGATCGTGGAGACCGCGCCGACCGCCTGACGGGTCAGCTCCCGGCGGCGTGGGAAGGGCCGGAGCCGAAACCGCCGCCGGACAGGCCCTCGAGGAACGAGGTCCAGCTCGACGGCGTGAACAGCAGGGCGGGGCCTGCCGTGTTCTTCGAGTCGCGCACGGCGAGCAGTCCGGAACCGAGCCGGGCCGTCTCGACGCAGTTGTTCATGCCGACGCTGTAGCTGCTGCGCAGCCAGCCGCCGGCCTCGACGGACGGGGTGGAAAGAGCGGACATGGTGGATGTGGCGGACAGTGCGGACATGGAGCCCCCTCAGGCGCCTCCCCCGATTTTGCTGATGAAGGTCAATGAGTCCTCAGGTGCCAGGGCGTGGGTGCGCAGCACGTCGAACGCGGCGCTGTACGCCCTGAGGTCTTCTTTCCGCTCCAGATAGAGGCTACTCGTCAGATGGTCGAGAACCACCACGTCGAGGTCAGTAATGTGCGGAAAAGAGAAGATAATGAACGGACTGGTAATGCCAATGGGCATTCCAGCGGAATATGGCAGTACCTGCAATCGCACCTGAGGCAGTTCTCCCAGCGCGGCCAGATGCCGGAGCTGAGCCGCCATCACCTCCGGCCCGCCGACCGCGCGGCGCAGCACCGCCTCGTCCAGCACCGCGTGCAGCCGCAGCGGTTCGCTGCCGTACAGCACCGACTGGCGGGCGATCCGCACTTCCACCAGCGCGTCCACCTGCGGCTGCGGCAGATTCGCCAGCGCCGCGCGGGTGACCGTCCGGGCGTAGTCCGGGGTCTGGAGCAGCCCGGGCACCACCGTGGTCTCCAGGGTGCACGCCTGGGACGCCTCCGCCTCCAGGCTGATGAAGTCCCGGTAGGCGGGCGGCAGCAGATCGCGGTAGGCGTACCACCAGCCGCGCCGTGACCCCTCCGGATCCGAGGCGCCCCCGCCGCACAGCGCCTCCAGCAGTGCCCGCAGATCGGGGTCGGCGACCCCGTACAGATCCAGCAGCCGTGCCACGTCAGCGGCCTTCGCTCCGCTGCGGCCGGTCTCGATCCGGCTCACCTTCGACTGATGCCAGCCCAGCAGCCGCGCGGCCTCACCACTGGTGAGCCCGGCCAGGTCGCGCTGGCGGCGAAGCTCCGCGCCCAGCTTGCGGCGGCGCACCGCCGGGCCGTACCGCATGAGTTCTACCTCCGTCCGCACCCAATGCGCGCCCTGTACCGCCCTCCGCTCCCCAGTCTGCCGCCCAAATCCGGTCTTCCGTAGCAGAGTTCACCGCTTCGGGCGACAGATATATGCATAACCCGGTGGATCGCCACCGTTACGGAGGGCATCGATGGCACTCTGACGCGTAAGCCCGCCGAGGCCGCTCAGGACACCCCTGACTTCGCGGCACCACCCGACGCGTCCGCGCCGCGCCCCCGGCGGAAAGGACAGGCCGCCATGGCAGATCACCAGGAAGCATCCGTCACTCTGCCGAGCGCCCCGGCCTCGGTCCCCGCGGCCCGCGCCTATGTGACGGACGTGCTGGCCGAATGGGGGCTCGGGGCGGGCGCTGAGGCCGCGGACACCGTGCGGCTCATCGTCTCCGAACTGGCCACCAACGCGGTCCAGCACACCGTGGGCCGGTCACCCACCTTCACCGTCGACCTCCGGCTGGACCACACCCGGCGGCTGGAGATCGGCGTCACCGACAGCCATCCCCGGTGGCCGAGACGGCTGCCCGCCGCCACCCAGCAGGACCACGGACGCGGCCTGGTCATCATCCGCTCCCTGGCCGCCGAATCGGGCGGCGACGTCTTCGTCACCCCCACCGCCGAGGGCGGCAAGACCGTGTGGATCGCGCTGCCCTGGACCGCGGCGGTCAACTGACGCACGCCTTCCGCACCGTGCCGCGGCCCCGTCACAGCACCCGCTCGACCCGCCCGGTTCCCGAACGCGCCTCGGCCAGCTCCCGGATCCGGGTGAAGACCCGGCCCGCGGCCGGGCCGATCAGATAGTGCGGCATGTCGCCGCGCTCGATCACCCCGTACGGACTCGCGCCCATGAGGTACGAGGAGTACAGGATCAGCCCGTCCGGGCGGCCCATGTCGATCCCGAGCGCCGAGAACCCCGGGAAGCCGTCCGTCTGGTAGACCCGCAAGCCGTCCGCCTCCACGCCGTAGCGCTCCTTGAACCGGCCGAACCGCTCCAGCGAATCCTTGATCTTCCGCGCCATGTCCTCCTCGTACTGGCGCGCCAGTGTGTCCGCCGCCTCCGAGGACGGGTCCAGCAGATAACAGCGGTAGGTGCCGCCGCGGCCCAACAGCCCCAGCACCGCGTCCCGGTAGCGGGCCGGGCGCTCGGTGGTCACCAGACGGCTGGAGGAGGTGCGCAGCGCGGTCCCCATGTCGAGGACCTCCTCCGACGCCGCGTCCAGCAGCCGCGCCTTCTCCTGCGAACTCGGCCGCTCGGGATACGCGTGCACCGGGGTGCCGTCGGCCAGCCCCCGGCCCGCCAGCCACGCCTTGGCCGCCGCGCCCGGCCCGCCGTCGCCCGCCATCAGATAGACGTGCTTGCCCTCATGGCTTCCCACCGGCGCGAACAGCTCCGCGAACGGACCGGCGGTGCGGTACACATCCTCCGACACCGCCAGACAGTCCGGCGGGGTCACCTTCTCCAGATGCGCCGCGAGATTGATGTCGGGGGAGTGGATCGCACCCGTCCGGCCCTCGCCGGTGTGCCGGATCACCCCCTTGTGCACCGCCATCCGCACATGCAGCTCACCGTCCACCCCGGCCTGGGCGAACTCGTCCCGCAGATGGCGCAGATCGAGGGTGAGAAAGGTCCGTGCCGCCTCCAGCGCCACATCGCGGGCCACGCTCTCGCTCTCGTCGTGGACCGCGAAGAACCCGCCGTCACCGCGCCAGCTCCACACATCACTGCGCGCGCAGCGGTACTGGGCGGAGAGCTGGGCGATCCGCCCCCGCATCCGCTCACGCAGCAGATCGAAGCCGTGGGCGGCCCGGTCCCTGGGGTTGGTGCGGACGATCGTCGAATACCCGGAGGTGTCGACGAAGACGAGATACACCTGGTCGTAGGTCCGGTCCGGCTGGAACTGCTCGGTCACCACGCTCCCCCTCCCGGTGCCGGCCGGCCCCCTGCCGGCACCGGTTTCACGCTAGCGCCTCGCCCCCACCCGCTCCAGGTGGCGAAAGACCCGGGCCCCTGCCCGGGGAAAGCTCCCCTTGGGTTCTAACGGTCCTCGCAACACCCGCGATCTGTGGGAGTTGCGAGGACCGTGGCCGTTGGACGGGATGATCTTGCGGGGTTGAGGGAGCGTTTCCTTGCGCGGCTGGATGCCGTGGGGAACGTGACCGTGGTGGCGCGTGAGCTGGGGGTGAACCGGAACACTGCCTTCGGCTGGGCCCGAAAGGCCGGACGGACCTCGGTGCGCCTGCCTCGGCGGCACCCCGGGCGCGACGAGTACGAGCGGCTTCGGGCCGCCGGTGTCGCACCTCGGGTGGCGGCCCTGCAGGTCGGGGTGAACGAGCGCACGGCCAAGGACTGGGACTGGGGCGTCAAGAAGACCGGCACCACGCGCACTTACGCTGACGGCCGCCGTGTCGACTACAGCACCGGGACCGTCACGATGTGCGGTGTGACCACGGCACCGGTGGGCCTGACGGCCCTGGAGAAGCAGCTTCACCCGCGGTTCCTAGCGCTCGCCGAGCGCGAGAAGATCCGCGATCTGCGCGCGGCGGGGCAGTCGCTGAGGGCGATCGGACGGGTCCTGGGACGGCCGGCGAGCACCATCAAGCGGGAGATCGACGCGAACTCGGGCAGCGAGGGCTACCAGCCCTACGCCGCCCACCGGGCAGCGGCAGCGCGCAGACCCCGGCCCAAGGAGCGCAAACTTGCTGCGCGAGGGACGGCTGCGCCGCTTCGTCCGGGACGGACTGCGCCAGCGGTGGTCACCGGCACAGATCTGCCACGCTCTACGGAGAGAGCATCCCGACGACGAGAGCATGCGGGTGAGCGTGGAGACGGTCTACCAGGCACTGTATTTCCAGGCCCGCGGCGGCCTGAAGCGGGAAGTGCAGGCCGCCATCCGTTCCGGCCGGACCCGCCGCAAACCGCGCCGGGACTCCCAGCGGCGCACGCCCCGGTTCATCGACCCGATGGTGATGATCAGCGACCGTCCCGCCGACGTCGAGGACCGGGCCGTGCCCGGTCACTGGGAAGGCGACCTGATCATCGGCGCGGGCGGGCGCTCCGCGATCGCCACCCTGGTCGAGCGCAGCACCCGTTACACCCTGCTGGTCCATCTGCCGGGCGGGGCCCACGACGCCGAGACCGTCCGCGACGGCCTCGTTGCCACGATCCAGACCCTGCCCGCCCACCTGCGCGGCTCCCTCACCTGGGACCAGGGCAGCGAGATGGCACGCCACAAGCAGTTCAGCATGGCCACCGGCATGCCCGTCTACTTCTGCGACCCCGCCAGCCCCTGGCAACGCGGCTCGAACGAGAACACCAACGGCCTCCTGCGCCAGTACTTCCCGAAAGGCACCGACCTCAGCGTCCACAGTCCCGAAGACCTCGAACACGTCGCCCAGGAACTCAACGGCCGCCCACGCAAGACGCTCGGCTGGGATACCCCAGCCGAGCGTCTACGTGATCTACTCACCACCTGAAACCAAGTGGTGTTGCGACGACCCCTTGAATCCAAGCCCTAGGCCAGCCCGCGCTCCACCGCGCTGCGCTCCACACAGAATTCATTGCCCTCGAGATCGGACATCACCACCCAGCCCAGCCCGTCCTCCGTGCGCCGGTCGTCGACGATCTTCGCGCCGAACCCGATGAGCCGGTCCACCTCGGCGTCCCGCGTGCCCGAAGGCGGCTGGATGTCGAGGTGGACACGGTTCTTGACGGTCTTGGCGTCCGGGACCCGCAGGAACAGCAGGCCGGGGACGCCGGGTTGGTCCGACACGATCAGCACCTCGTCATCGCCCGGGTCCGAGTCCTCCAGCGCGTAGCCGGTCAGCTGTGACCAGAACTGCGCCAGCCGGTACGGATCATGGGCGTCGAAGGTGATGTGCCGGACCGGGTTGAGGGAGGACATGCAGGTCTCCGAAGGTCGGGGCGGTGGTTCCGCGGCCCCGTCAACCTACTCCCGGCCACCGACAGCGCGGCCCGGATCAGCGCACCTCGCCGTACGAGACCTGCCGGGTCCAGATCCGCTCCAGCCGCACCACGGTGCCCGTCTTGGGCGCGTGCCAGATCCGGCCGTCGCCCGCGTACAGGCCGACGTGGTAAACACCGCCGCTGCCGTGGAAGAACACCAGGTCACCACGGGCGCGCGAGGAGGCCGTTATACGGCGCGTCCGGTTGTACTGCGCCGCCGCGGTACGCGGCAGCCGCTTCCCGGCCCGCTTGTACGCGTACTGCGTCAGCCCCGAGCAGTCGAAGCGGTGCGGTCCCGCCGCGCCGAGCACATAGGGCGCGCCCTTCTTCGACGCGGCGATCTGGAGCGCCCTGGCCGCGACGGTCGCCGCTTCCGCCTCCGGCGGCGACCCCGGCGCCGCGACGGTGCTGCCGACCGCGGCGAGGGTGAGGGCGGAGACGGCACTCGCCCGGGAGACCATCCTGGGGATCCGAATGTGCGCAGTCATCGCGCACCCCCTTCATGAACCGACCCCGCCCCGGATACTGCGGCGGGGTCTTGTCGTCCCAGGGATCGTCACGCATCCCGGCGGCCGGTTCCGCGTCAGCACGCCCAGATGTGACGGTGCTCACGGCTGGCCCGTTCGGGTGACTGCCCCTCCTCATCCCCACGGCCCTGACCAGGGGTGATCTCTGCTTCATCGCCATGCGGCGGCACTGGGCGCAAGTGGGCGGCGGTCGCTTCCCCGAATTCCGGCTACGCCGATCGGGCGACCCTTTCAGTTCCCCTGGGCCGGGGGCAGGGTGACCCGCCCGGCCCGCCGCTCCCCGTCCAGCACCCGCAGCGCCCGCGCCAGGGTGGCGGTGTGCAGGGCGCTCTCCCCGCGCTGGTGCATCAGCTCCAGCGCGTCACGCAGTGCGACGGCCCGGCCGACCAGCGCCTGGGCGGCGCGCAGACCGGCGTAGGTGTCCCCGGTGCGGGCCGGGTTCACCCGGCCGAGCAGGTCGACCGTCTCCAGATAGGCGTCGACCAGGCTCCCCTCCGCGCGGGTCAGCGCGGGCAGCGGGGGCAGCTCCGGCGGAAGCATCCCCGCTCACCTGGCCCCGTCGGCCGCGTCCGGCCCGCCGCGGCTCTCGGTGAGCCGGTCCACCAGCCCGTACGCCACCGCGGCCGGGGCGTCGAAGATCCGGTCGCGGTCGATATCGGCGCGGATCTCCTCGACGCTCCGGCCGGTGTGGCGGGCCAGCAGCTCCTCCAGCAGCGCCTGGCTGCGCAGCAACTCCGCGGCCTGGATCGCCAGATCGGAGGTGCTGCCCTGGACCGGCTCGCCGAAGGCGGCCTGGTGGAGCAGGACCCGGGCGCCGGGGAGCGCCAGGCGTTTGCCCGGCGTCCCCGCGGCGAGCAGCACCGCGGCGGAGGAGGCGGCCTGGCCCAGGCAGACCGTCTGGATGTCGCAGCGGACGAACCGCAGGGTGTCGTAGATCGCCGTCATGGCGGCGAACGAGCCGCCGGGGGAGTTGATGTACAGCGAGATGTCCTGGTCGGGGGCGGTGTGCTCGAGGTGGACAAGCTGGGCGATCACATCGTTGGCCGAGGTGTCGTCGACCGGGGTGCCGAGGAAGACGATGCGCTCGGCGAGGAGCTTGGCGTACGGATCCATGGTGCGGGCGCCCGAGCTGGTGCGTTCGGTGAACTCGGGCAGGACATGGCGCGCGGTCGGTCGTTCCATGGCGTCACCTCTCGGCGGCTCGCAAGGCGCTCTCTATAAAATGTACAGGACGTACATTTCGTTATCATGGTGAGCATGGCTTATGAGATTCCGGTGACGCAAGCCCGTGCTGAGCTCGCTGAGCTGATCAACCGCGTGGTGTACGGCGGGGAGAGGGTGGTCGTCACCCGCCACGGGAAGCCGCTCGTCGCCCTGGTCTCCGCCGCTGACCTGGAGCGACTCGAGGAGAACGGGACGGAGGCGGAGGAGTCGGTGATTCGTACCGTCTCCAGCGTGCGGTCCGCGTCGTCCGCTCAGGGCGAACGACGCCGCTTCGGCATCGCCGCCGAACACCGCGGCCCGGCCGCCGGGGATCGGCGACCGGGCCAGGAGAAGTGAGCTACGAGGCCGGCACCCGGCCGGCCCCACCAGGGCCTAGGAGCTGAGCGTCCAGATCGCGTTGGCGATCGCGTCGCTGTTCAGGTCCAGGGCCTTGTCGTCGATGTTCGACGTCTTGTCGCACGCGGAGTGGTAGCACGGGTCGAACGCCTCGCCCGCCTTGCCGCCCCACTTGTCCGCCTGCTCCTGGCTCTTGGTGGCCTCGGCGCCGGTGAACAGACCGCCGACCCGCACGCCCGCGTCCTTGAACGGCGCGTGGTCCGAGCGGCCGTCGCCCTCGGTCTCCGGGTCGGTCTTGATGTCCTTGGCCGCGAACCAGTCCGTGAAGACCTTCTCCAGCTCGGTGTCGTCGTCGTAGACGAAGTACCCCGGGTTGGGGGAGCCGAGCATGTCGAAGTTCAGATACGAGTCGATCTTCGACTTGTCGCCGGACGCCAGCTTCTCCACGTAGTGGGTGGAGCCGACCATGCCGTCCTCCTCGTCGCCCCACCAGGCGAACCGCAGGTGCTTGGCGGGCTTGAGGTCGGCCTTGGCCGCGGCGAGCGCGACCTCCAGGATCGCGGCGGAGCCCGATCCGTTGTCGTTGATTCCCGGGCCATCGGGGACCGAGTCCAGATGCGACCCGGCCATGACGACCTTGTCCTCGCTGCCGCCCGGCCAGTCGGCGATGAGGTTGTAGCCCTTCGCCCCGCCGTTGTCGAACTCCTGGATGGCGGTCTTGAACCCGGCGTCGTCCAGCTTCTTCTTGATGAAGTCCACGGACGCCTTGTAGCCGGGCTTGCCGTGGGCGCGGTTGCCGCCGTTGGCGTCCGCGATGGCCTGAAGTTCCTTCAGGTCTCCCTTGACGGCCTCGACATCAATGTCGGGCGCCGCCGCGGCGGTGGGGTCGGAGATGGTGGCCTGGGCCATCGACGCGCCGGACAGCAGGGCGCCGGCGAGGGCGGCACTGGCTCCGGCCGCGAGCACGCCACGGCGGATGGGCACTATTCGCTTCACTGTTGGGCTCCGTAGTGATGTGGGGGGATGGTGCGGAGCGGTGGATCATTTGTGCGCACATGAGAATCGACGCTCAACGGGCCCTCCGTCAAGGGCAGATATCGGACGGGCTGCACCGCCGAGCGGAGTGCCCCGCCCGACCTGCGACAACGCACCGCCTCACCGGCGTTGACACCGATCGAACGCCGTGCGACGGGAGGGGTGGTGCCCCTGGGCTGATGTTCACGTGTTGATAAAGAAACGGTGGTTTGCCCTGTACTCGGTGGTAAGCCAGACACAAGATTCCTCCTGACACTCTGTGATCATCGCCGCCACAAGCGGCGCAACCATGCAGGGGGATAACTACGTGAGACGCACAGCACTCTTCGGCGTAGCCGGTGGTGTGATGACCGGTGCGCTGATAACCGGGGCGCTGGCCGCCCCCATCGCGGGTGCCTCCGAGCGGACGCCGGGCGGCGCCGCCGAGGCACGCGGTGTTGCCATCGCCGCGGCCAAGGCCGCGAAGAAGGGTATCGACTGGAAGGACTGTCCGGCCGACTGGGGCCTGGCCAAGCCCATCCAGTGCGGCTACGTCACCGTGCCGCTGGACTATGCCAAGCCCAATGGCCGCAAGATCAAGATCGCGGTGGACCGTATCGGCAACACCGGTTCGGCCTCCGAGCGCCAGGGCTCGCTGGTCTACAACCCGGGCGGTCCGGGCGGCTCGGGCATGCGCTTCCCGACCCGGGTCACCAACAAGAACCCGCTGTGGGCGAAGGCATCGAAGGCGTACGACTTCGTCGGCTTCGACCCCCGCGGTGTCGGCCACTCCGCCCCCATCTCCTGTGTGGACCCGCAGGAGTTCGTGAAGGCGCCCAAGCTGGACCCGGTGCCCGACAGCGAGGCGGACAAGCGCGTCCAGCGCAAGCTGGCCAAGGAGTACGCGCAGGGCTGCAAGGAGCGCAGCGGCTGGATGCTGCCCCAGATGACGACGCCGAACACCGCGCGTGACATCGACGTCATCCGGGCCGCGCTCGGCGACAAGAAGCTCAACTACCTGGGCGTGTCCTACGGCACGTACATCGGCGGGGTCTACGCGACGCTGTTCCCGGACCATGTGCGTCGGCTGATCGTCGACAGCGTGGTCAACCCCTCGCGGGAGAAGATCTGGTACCAGGCCAACCTGGACCAGGACGTCGCCTTCGAGATGCGCTGGAACGACTGGAAGGCGTGGGTCGCCAAGAACGACGCCGCCTACCACATCGGCAACACCTCGGCCAAGGTCCAGAAGCAGTGGGACACACTGCGCGCGACCGCCAAGAAGAGCCCCATCGGCGGGGTCGTGGGCCCGGCCGAACTGCTCGGCTTCTTCCAGAGCGCGCCGTACTACGACTCCTCGTGGACCCAGGTCGCCCAGGTGTGGAGCGCCTACCTCGCCGGTGACAACAAGCCGCTGATCGAGGCCGCGGGCCCGGACATGTCCGACACCGCGGGCAACATCTCCGCGGAGAACGGCAACGCCGTCTACACCGCGGTGGAGTGCGCCGACACCAAGTGGCCGACCAGCTGGGCCAAGTGGGACCGGGACAACACCCGGCTGCACCGGGACTACCCCTTCCTGACCTGGTCCAACGCCTGGATGAACCTGCCGTGCGCCACCTGGGGTGCCAAGCAGCACACCCCGCTGGAGGTGGGTGCGGCCAAGGGCCTGCCCAAGACCCTCATCGTGCAGAGCACCCGCGACGCCGCGACCCCGTACGACGGCGCCGTGGAGCTGCACAAGCGGCTCAAGGGCTCGCGCCTGATCACCGAGAAGGACGCCGGTTCGCACGGTGTCACCGGTCTGGTCAACGCGTGCATCAATGACCGGGTGGACGCCTACCTGCTCAAGGGCACGGTGGACGCCAAGGACGTGACGTGCGGTCCGCACGCCACGCCGGTGCCCGCGACGTCCGGCTCGGCCGCCAGGGCGGCCCGGGCGGCGAAGGCCGCGAAGGCCACCGCCGTCAAGTGACGGCCTCCGGGTTCGGTTCCGTACGTGTCGGCGCGTACGGAACCGGGCCCGGTCCCGTTCCGGTGGTCAGACGGCTCGGCCGTGCGTGCCCAGCCACGCGTCCTCGGCCGCGTAGTCGAACAGATCGACCTTCGGCCCGTAGACCGCGGCCATCTCCGGGAACGCGGCGGGCCACCCCCCGCGGTCCGTGAGCCGCCGGGCCAGCCACTCCACCGTCTCCGGCAGCGACTCGGCGTATCCGGTCACCGGGCGGTAGCCCAACTCCCGCTCCGCCGCCGTCATGTCGTAGATCACCGGGTGGGGGGTGCTCCACGGGGTGATGCCCACCTGCGGGCTCGGCGGTTCGCCGTCGATCAGCACCAGCTCACTGCGCGCCCCCATCACGGCGTCCACCGCGGCGGCGATGTCGGCCACCGTCGGCGCCTGCGGATCACCCGCGTTGAGCACCCGCGACCCGGGCCGCTGGGCGGCCAGCCGCACCAGCTCCGCGAGATTGTCCACGTGCACCGGGTGGAACCGGCTGCGGCCGCCGTACGCCAGGACGCGCACCGGCCGTCCGTCGAGCACCCGCTTGACGAAGTACAGCTCCCGCGGGGTACGGCAGTGCGGACCGTGGATCGCCCCCGCCCGCAGCAGCGTGACCGGCAGCCGGTCGCCCGCGGCCAGCAACTCCCGCTCCAGGGCGATCTTGCGGGTCCCGGCGGTGTCCCCCGGGGGCACGGTGCGCTGGGACTCGGGGATCGGCACCGGGTAGACCGGGGCACCGTCCGGCCGGCCCATTGTCCCGAAGCCGCGCCCCCGGTCGTCCTCGTACACCGCGCCGCTGGAGATCACCACAGCTGAACCGATCCGGTCCGCGAGGCCCAGCAACTGCCGAGCGTGCGCCCGGTCGTAGGCGACACAGTCCAGCAGCACATCGCAGCCGTCCCCGACCAGCGCGGCCACCGCCGCGTCGTCCTCCCGGTCCAGGGCCACGCTCACCACGTCCTCGGGCCAGCGTTCGTCACGGCCCCCGCCGCGGGAGGCGGCCCGCACCCGCAGGCCCTCGGCGGCCAGCGCCCGCACCGCCGCCCGTCCGATCTGCCCCGTCGCCCCGATCACACATATCTCTCCTGTGGTCATGCCGGGACGCTACGGTCCGCCGGGCGGTGCGGCCAGGGCACTTCGCCGGTGGCAGATTCGCCGTCAGCGCAGTGTGCGAGGGTGCCGCCGGGACCGTTCGGCCTTGACGTCCGAGGCGTAGGCGTCGACGTACTCCTGTCCGGACAGCCGCAGGATCTCGTACATGATCTCGTCGGTGACGGCCCGCAGTACGGTGCGCTCGTCCTCCAGCCCGGCGTAGCGCGAGAACTCCAGCGGTGCACCGAACCGGATGGTCACCCGGCGGATACGGGGCACCAGACGCCCCGGTGGCTGGATCTCGAAGGTGCCCACCATGGCACACGGGATCACCGGCGCTCCGGCGGTGAGCGCCATCGCCGCCACCCCGGTTCGCCCCTTGTAGAGCCGTCCGTCGTGCGAGCGGGTGCCCTCCGGATAGATCCCCAGCAACCGGCCCTTGCGCAGCACCGCGAGCCCCGAGCGCAGCGCCGCCTCGGCCGCCTTGCCACCGGTGCGGTCCACCGGGATCTGACCGGCGCCGCGGAAGAACGCCGCCGTCAGCCGCCCCTTGAGGCCCCGCCCGGTGAAGTACTCCGCCTTGGCGAGGAAGGTGATGCGGCGCGGCACGATCGCGGGCATCAGAAAATGATCGGAGAACGACAGGTGATTCCCGGCGACGATGGCGGCGCCCTCGGCCGGGATGTGCTCGATCCCCTCCACCCGGGGCCGGAAGAGAAGCCTCAGCAACGGCCCCAACAGCACGTATTTGAGCATCTGGTAGAACACGGCGACCGCCCTCCACACCTTTGTGGCCAACCGACCGACTCTACAACCCGGGTACCCCCTCGGGGAGTCACGCCGCAATGTCCGTAATCATCGGGAATGAACCGCCTTTTACGGGTGTGGGGTTTCGAGGCGCAGAGGAAGCTGAATGAATCTGATCGATTCTTCGCGCTGACTGAATTCGCTCTCCAGTGCAATTCCGAGAAAAAAGCATCTTCGTCTTGATGTCCGATGAAAGCGCTATGCTCCAGGGCCCATAGCGAGCTCCTCGCACGCATTTTCTTCCGCTCTTATTAAGGAAGCCAATGGTTTTCGCTGGCGCCTCACCCGGAGGCCGACGGCCCGCCTCCGCGCTCCTGTGGGTCCTTCCTCCCGCCGCGACGGCGGCCTGCACGGCCCTCGCCGTGGCCGCGGTTCCGGCCGGGGCACGTACGGCGGTCGCCTGGTGCGGGGTGGTGGCGACGCTGGTGGTGGCCGTGGCGGCGGCCGAGTCGATGCGCCGTGGCCGTCTCATCGCCACCCTGCGCGAACGCTTCGCCGCCCAGGAGGACGGACTCCGCCGCCGGCTGGTGGAACAGGAGGAGGAGACCCGGCGGCTGGCCCGCGATCTGCTGCCCGCCGCGGTGGCCCGGTTGCAGCGCGGCAGCATGGTCGACGAGGTCATGAAGGACATCGACCACGCGCCCGACCTCGACCCCGACTTCGAATCCGCTCACCGGGCCCTGCTGCGCGCGGTGCTGGAGACCGTGCGGGCCGAGGAGGACCTGCGGGACGCCGCACAGCGGGCGTTCGTCAACATCGCCCGCCGGGTGCAGGCCATCGTCCACCAACAGGCCCAGGACCTGCGGGAGCTGGAGGACAAGCACGGCGCGGACCCCGAGGTCTTCGAGGACCTGCTCCATATCGACCACGGCAACGCCCTGGTCGGCAGGCTGGCGGACAGTATCGCGGTGCTGGGCGGCTCCCGCCCGGGGCGCCAGTGGCAGAAGGAGGTGCCGCTGTTCAATGTGCTCCGCGGTGCCATGTCGCGCATCCTCGAGTACCAGCGGGTGGATCTGCACTCGGTCGCGGACGTCGCCATCGTCGGACCCTCGGTGGAGCCGCTGATCCACGCTCTGGCCGAACTGCTGGACAACGCCACCCGCTACTCACCGCCCAAGACCCGGGTGCATCTCACCGCCATCGAGGTCCAGTCGGGCATCGCCATCGAGATCGAGGACGCCGGGGTCGGGCTGTCCGCCGAAGCGCGCCGCCGCACCGAACTGGTGCTGGCCCAGGCGTCGACCGGACTGGACCTCAACGACCTGGGCGAGACACCCCGGCTGGGCCTCGCCGTGGTCGGGCGGCTCGCGCTGAAGTACCGGTTCCAGATCTCCCTGCGGCCCTCGGCGTACGGCGGGGTGCGCGCCGTGCTGGTGGTACCGCAGGACATCACCTGCCCCACCCCCGCGCCCGGCGGAGCCATCGCCCGCGCCGCCAAGCTGCCGCCGCCCAAGCCGGTCAAACGCGCGACGCCGACACCGATGCCCGCGCGGGCCGCCAAACCCGCCCCGGACCACCCCGGGTTCCGCCAGAACGGCGCCGGACTGCCGCAGCGCCGCCGCCGGATGCCGGTCGTGACGCCCCCCATCCGGGTCGACGCACCGCCCGCGGCCTCCGCGCCCGCCGCCGCCCGGCCCGCCGCACCGGCCACGCCGCGGGTGCAGCCGGGGATGTGGCTGGCCGCGTTCCACAAGGGCCTCTCCGGTGAGCCCGCGGACTCCGCCGGCGACACGGACACCACGTCGCCCCCCTCGGGCCCCTGCGGTTCCTCAGACCCCTCAGCCCCCTCGAACAAGGATGAATAGCCAAGTGAGGCAAGCGCGGTTCAACATGGACTGGATGCTCCGGGACCTGGCGTCCAGCGTTCCCCAGACCCGCCACGTGGTCCTGCTCTCCTCGGACGGCCTGTGCATGGCGCAGGTCGGGACCGACGACGACACCGCCGACCGGCTGGCCGCCGCCTGCGCGGGACTGCAGAGCCTGTCGACCGCCATCGCCGCCGAATTCCCCGAAGGCGACGGGCGGATGCGGCTGGTGGTCATCGAGGTCGGCGGCGGGTTCTTCTATCTGATGGCCGCCGGAGTCAGCTCGTACCTCGCGGTGCTCGCCGAGGAGAGTGTGGACGCGGGGCTGATGGGCCAGTGCATGAGAGACCTGGTCGCCCGGCTCGGAGAACATCTGAGCAGCCCGCCCCGTGTCGACGGGCTGACATGACCGGGCCGGACAGGGGCGGGCCGGACAAGGGATGGGACGAGGGCGGCCCCGAGCGGCTGTACACCGTCACCCGTGGCCGTGCGCACCAGCCCGACCGGACCACCGTCGAACTGGTCAGCCTGATCGTGGCGCGGGTCGAACCGGAACCCGGGATGCAGCCCGAGATCGCCGCGGTGCTGAGGATGTGTCAGTTCCCGCTCTCCGTGGCGGAGATCTCCGCGTATCTGGTGCTGCCCGTCTCCACCGTCTCCGTGATCCTCGCGGGACTGCTCAGGGACCACCAGGTGGAAGCGCGGGCGCCGGTCCCCGCCGCCGTGCTGCCCGACCCCGAACTGCTCCAGGCGGTGATGCATGGACTACAAAATCTCTGACGGAAGCGGCAACATCGGGGGAAGCGGCGGCATCGGCGGGATCGTCGGGCCGCGCAGCGAGGACACCCTCCCCGCCTCCGCGGCGGCGGCCGTCAAGGTGGTGATCGTCGGAGGGTTCGGCGTCGGCAAGACGACCATGGTCGGCTCGGTGAGCGAGATCCGCCCGCTGACCACCGAGGAGACCATGACCCAGGCCGGGGTCGGCGTCGACGACCTCGCCGGGGTGGAGCGCAAGACCGAGACCACCGTGGCCATGGACTTCGGCCGGATCAGCCTCAACGAACGGCTGGTGCTCTATCTCTTCGGCACCCCCGGCCAGGAACGCTTCTGGTTCCTGTGGAACGGCCTCTTCGAGGGCGCGCTCGGCGCCGTGGTCCTCCTCGACACCCGCAGGCTCGAGGTCAGCTTTGACGTGGTCGGCCGGCTCGAGGAGCGCGGAGTGCCGTTCGTGGTGGCGGTCAACGCCTTCCCCGAGGCGCCCGTGTACCCCATGACGGAGCTGCGCGCGGCCCTGGACCTGTCCGACGACGTCCCGATGATCGACTGCGATGCCCGCGACCGCGGCTCCAGCCGCGACACCCTCATCACCCTCGTGAGCTATCTGCAAGCCCTCACCACCATGACCCCGGAGACACCGTGACCCTTCCCGCCGATCACCCCGGCACCGGCACCGCGCACCCGGCCGCGCCACCCGTCGAATGCCCCGCCCACGCCCTGATGTCCGAGGGCGCCACGACGGATCTCTTCGGGCCGGAGAACGCGAAGGACCCCATGGGCCTGTACGAGCGGCTGCGCACCGAGTACGGGGCGGTGGCACCTGTCCGGCTCGACGGCGACGTACCGGCCTGGCTGCTGCTCGGCTACCGCGAGAACCTGGAGGTCACCCGCACCCCCTCCCGCTTCTCCCGCGACTCCCGGCACTGGTACGCCTGGAAGGAGGGGATGCTGCCGCCCGACTCCCCGCTGCTGCCCGTGGTCGGCTGGCAGCCCATGTGCACCTTCGCCGACGGTGACGAGCACGAGCGGCTGCGGGCGGCGCTCACCGAATCCATGGGCCGCCTCGACCGCCGCGGGATCCGCCGCCACATCACCCGCTTTACCCACCAACTGGTCAACGACTTCTGCGCGGACGGCGAGGCCGACCTGGTGGCGGGCTTCGCCCAGCAGTTGCCCATGCTGGTCCTCACCCATCTGCTCGGGATGCCCGACGAGTACGGCCCGCGGCTGGTCGCCGCCACCCGGGACCTGATGCAGGGCACCGACACCGCGCTGCGCAGCGACGCGTACGTCACCGAGGCCATCCAGAGCCTGGTGGACCGCAGACGGGCCGCGCCCGCCGAGGACCTGGCGTCCTGGCTGCTGGCCCACCCCTCGGACCTCACCGAGGAGGAGGTGGTCCAGCATCTGCGGCTGGTGCTGCTCACCGGGAACGAGACCACCACCAATCTGATGGCCAACACCCTGCGCATGGTCCTCACCGACCCGCGCTTCCGCGCCTCGCTGGCCGGTGGCCATATGACCCTGCCGGACGCCATCGAGCACGTGCTGTGGAACGAACCGCCGCTCACGGTCATCCCCGGCCGCTGGGCCACCGGGGACACCGAACTGGGCGGTCAGCACATCAAGTCGGGGGACATGCTGCTGCTGGGGCTGGCCGCCGGGAACGTCGACCCGGCCATCCGCCCCGACCTCGGCGCCCCCATGTACGGCAACCGCTCCCATCTGTCCTTCAGCGGCGGCCCGCACGAGTGCCCCGGACAGGACATCGGCCGTGCCATCACCGACACCGCCATCGACACCCTGCTGCTGCGGCTGCCCGATGTCCGGCTGGCCGTACCGGAGTCCGAGTTGAGCTGGCACGCCACCTGGATCTCCCGGCGGCTGGAGACACTGCCCGCCGAGTTCACCCCGCGCCGCGCCCGGCCCGACATCATGGAGGACACCTCGGGCACCACGCTCTCGCCCGAGATCCGGGCGCGCTGGCTGCGCGAGGAAGAACCGCCCGCGGCCCCGCGGCCGCCGGTGGCGGAACCGGAGACACCGCCTTCCGTGCCGTGGTGGCGCTCGCTGTGGCGGCGGCTGCTGGGCCGTCCCGCGGCTTCGGCGCCGTCCGCGGATGCGGCCCGTTCCGTGGACTTTGGCGGCCGGGGCTGACGGCTGGGGGACGCCGTCCGCTCAGGTCCGCGCCAGCACCACCCCCACGGTCAGCAGGCCGAGCACCACCCAGCCGAACCAGAGCCAGCCATTGCTGCCCAGGGCCACGGTGTAGGCCGTCACCAGCACCAGGCCCCCCACCGTGCACACCGTCATCGCCTTCGTGGATCCGGGCATCCCCGACCTCCTCACGGTGGTTCCGACGACCCATCGTCGGGACCACGGCCGCCACGGGCCGGGACATATCGTCTCGCGGCCGGGACCGGGCCGCCAGCGGCCTGAGCTGCCTCGCTCAGGTCCGGTGCGGTTCGGTTGCGCTCCGAAGGGGCGCGGGGAGCCGCGCCACCAGCCACAACGCGGCCGCAGACGAACGACGGCGCCTCGCGGTACGTCCCGCGGAGCGCTCAGCGGCCGCGGCCCTGGAGCGAGGCGAGATAGGCGTTGTACGCCGCGAGCTCCTGATCGCCGTTCCGGTCCGCGGTACGGTCCGCCCGCCGCGCCTGGCGCTGCTCGGACTTGTACCACTGGTAGACCAGCGCCACCAGGACGATCACCGACGGGATCTCGCTGAACGCCCAGGCGATGCCGCCCGCCGCGTTCTGGTCCGACAGCGCGTCGATGCCCAGCGAGGCGGGCGGGTGCTCATAGGTGCCGATCATGGGCTCGGTCGCCATCATCAGCGCGATCCCGAAGAACGCGTGGAACGGCATGCCCGCGAACAGCTCCAGCATCCGCATCACATAACCCGGCCGGTGCGGACCCGGGTCCACGCCCATGATCGGCCAGAAGAAGACCAGGCCCACCGCGAGGAAGTGGGCCATCATCGCCAGATGTCCGGCCTTGCTCTCCATGAGGAAGTCGAAGAGCGGGGTGAAGTAGAGCGCGTACAGGCTCGCGATGAACAGCGGGATCGTGAACACCGGGTGCGTGATGACCCGCATGTAGCGGCTGTGCAGCAGGGTCACCAGCAGCTCACGTGGCCCCTTGCGGCCGCGTCCGGCCGCGGGCAGGGCGCGCAGCGCCAGCGTCACCGGCGCGCCCAGCAGCAGCAGGATCGGGGAGACCATGCTGATGATCATGTGCTGCACCATATGGACGCTGAACATGACCATGCCGTAGTCGTTCAGCCCGGTGCACATCGCGATCACGATGGTCAGCACACCGAGGGTGAACGAGATCAGCCGCCCCACCGGCCAGGCGTCACCGCGCCGCCACAGCCGCGCGGCCCCCCAGCCGTACAGCCCGAGCGCCAGCACAGAGCCCACCAGGAAGAACGGATCGCCGCCGAACTCCAGCCCACGCGACAAGGTGAACGGCGGTAGATCCATGGTCATGCCGTGTCCGCCGTGATCCATTGATGCTCCCCGGCCTTCCCTGTTCTCCCGCTGTGCACCGATGTGCCCGCACCAGCGTAGAACCGGTCAGTTCAGAGCACGCACTCGGCCTCGGCGTAGCGCTCGTCCGGGACGGTCTTGAGCCGCTCCACGGCCTCCGCCAGCGGCACCAGCGTGATGTCCGTGCCGCGCAGCGCCGTGATCCGGCCGAAGTCGCCGCGGTGCGCGGCCTCGACCGCGTGCCAGCCGAAGCGGGTGGCCAGCACCCGGTCGTACGCCGTGGGCGTGCCACCGCGCTGTACATGGCCCAGGATCACCGGCCGCGCCTCCTTGCCGAGCCGGTGCTCCAGCTCGACGGAGAGCTGACGGGCGATACCGGCGAACCGCTCATGGCCGTAGACGTCCTTGCCGCCCGACTCGTAGTCCATCGTGCCCTCGACCGGCTTGGCGCCCTCCGCCGCCACCACGATCGCGAACTTCTTGCCCGCCTCGAAGCGCTGCCCGACGGTCCGCGTCAGCTCGTCGATGTGGAACGGACGCTCCGGCACCACGATCGCGTGGGCGCCCGCCGCCATTCCCGAGTGCAGCGCGATCCAGCCGGTGTGGCGGCCCATGACCTCGACGATCAGCACCCGCTGATGCGATTCGGCGGTGGTCTTCAGCCGGTCCAGGGCCTCGGTGGCGACCCCGACCGCGGTGTCGAAGCCGAAGGTCACATCGGTCGAGGCGATGTCGTTGTCGATGGTCTTCGGCACCCCGACGATCGGCAGCCCGGCGTCCGAGAGCAGCCGCGCCGCCTTGAGGGTGCCCTCCCCGCCGATCGGGATGACCGCGTCCAGGCCCAGATCGGCGACATGGCCCTTGGCCCGCTCCACACCGTCGCGCAGATGCGCGGGCTGCACCCGGGTGGAGCCCAGGATGGTGCCGCCGCGGGCCAGGATGCCGCCGACGGCGTCCAGGTCCAGCTTGCGGTAGTCGCCCTCCAGCAGACCCTTCCACCCGTCGTGGAAGCCGATCACTTCATCGCCGTGGTCGACGACGGCGCGGTGGACGACGGACCTGATGACGGCGTTCAGACCGGGACAGTCGCCACCGGACGTGAGCACACCAATGCGCATGGCACGGATTCCTCTGTTTGCGAGGGGGCCGAGGACCGGACCGCGCTGTCCGGCGGAAGACCCCGCCACCCTACAAGCGCGAGGGTGGCGGGGTCGCGGCCGTCCGCCATGTGTCCAGCATTCGGGCGGGCTGCACCCTTTTTGTGGCCCGGTTCGCCGCCGGGGCACTGGAGCCCCTGTCGACGGTCGACCGTGCGCGGCCCCTCCACGCGGCGGAGCCGCATACCGATCGCAGCCTCGGAACCTCCGCGCGCTCTCCGTTTCGACAGGGCCGCGCCCCTTCGGCTCACTCGCCCGGTGAGGTCGGTCACGCGGGCTGGGTGGCCGCCGCGATCCGCTCGTTGCGCAGCGCCTCGTACCACTGGTCGTCGACCGGCGGCAGCGCGTTCACATCCAGCGCCAGCTTCAGCAGCAGATCGGCGATGTGCGGATTGCGCGCCATCACCGGGCCGTGCATATACGTGCCGAAGACGGTCTCGTTGTACGCGCCCTCGAAGCCGTCGCCGGTGCCGTTGCCGTTGCCGAAGCGGACCCGGGCGAACGGGCGCGCGGTCGGGCCCAGATGGGTCACGCCCTGGTGGTTCTCGAAACCGGTCAGCGGCGGCAGCCCCAGCCGCTCGTCGATGTCGGCCAGCACGTCCCCGACGCAGCGCGCGCCCTCGCCACGGGTGCTGATCACGTCCAGCAGCCCCAGGCCGGGCTGACGCTGCCCGAGGTCGTTGATGAACTCGTGGCCCAGGATCTGGTAGCCCGCGCACACCGAGAAGACGATCGCCCCGTTGGAGACCGCGCGGTTCAGCCCGCCGTCCCGGATCAGCCGTTCGGCGGCGAGCCGCTGCGGACGGTCCTCACCGCCGCCGATCAGGTAGATGTCCCCGGAGGTGGGGATCTGCTGGTCGGAACGGACGTCCAGCCGGGAGACGTCCAGCCCGCGCTGGCGCGCCCGGCGCTCCACCACCAGGGCGTTGCCCTGGTCGCCGTACGTGCTCAGCAGGTCGGGGTAGACCCACACCAGGCGCAGGCCGTTCTGGCTCGTGCTACGCATGTCTTGTGCCTCTCGTACGGGGTCAGTTGCCCACGCGGCGGCGCAGGTCCTGGAACGCGGTGTAGTTGGCGATGGTCTCGATCCGGCCCGGAGGCGCGATCCGCACCGCCTCGTCCACATCGGCGCAGACCCGGAAGTCCAGTCCGGCGACCTCCAGCCGGACCGCCAGGTCCAGCTTGCGGTCACCGATCACACAGATCGGGTGCCCGGCAAGCCGGGTGTAGTCCACGTCCCACAGCCAGGAGGTGTCGGTGCCGTCCGCGCCGCGCGCGTTCACCGAGAGGATCACCGGGGTGGGCGGCGGGTCGATCAGCGAGAAGGTCTCCAGCCATCCGGCCGGGTTCTTCGCCAGCAGCAGCCGCATCTGGCGCTCCTGGAAGGTGACCACGTCATACCGTCCGGCGACCGCCTGGACCTGGTACATCCGCTCCAGCGCGACCTGCGGGGGCACCCCGAACGTCGCCGCGACCGCGGCCGAGGTGGCCGCGTTGGCCTTGTTCGCGCGGCCGGGCAGCTGGAGGTGGATCGGCCAGGCGGCGCCGTGCGGGTCGAGGACGTAGTCGCCGTTCAGCGCCCAGCTGGGCACCGGACGGCGGAAGCCGCACTCGGCGCAGACCCAGTCGTCACCGGGGCGCTGGAGGACCCCGCCGCAGGACGGGCAGGACCAGGCGTCGTCCTTCCACTCCTGGCCCGCAGCGACCCACACCACATTGGGGCTGGAGGAGGCGGCCCAGACGATCAGCGGATCGTCGGCGTTGGCGATCACCACGGCCTTGGTGCCGGTCAGCCCCTCCCGCCACTTCTCCGCGAGCATGCGGGTCTCGGCGGCGCGGTCGAGCTGGTCGCGCGAGAGGTTCAGCAGCGCGATGGCCTTGGGCTCGGTGTCCCTGGCCACACCGGCGAGGTACTTCTCGTCGACCTCGATGACCCCGTAGCGGGCGTCCGAGCCGCCCGCCAGGGCCGAGGTGATACCGGCCGGCATATTGGCGCCCAGCGCGTTCGAGACGACCGGTCCGGCCGCCCGCAGCGCCTCCGCGATCAGCCGGGTGGTGGTGGTCTTGCCGTTGGTCGCCGACACCAGGATCACGTCCAGGTGCTGTGCCAGCCTGCCCAGCAGGTCGGGGTCGAGCCGCAGGGCCACCTTGCCGCCGATCACCGAGCCGCTGCCGCGGCCCGCCGCCCGCGACACCGCCGCCGCGGCCTTGCCCGCCGTCACGGCCAGTTTGGCCCGCGGCGACAGCGGATCCGAGTTGCCTGCCATCGTCCTAGATCCTCCTCGCATACCGGCGCCGCTCCTGCCCCCCGAGCACCGGTGGTACGCCCCCTCCGAGCCGAATCTCCAGCCGGGAGGCCACGGTCGGGGATCAGCCTATCGAGATCCGGCCGTCGGCCCGAATCCCGTGGCCCGCACAAGCGCCAACCGGGTGGCCCGTACGCTTGGCTCCCATGCGAAGCGGCGTGATCCCCGGCAGCAGTGGAGCGGTACGGCCGATGCGGCTGTTCGGCGATCCGGTGCTCGGTGCGCCCTGCGCGGAGGTCACCGAGTTCGGCGCGGAGCTCGCCCGGTTGGTCGAGGACATGTACGCCACCATGTACGCCGCGCACGGGGTCGGTCTCGCCGCCAACCAGATCGGAGCGGCCCGCCGGGTCTTCGTCTACGACTGCCCCGACGACGAGGACCGTCGCCATCTGGGCCATGTGGTCAATCCCCGGCTGGTGGAGGCCGACGGGGTGGTGGTGCGCGGCCCGGAGGGCTGTCTGTCGCTGCCGGGCATCGAGGCGGGCACCCCGCGCCACGACCGTGCGGTGGTGGAGGGGGTGACCGTGACCGGGGAGCCGGTGCGGATCGAGGGCACCGGCTTCTTCGCGCGCTGTCTCCAGCATGAATGCGATCACCTGGACGGGGAGCTGTTCACCGACCGGCTCGGCGGGCTGCGGCGGCGTCGGGCGCTGCGCGCGGCCCGGCGGGCGCCCTGGGCCCGCGGCGAGGTGTGACACGGCCACTCCGCCGGGCGAGGGGCCCGCTCGGAAGGTCTCAGAAGGTGGGGCCGCCGGTACGGTCGTCCGCCACCGCCAGCCGTCCCCACATCAGCTCGGCGAGATGGCGCACCAACTGCTCGCGTGAACAGGGGCGTTCCCGCAGCCACCAGTCGCCGGCGGCATGCATCATGCCGACGATCCCATGGCCCCAGACCCGCGCCTGCTCCTCGCCGTCGGGCCCCAGCTCGACCCGCTCGGCGATCACCTTCGCCAGCTCCTCGCCGAGGCGGCGCAGCAGCGGTGCGGAGTGGTGGCCGACGTCGAAGCCCTGCTCCTGCTGCTCGCCCTGGTCGGCGGGGTGCATCAGAAAGCGGTACACCTGGGGCGCGGCCTCGATCGCGGTCAGATAGGTGTCGAGGGTCGCCTCCACACGGTGCCGCCGGTCGGGGGCGGGGGCGTCGAGGGCGGCCCGCAGCGAGGACAGCAGCGCGTCGGTGTGGCGCTTGGCGAGCGCGCGGTAGAGCCCTCCCTTGTCGCCGAAGTGGCGGTACAGGATGGGCTTGGTGATGCCCGCCTCGGCGGCGATGGCGTTCATCGAGGCCTCGGGGCCGTCCCGGAGCACCACGCGGTCGGCGGCCTCGAGCAGCTCTCTGCGCCTCCGCTCGGCCGCTTGCCGCTGATCTTCCCGTTGACTGGTCCCGGTCTCCATCTCGCTGCCTCCCCGCCCCCTGACGTCCGCGCACGTCCTGGCCCGTGTGTTCTCTGCGCAACGTAACACTCGTGTGGTGCGTCCGGTGCGGGTGGATAGGGGAGTTGACATCGTCTACTCGTGAGTAACACACTCTTGTTACCGCAGGTAATAAGCAGGTGGAGGGGTCATGGCGGAGTTCTCGTTCGAACTCGACGACGAGCAGAAAGCGGTACGGGACTGGATTCACGGCTTCGCCGCTGATGTGATGCGCCCGGCCGCCGCGGAATGGGACGAGCGCGAGGAGACCCCCTGGCCGATTATTCAGGAGGCCGCCAAGATAGGGCTCTACTCGCTGGATTTCTACGCCCAGCAGTACTTCGACCCGACCGGTCTCGGCATCCCCATGACCATGGAGGAGCTGTTCTGGGGCGACGCGGGGATCGCGCTGTCCATCGTCGGCACGGGTCTGGCCGCCGTCGGCGTCCTCGCCAACGGCACCGAGGAGCAGATCGGCACCTGGGTCCCGCAGATGTACGGCGACATGAACGACGTGAAGGTCGCCGCCTTCTGCTCCTCCGAGCCCGACGCGGGCTCCGACGTGGCCTCGATGCGCACCCGCGCCGTCTACGACGAGGCCAAGGACGAGTGGGTCATCAACGGCACCAAGACCTGGGCCACCAACGGCGGGATCGCGAACGTCCACGTGGTGGTCGCGTCGGTCGACCCCGGCCTCGGCTCCAAGGGCCACGCCTCGTTCATCGTCCCGCCGGGCACCCCCGGCCTCTCCCAGGGACAGAAGTTCAAGAAGCACGGCATCCGCGCCTCGCACACCGCCGAGGTGGTCCTGGACCAGGTGCGGGTCCCCGGCAGCTGCCTGCTCGGCGGCAAGGAGAAGCTGGACGAACGCCTCGCGCGCGCCCATGAGAAGGCCAAGGAGGGCGGGGAGCGGCTGAAGAACGCCGCGATGGCCACCTTCGAGGCGTCCCGACCGGCCGTCGGCGCCATGGCGGTCGGCACCGCCCGCGCCGCGTACGAGGTCGCGCTCGACTACGCGAAGACCCGGCGGCAGTTCGGCCGCCCCATCATCGACAACCAGGGCGTCGCCTTCCAGCTCGCCGACATGCGTACGCGGATCGACGCGGCGCGGCTGATGGTGTGGCGCGCGTCGTGGATGGCCGTGAGCGGCAAGCCCTTCGACGCGGCCGAAGGCTCCATGTCCAAGCTGTTCGCCAGCGAGACCGCCAAGAAGGTCACCGCCCAGGCCGTGCAGATCCTCGGCGGCAACGGCTTCACCCGCGAGTACCCGGTCGAGCGGATGCACCGCGACGCCGCGATCTACACCATCTTCGAGGGCACCAGCGAGATCCAGCGGCTGGTGATCGCGCGCACCCTGTCGGGAATGCCGATCCGCTGAACCCGCCGCGCCGTACCGGTGGCCCGTCCCGCGCCCCAGGGGCGGGTCACCCCACGCCCGTGCCGAAACGTCGTTTGCGGGTCGCGAACGCGGCGAGCAGCGCGCGGAGTTCGTCACCGGTGAAGTCGGGCCACAGCGTGTCGACGAAGAACAGCTCGGCGTAGGCCGCCCGCCAGAGCATGAAGTTGGAGATGCGCTGCTCCCCGGAGGTGCGCACCAGCATGTCCAGGTCCGGCAGATCGGGGTGCGGCAGATGACGGGTGAACAGGGCCTCGTCGATCAGCCCGGGGTCCAGTGCGCCGTTCGCCGAGGCGCGGGCCAGGGAGGTCGCCGTCCGGGCGATCTCCTCCCGGCCGCCGTGGTTGAAGCAGAACGCCAGCGTCATGGCGCGGTTGCCACGGGTCTCGGCCTCCGCCCGGCGCAGGGCGGCGAGCGTGGACGGGGGCAGCCGTGCCTCCGAGCCCAGCCAGCGCAACCGCACCCCGCGTTCGCCGTAGCCCCGGAAGACATCGGCGAGCTGGGCCGTCAGCCGCATCAGCGCGGCCACCTCGCCGCGCGGCCGGTTCCAGTTCTCGGTGGAGAAGAAGAACAGCGACAGATGCTCGATGCCCTCCTCCAGCGCGGTGTCCACCACGCGGGGGAGGGCCCGGATCCCGGCCTCGTGGCCCCGGGTGCGGGACAGTCCGCGCGAGGCGGCCCATCGCCCGTTGCCGTCCATGATGATCCCCACATGACGGGGCCGGGGCGGGCCGTACTCCTCCTCCCGCGGACCGCGGCGCTGCCGTACGACGGCGGGTGCCTCACCGGGCGCACGCTCCACCCCGCGCAGCAGACGCTTGACCGAGGGCACTCTCCAGGCTCCGACCTCGAACACCCTGCGTCCCTCCGCCCTCGCCCTCGGCATTCCGGCGCTGTGTCTGACGAGGCGGCGGGGGCGGGGGTTACCTGCCCGGTGGCCGAACCATTCGTTATGGCTACCGCCAGTCGGGGCAGTGGGCGTCGCGTGAGCGTCAGGGTTTGCGCGCCACACCGCCGTGGACATCGGTGGTCTCGATGGCGGTCTCGGTGGGACCGGGCCGCCACAGCGGACAGGACACGATACCGGGTTCGATCACCTCCAGTCCCTCGTAGAGACGGGTGATCTGCTCGTAGCTGCGCAGCACATACGGCACCGCGCCGGTGTCGTCGTAGCCCTGCTGGGCTTCCTTGAGCGCCTGGTCGGTGTCGGTGCTGTCGTAGTGCACAAAGTAGCTGCCCGACGGCAGGGCGTCCTGGAGCCGGTGGGTGATCGATACCGCCTCCTCGAAGTCCTGGATGTGGCCCAGGATCCCCATCAGCATCAGGGCGATGGGCTTGTCGAAGTCCAGGGTCTTGGCCGCGGCCGCCAGGATCCGGTCCGGATCGTGCAGATCGGCGTCGATGTAGTCGGTCACCCCCTCGGGGGTGCTGGTCAGCAGGGCCTGGGCGTGCCGCAGCACCAGGGGGTCGTTGTCGACGTAGACGATGCGGGCCTCGGGCGCGACCCGCTGGGCGACCTGGTGGGTGTTGTCGTAGGTGGGCAGCCCGGTGCCGATGTCCAGGAACTGGCGGATCCCGCACTCGCCCGCCACATGGGTGACGGTGCGGATCAGGTAGGCACGTGAGGCGCGCGCCATGACCTCGATGTTCGGGGCGATCTCGCGGTACTCGTCCCCGGCCACCCGGTCGACCTCGTAGTTGTCCTTGCCGCCCATCCAGTAGTTCCAGATCCGGGCCGAGTGCGGTACGGAGGTGTCGATCTTCGTTAAGGCCTGCTGGCCGGGGGTGGACGATGCGTCTGCCATGGGGAGGTTCTCCTGCCGTGCGACTGCCTGTGGGGGCACCAACGTAGCGTCGGCGCCCGGGAGTTCAGCGAGGTTGGACGACGAGGGGGACGGGGGAGCGGATCCGCGGCAGTCGCCGGGTCAGTGAGCTCACCGGAGTTGCGACGGCGCGGTCGGACGCTCCGGTGCCGGGGCCGGTCAGCGGATTCTCGTCGACCGTGACCACCGGGGCGTGCTGGGCGAGGGTGCGGAACGCGCTCTCGAAGGCGGGCACCGCGGCGGCGATCTCCGGGAGGTCCGCCGCCGGGCCGCCGCGTGCGGCCATCCGGTCCTCGAGCACCGCGACCGGCGCCCTGACGTGGACGAAGACGCCGTGGCGCTCGGCCAGCGCGTCGGCGAAGTCGAACGCCTGGATCCAGGTGACCCGGGAGTGGCCGCGCCGCAGCGGCCCGTAGACCAACTCCCCGACCAGATGGGCGTCCACCGCGAGCGCCCCGCCCTGCTGGAGGATCTCGCGGTAGGGCCGCACCGGGTCGATATGCGGCAGCTCCCGGGGCGCGCGGCCGATGGCGTAGCCGTGGCTCTCGGCCAGTCCGGTCAGCAGGCGGTCTCTGAGCACCCCGTCACAGCCCTCGACGACGAGCGTACGGCGCTGTGCGGTCAGCTGGTGAAGGTTCATCCCGTCGTCCCGTCGTCCCGTCGTCCCATGTGTCCCGTACTCGGTTCAGGGGGACGACACCGCCGCCCGCCACGGCTCCTCCAGTGTGCGTGGCGCGAGGCCAGGGGCGGGAGTGAGCTGCGGGGTTGTTCGGTTGTGCGGGCGTAGTGGTTTTCCGGGGGACGGCCCCAACGCACGCGTACCGGGGCGGCTAGGCGATGAGGAAGTCGGCTTCGCCCGCCTTTGCCGCGTCCAGGAAGGAGGCGACCTCGGAGCGGGTGTATATCAGCGCGGGGCCGGACGGATCGGTGGACTGGCGCAGTGCCACCCGGCCGTCAGGAAGCCGCTTCGCCTCGATGCAGGTGCCGCCGTTGGTGCCGCTCCAGGGCTTCTCCCAGCCCTCCGCGCCCAGATCCGTGGCCGGCATACCGCTGTAGACGGGATCGGTCATCTCAGAACTCCTTACCCAGTTCGGCCAGGACGGTGCCGGTGTCGGCGATGGGTTCGGCCTGGACCGCCATCCGGTCCAGGACCTCCAGATAGGCGACCACCTCGGCGGGCCGGTCCACATAGACCGCACCGGTGAGGCTCTCGGTGTAGACCACGTCCGGGAGTTCGGAGAACCCGAAGCGGAAGTAGTGGAAGGGGCCGAAGGCCCCGGGGTGCGGTCCCGCGGCGAACCGCATGACCTGGAGCCGGACCTTGGGCCAGTCCAGCGCGGCGGTCAGATGGTCGATCTGCTCGCGCATCACCTGGTGGCCGCCGACCGGGCGCCGCAGCACCGTCTCGTCGAGGATGGCCCATATGGTCGGCGCGTCCGGTTTGGTGAGCAGGCTCTGCCGCTGGACGCGCAGGGCGATCCGGCGGTCCAGCTCCTCCTCGCTGTCGTTGGGGAAACCGATGCGCAGTACCGCTCGGGCGTAGTCCTCGGTCTGGAGCAGTCCGGGGACGTAGTGCGGCTCGTACGCGCGGATGACCGTCGCCTCGCTCTCCAGGCTGACGTACGCGCTGAACCAGTCGGGCAGGACATCCCGGAACTGATGCCACCAGCCCGGCTGGTTGGCCTCCCGGGCCAGGGCGAGGAAGTCCTCGATCTCCGGACCCCGAACCCCGTAATTGCGCAACAGCTCCTTGACGTACGGGATCTTGAGGCCGACCTCCGCCTTTTCCATCCGGCGGACGGTCAGCGGGGTGACCTCGATGGCCTGGGCGGCCTCCTCGAAGGAGACCTTGGCCCGCTCGCGCAACTGGCGCAGGCGTTTGCCCAGCACCCTGCGCAATACGGTGGGGGCGGCTCCGGCCGGCCGTGCCTCGCTCACGTCCCGCCTCCCGAACTGGCCGTCATATGCCCGCACAGTGTGCCACGTGTTCCGGCGACATATACAGCACGAGCGGATCGGTTTGAAATTATCAGAACGACGCTTGCGGGGTGAGTGTGTCACCACCCATAGTGAGCACGTGACCCATCTCACCCTCCATGGCGAGGGCTCCCAACCACCCCTGCCCACAACGTCGTTGAGGTGCCCGGCTGTCCGGTCGGCGCCCCGCGGCGGGGATCCCGCAGATCGCCGTGGCCCGAGCTCGGGACGGTCACGGTGACGCACGACGCACAGCCCACGGGCGTACGCCAGAACGCCGCCGTCAACAGCGCGTTGGCCACCGCCCTCAAGGAATCCGGATGCTCCTACGCCGCGTTGGCCCACCGGGTCAACGAGCTGGGCCGTCGGCAGGGATGCCAGTCGAACTACGACAAGGCCTCCGTCACCCGCTGGCTCCAGGGCGGACAGCCGCGCGGCAGCACCCCGGAGCTGATCGCCGCCGTGCTCTCCCACCGGCTCGGCAGGCCCGTCGGCCCCGCCGAGCTCGGCTTCATAGCCGACCGACAGCGCCCGGTGGTCGCCAGGGCGCTGGCCTACCGGGAGGACGTAAGCGAAACCTTGCACACGCTCGCCGAACTCGGCTCCACCGATATCTCCCGCCGCAGCCTGCTGGGTGCGGTGCCCTTCGTCGCCGGCGCGCTGGTGACCCCACAGCGCGAATGGCTGCTGTGGCTGGTCGAGAACCAGGACTCCGCCCGTCTGGCCGCCGTGGCCGACGGCGGCCGCGTCGAGCAGGTCCACGCGGCCATCAGCATGTTCGACGAGATGGACAACCGGTTCGGCGGCGGCCAGGTCCGCGCCAGCATCGTGCTCTATCTGTCGACCGAGGTCGTCCCCATGCTCCAGCAGCGCGGCGCGCCCCCGCACGAGCGGCGCCAGCTGTTCACCGCGGCCGCCAAACTGGCCGCCATGGCCGGCTGGAGCAGCTATGACAACGCCGAATACGGCCTGGCCCAGCGCTATATGACACAGGCGCTGCGGCTGTGCGCGGAAGGCGGCGACCGGGTGCTCGGCGGTCAGATCCTCGCCGGGCTCTCCCATCTGTCCACCAACCTGGGTCAGCCCGAGGCGGGGGTCGAGCTGGCCCGGGTGGGGGTGGCCACCGCGAAGCACGCGGGCAGTCCGCTCGGTCTGATGCGGCTGCACGCCATGGCAGCCCGCGGATACGCCGCCCTCGACCAGCCCCGGGAGGCGTCCAAGTCGCTGCGCGCGGCCGACGCCCAGCTGGAGGCCAGCCGCGGCGCCGAGCAGGAGTCGCCGTGGGTGCGCTTCCTCGACCACCACTACCTGGCGGCCGAGGCCGCGCTGTGCTTCCGTGACCTGGGCAACTCCGCGGAGGCCGAACACGCGGCCGCAGAGTCGGTCCGTGCCAACGCCGACCGGCGCCGCCGCCAGGCCATCAGCCGGTCCGTGCTGGCCACCGCCTACCTCCAGCAGAACCGGCTGGACGAGGCGCTCGGGGCCGCGGGCGAGGCGCTGGACACCCTCAGCGGGGTGCACAGCGAGCGCTCGGTCCAGGCGCTGCGCGACTTCCGGGCACGGCTGCGGCCGCGCCAGAAGGAGCCTCTGGTCAGGGAGTTCGAGCGACGGTCGCGAACCGTGCTCGGCACCGCCGCCTGACCGGTGGCGCCCGGCAACGCCCCTTCGGGGGAGCGCCGGGTGGCAGCCGGCCCCGTCCGGTGGATCTTCGAGGAGCAGCCCGGTGCCAGGTGTCGCGGGCTGAGATCCGCCGGACGGGGCCTAGTAGCCCCCCGGCGTAGGGGCGTTCTGGGCGCGGTCGACGGGCAGGTGAGCGCCGGAGACACCGCTCGAGGCATCCGAGAGCAGGAACGCGACGACTCGGGCGACCTCTTGCGGCGCCACCAGCTCGCCGTGGGGGAACTCCGCCGTGAACCGGGCGAACGCCTCGGGCTCCTCGGCGCGCATCCGGTCCCAGCGCTTCCCGGGGATGAGCATCGACCCCGGTGAGACGGCGTTGACCCGGATGCCGTCCGGCCCCAGTTCGCGGGCGAGCGAGCCCGCCAGATGGATCTGGGCCGCCTTGGCGGCTCCGTACTGGGCCTGCGGCCCCGGCTTCCATCCGGAGATGGAGGCGATCACCACCACCGAACCGCCGCCCGCCCGCCGCAGCTGTGGCACCGCGGCCTTCACCAGCCGCGCGGTGTGACCGACGTTCATCTCCCAGGTCAGGGACCAGTCCCGGGCGTCGGCCTCCTCGAGCCCCCGCCCCTGTGCCCCGCCCGCGCAGGCCACCACGCCGTCCAGTCCGCTGAAACGTTCCGCCGCGGCAACGACGAACTCCTCCAGCCGGTCCGGCTCGGTGATGTCCAGGGCGCGGGTGAACAGCGGGCCGTATCCCTCGGCGGCCAGTGACGTCGTAAGTCCCCGCAGGTCACCCGCTGTCCGCGCACAGGTGGCCACCCGTGCGCCGTCCGCGGCCAGCAGTCGCACGATCTGTTCGCCCAGCCCCCGGGTGCCCCCGGTGACCAGAACCCGCTTGCCTTCCACACCGGACCGGACCCCCGGGCGGAGCTGCCCGTTCCTGTTCCCCTTCATGCGTGCCACGCCGGGACCGTACAGCCCGAACCACTACGCCCGTACAACCGGACAACCCCCATGCCCTCTCGCCCGCCGGTCGGTCCAACCGTTTGTCTACATGAACGGCGGCCGTTGACGCTGTGCGCTGCCTTCGAAGGAGGAATCATGCCGGTATCCGGCACTCACCGCGACCGGGCCCTCTCCGCCCATGGCAGCCGGTCCAGGCGGGTCGGGCAGGGCGCGCCCCCCACCCGCCACCAGCACGGATGCGGCGTGGTCGGTCGCCAGAATGCGCTTACCCGCTCCCCAGGACATCAACCACGCCATGTGTACGTATGCCCTCAGAGCCGACAGACCGAAGAGGACCGTGAGGACCGACACCGTGAGCCGTTCCTTTCCAGGGCCGCCGAAGCGGCCGGCGTCGGCCGATGAGGGAGGTGAGCCGACCATGTCCACCTTGTCCACGACCACCGCACTCGCGCCGTCCGCGAGCCGACCCCGCGCCGAGCCGGCCGGCGGGCAGCACACCGTCCCCCGTCGGCGAGGGGGGACCCCGATGACGTCCGTGGACACCTGCCGGCTCTTCCGCGCCGAATTCCCCGCGCTGGCGGACCGGGCCTCCGCGGTGCGCCGTATGGTCACCGGCCATCTGCGCGAATGGCGGCTCGACGCGCTGGTGGACTCTGCCGTCATCGCCACCAACGAACTGTTCGCCAACGCCGTGGAGCACGGCAGCCGCGGCCCCGCCGACACCGTCATCATCACCGTCTCGCTCGAGAACCGCGGCCATGAGCTGCGGGTCGAGGTGGCCGACGGCTCGCCCGTCGTCCCCCGGTTCCGTGAGGCGGCCCCGACCGCCGAGTCCGGACGGGGGCTGGCCATCGTGGACGGCCTGGCCGCGGACTGGGGCACCGCGCCCCCCGACCCCGGGAGCGCGGGCAAGAAGGTGTGGTTCACGCTGCCGCTCGAGAGCCGGTCATGAGGGCGGGGGAGCGGCGGGCGCGGCTGAGCGCGGAGGTCGACGCCGCCGACTGGCTGCTGTCCGGCAGCGAGGACCCCGGCCGGGTACGGCTCCAGTGGGCCAGTGGCAGCGGTCTCGCCGATCTTCCGGTGGGCCCGCTCTTCGACCTGGTCAGAATGGCCGACGACATCGGCGCCGCGGTGATCCAGGCCCTCCAGCGGCGGGACGCGGCCACCGGCCCGGTGATGCTGGCCACCGCCAGCCATGTGCTCTCGTTCCTGGTGCCGCCCGGCTCCGCCGCCGAGTGGAAGACGTGGCTGGCCGGAACGGCGTACGCCCGTCGGCGCTCGGTGGCCGCGGCCGGACCGGGCCGGATCCTGCGCTGCCCCCGGCCGGGGTGCGTACGGCAGGGCCATGTGTGGCTGATCCGCCCCGGCGGTGGACTGACCGACAGCCGCACCCTGCGCGCCGCGCTGGAGGAGGCCACCGACCGGCCCGTCGACCGGCTCGCGGGCGCGCTGTTCCGCTGAGCGCTCCGCGGGAAGCGCCGCGACGCGCTCAGAACGGGCGCAGGCTCTCCGGGACCTCCACCACGATCGTGGCCCGCTTCTCCCCGGCTGTGACGCCTTCCCGTCTGGCCCAGGGCTCGGCGGAGCGCATCCACGCGGGCAGCCCCGCGGGCAGATCCGCCTCGGGGATGGCCGCGAGATCGGCCGGGGTGAAGCCGGTGCTGCCGTACGGGGCCAGGGGCCGTGCGTGGTCGGGGCGGACGATCGCGCCGTGCAGGGCCTCCAGAGCGGTGTTCCAGTCGGCCAGCAGCTTCGCCATCGCCGTGGCCAGCGGGGTGCTACCGGAGGAGGACGCGCTCTCGGGGTAGGTGGGGTGCAGCATGTGCTGGTAGGCGCCCCGGTAGCGGCGTCCGGTCGGGGTCGCCTGCCAGGTGCGGAACGCGGTGTCGGCCAGTCCGCCGAAGGCGATGACCGCCTCCACCGGGTTGTGCTCCATCAGGGCGTCCAGCCAGGCGTGGCGGTAGTCGGCGATGGCCGGGTCATGGGCGTGGGCGGTGCCGCCGCTCTGCCCGTACACGCTGTAGAGAAACGTGTTGACCATGACATAGCCGGTGTCGATGCCCAGTTTGACCAGGAATCCCTGGACGCGGCGGCCCGCCGCGCCCACCAGGATCCGGCGGGTGACCGCTTCGTGCGCGGCCGGATCCTGTCCGATGACCAGGATCCTGGCGCTTCCGTCGAGCCGTCCCCGGTGGAAGACCGGTCCCCACTCGACGCGGAAGTCCGCCGGTGGATACACCTCGGGGCCGGGATGGGAGCGGACCAGGGTGGCGTAGGGCTCATGGGCGTACCCGGGATCGAAGTCGTGCACCGCGGACTCCTCCTCCGTGGGGGCTTACCGGTCTCTCCTCCGGATGGGCCGAAGAACAGGGCATAACTGGATAAGTCACATCATCATCGCTTAATGGGGCGGCGGTCGCCCGTGGACGGCCGCCGGTCTGGAAGCGAGGTGAAGGGACGCGCCATGCCACCTCCGGTGGACACCGAGGAGGACCCGCGGTTCGCGCTGCGGGGCCGGATCGTCACCATGGACCCGCATGGCACCGTGCTGGACGACGGTGTGCTCTACATCGGCCGGGGCCTCATCGACGCGGTGCTGCCCGCGGGCGCGCCCAGGCCGCCGGGCCATGAGGACACCCCGGTCGTCCGCACCGGCGGCACCGTCTACCCCGGTCTGATCGAACTGCACAACCACCTGCCCTACGACGTGCTCCCGCTGTGGCGGATCCCCGAGCGCTACGGCAACCGCTCCGACTGGGGCGGCCGGGTCAATCCGGCCTACCGCACCCTGGTCACCGGGCCGATGACGGTGCTCGGCGAGGACCCCGGACTGATGCCCGCCGTGGTGCGCTACGTGGAGGCCAAGGCCCTGGTCAACGGCACCACCACCAGCCAGGGCATCGCGCTGTTCAGCAACACCGGCTCCCGCCGGATGTACCGCGGCATCGTCCGCAACGTCGAGGCCACCGACGACCCCGCACTGCCCGAGGCCGCCTCCCGGATCGCCGATGTCGAGGCGGTGGACGCCCACCGGTTCCTCACCCGGCTCCAGCAGCCCCACCGGCTGCTGCTGCACCTGGCCGAAGGCACCGACGAGGAGGCGCGCCGCCACTTCCAGGACCTGGAGTTCGAGACCGGCCGGTGGGCGATCACCGACAACCTCGTCGGCATCCACTGCACCGCGCTCAGCCCCGAGGACTTCACCGTGCTGGCCGGGCACGGCGGCTCCATGGTGTGGTCCCCGCTGTCGAATCTGCTGCTGTACGGCCGCACCGCGGACATCGCCGCCGCCCGCCGCACCGGCATGCTCATCGGGCTCGGCTCGGACTGGTCGGTCTCCGGCAGCAAGGGGCTGCTGGGCGAGCTCAAGGCGGCCCGGCTGGCCTCCGCCGCCGCGGACGGGGTGCTCAGCGACCGTGACCTGGTCGCCATGGCCACCCGGGACGCGGCCGCCATCCTGCGCTGGGAGCGCACCCTGGGCTCGCTGCGACCCGGGATGCGCGTTGATCTGATCGCCGTCGCCGGAGCCGACGGCAATCCGTACACCGCCCTGATCGACGCCCGCGACCGGGACATCACCCTCGTCGTCATCGACGGCACACCCCGCTACGGCACCACCGCCCTGATGCGGAAGCTCACCCCCGACCCGGCCGAACTGGAGCCGCTCATCGACGGGGCGCCCGCCGGCCGCAGCGTCCGGCTCCGCCAGACCGCCGCCGATCCGGTGGTCGGCGGTCTGACCCTCACCGAGGCCGCCGAACGGCTCAGCCACGCCCTCGCCGATCTGCCCGGCCATGCCGAACGGGCCGCGCGGCGGGCCCCGCCCCGGGCGGAGGAGGGCCCGCGGTGGCGGCTGGCCCTGGACGAGATCGAGCCCAACGGCACCGAGCTGCGCCCCCGGCTGGCGCCGCGCGGAGCGGCCCGGCGGGCCCGGCCGGGCCCCGGCGGCCCCGAGATCGCTCCGCTCGACGTTGACCCGGCGGCGCTGACCGCCCTGGCTCTGGACGGCCTGACGGCCGGGGCCGACCCCGGATTCCTGGCCAGCCTGGCCGCCGAACCCAATCTGCCCCCGGACTACGCCGCCGAACTGTCCGACCTGCTGACCTGACCGTTCCCGACGCACCCCAGGAGCCCCCATGGCAACCGGCATCTCCGTCCACATCGGACTCAACCAGGTCGACCCCGCGGCCTACGACGGCTGGAGCGGTGAGCTGAACGCCTGCGAGCAGGACGCCACGGACATGGCCGGGCTCGCCGACAACGCGGGGTTCGACGTCACCGATCCGCTGATGAGCCCCGCCGCCACCGCCGAGGCGGTCATCTCCGCGCTGGAGGCCGCGGCCGGGCGGCTGGTGCGCGGCGACATCCTCTTCCTGACCTACTCGGGCCACGGCGGCCAGGTGCCCGACCTCAACCACGACGAGACCGGCGACCGGCTGGACGAGACCTGGGTGCTGTACGACCGGCAGCTGGTCGACGACGAACTCTTCGATCTGTTCGGCAAGTTCGCCAAGGGGGTGCGGATCTGGATGCTCTCCGACAGCTGCCACAGCGGCACCGTGGCCCGCGAACTGCCGGAGATCCTCAGCGCCCGCGAACTGGACCGCCGGTTCAACACCGGCGACCCCGACGAGATCGGCCGGAAGATCAGGGCCATGCCCCAGACGGTGCAGTCCACGGTCTACCGGCGCGACCGCGAGATCTACGACCGCATCCAGAAGGCCCGCACCGCCAAGGACCTCGCCAGGATCGAGGCCAGCGTGCTCCAGATCTCCGGCTGCCAGGACAACCAGACCTCCGCCGACGGCATCGTCAACGGCCTGTTCACCGGTACCCTGCTGGAGGTCTGGCGCGGCGGCGCCTTCGCGGGCAGCTACCGGGCGCTGCACCGGGAGATCGTCAAGCGGATGCCCCCGGACCAGAGCCCCAACCTGTTCCTGGCCGGAGCGTCGAACCCGCCCTTCGCCCGACAGCGCCCCTTCACCATCTGATGGCACGGGCGTATCCCACTGGTGTGCGGGGGTACGCCCGGCGAGGTATGACAGAAGAAGCGCACACGAGCCGGTGAGGTGCCGGTATGACGAGGCATGACCGTCTTGACCAGGGCGGCGAGGCGGGCATGAGCGGCCTGACCGCCGCCCCGGGAGGCGTACTCGACCTGTTGCGGGTCGCCGCCGTGGTGCTGGACGGCGACGGCCGCATCGTGCTGTGGAGCCCCGAGGCGGAACAGCTGTTCGGTTACCGTGCCGCCGATGCGCTGGGCTGCCGTGCGGACCGGCTGCTGGTCCACCCCGAGGACCGCCGGTCGGCCGTGGAGCTCTTCGCACGGGTGCGGGCGGGCGACACCTGGGCGGGCGTCTTCCCGGTGCGCCACCAGGACGGTCGTACCCTTCAGGTCGAATTCCGCACCATGGGCCTGCGCGATGTGCACGGCGACGCCTACGCCCTGGGGCTCGCCGCCGACGAGGGGACCGTCCGGCGGCTGGAGACCGACCTGGCCGTCTCCGGCTTCCTCATCAAACAGTCGCCCGTGGGACTGGCGGTCTTCGACACCGAGCTGCGCTGGGTACGCGCCAATCCGTCCCTCCAGCAGATGAACGGGCTGACCGAGCACGAGGTGCGCGGCCGCCGGATCGCCGAGGTGCTGCCGGGGCTGGACGTCGCGGCCATGGAGACCGCCATGCGGCACGTCCTGGAATCCGGCGAGGCGCTGCTGGACCAGCAGAGCGTCGGCCGCACCCCCGCCGACCCCGACCACGACCACGCCTGGTCGGACTCCTACTACCGGCTGGAGGACCCCAGCGGGCGCATCCTCGGCGTCGCCGTCTCGGTCATCGACGTCTCCAAGCGCCACCGGGCGGCCAGCGAGATCGCCGAGGCGCGGGAGCGGCTGGCCGTCATCGCCGATGCCGGGGTCCGTATCGGCACCACCCTGGACCTGCGGCAGACCGCCCAGGAACTGGCCGATGTGACCGTGCCCCGGCTCGCCGACCTCGCGGCGGTCGATGTGCTCGACGCCGTGGTGCACCGCGAGGCCATGGCCCGGGTGCGCACCGACGGCTCGGCCCGCTTCCGGGCGCTGGCCGTGGCCGCGGGCTATCCCACCGAGGCGGTGCACGCGGCCGACCCGGTCGGCGAGATCGCCCGCTACGACCCCACCCGCCTGATCACCAAATGTGTGCGCGACGCCCAGCCGATCTTCGTGCCGAACGTCACCGAGCAGGACGTCCGCCGGATCGCACGTGACGAGGCCGCCGCCGCGGTCCTCCACAAGGAGGGCGTCCACTCCTATCTCGCGGCCCCGCTGATCGCCCGCGGCAGTGTGCTGGGCACCCTCAGCCTGCACCGCACGGTCAACCCCCGGCCGTTCGACGAACAGGACCTCACCCTCGCCTGCGAACTGGCCATCCGCGCCGCGCTGTGCATCGACAACGCCCGGCTCTACGGGCGGGAACGCGACGCGGCGCTCACCCTCCAGCGCAGTCTGCTGTCCCAGCAGCCCCGGGACCTGGACGGACTGGAGATCGCCTCCCGCTATCTGCCGGCGGTCAGCGCCGCGGGCGGCGACTGGTTCGACGTACTGCCGCTCCAGGACGGCCGCGTCGGCCTGGTGGTCGGGGACGTCATGGGCAAGGGCATCCACGCCGCGGCCATCATGGGCCAACTGCGCACCGCCACCCGGGCCTTCTCCCAGCTCGACCTGGACCCGGTGGACCTGCTGCGGCACCTCGACGAGATCACCCTCAGCCTCGGCGAATCCATCGCCACCTGCCTCTACGCGGTCTGCGACCCGCGCACCGGCCGGTGCGAGCTGTCCACCGCCGGCCATCTGCCCCCGGTCCTGGTGCACCCCGGCGGTGATGCCGAGCTGATCGAGATCCCCACCGGCGCACCGCTGGGCGTGGGCGGCGTCCCCTTCGCCGCGGTCGACTGCGAACTGGCCGAGGGCGCGCTGCTGGCCCTGTTCACCGACGGCCTGGTGGAAAAGCGCCATCAGTCGCTGGACGTCGGACTGCACACCCTGGTCCAGCTGCTGCGCCGGCACCACGGTTCCCTGGAGCGGATCTGCGACCAGGTGCTGGCCGCGCTGCACGGCGCGCCGGACGACGATGTGGCGCTGCTGCTGGCCCGGCTGCGCGCGCCGTCGGGGCCCGACGGCGACGGCGGTCACGGCGCCGGGGTGCCGCGGAAGGTGGACCGGTAGGCGCTGGGGGAGACCCCGAGCGCGGTGTGCAGGTGCCGGCGCAGCGACGCGGCCGTGCCGAACCCCGCGTCCGCCGCGATCCGGTCCACCGGCAGATCGGTCTCCTCCAGCAGCTGCCGGGCGCGCTCCACCCGGGCGTGCGTCAGCCACTGCACCGGGGTCATCCCGACCTCCTCCCGGAACCGCCGGGAGAAGGTCCGTACGCTCATCGACTCCCGTTCGGCCAGCTCCCGCAGGCTCACCGGCCGGTCCAGCCGGGTCAGCGCCCAGGCGCGGGCCGCGCCGGTGGACGAGCCGCGCCGCTCGGGGACCGGCCGCCGGATGAACTGGGCCTGGCCGCCGTCCCGGTGCGGGGCCACCACCGCGCCGCGGGCGACCTCGCCGGCCACCGCCGATCCGTGGTCGCACCGGATCATATGGAGGATCAGATCGATACCGGAGGCGTCCCCGGCCGAGGTGAGCACGGACCCCTCGTCGGCGTAGAGCACGTCCGGGTCCAGCTCGACGGCGGGGAACAGCTCCCGGAAGCGGTCGGCCGCCTGCCAGTGGGTGGTCGCCCGGCGGCCGTCGAGCAGCCCGGCGGCCGCCAGGACGAAGGCACCGGTGCAGATCGAGGCGATCCGGGTGCCGGGGCGGACCCTCGCGAAGGCATCGCCGAGCGTGGCGCCGAGACGGCCCTCGGTCTGCGGTGGGTCCATCTCGTTGGCGGCCGGGACGATCACGGTGTCGGCCTCGGCCAGCGTCTCGGGCCCGTGGCGGACGTTCATGCTGACATCGGAGTCGGTACGGACCTCACCGGGGACCAGGGCGCAGGTCACCACCTCGTACAGCGGCTCGCCCGCGGCCGACACGGCTCGCCCGAACAGCCGGTGCACCATGCCCAGCTCGAACGGCAGCAGGCCGTGCCGGACCAGCACCGCGACCCGGTGGCGGCCGGTGTGCGCGACATACGGAACGCCAGGCATGGCGCGATTCTTTCACAGCACGCCGATCCGGCCATGACGCTGGTGGTTCAGCCCTCGGCCTTCGCCCGGCTCGGCTGCACCCGCTTCGGCTCGCCCTTCATCTTGGGGTGCTCCGGCGGGTAGGGCAGATCGCCCAGACCGTGCTCCCGCTCGTCCCGGTCGGCCAGCTCCAGCGCCCTCTCCAGCCGGAAGGCGTGCTCGTCCATGTCGGCGTGCACATCGCCCAGTTCCCGGAAGCGCACCGGCATGGTCGCCAGATCGAAGTCCTGCGGCCGGGCGTCGGGCACCTCCTCCCAGCGCAGCGGCGCGGAGACCGGGGCGTCCGGCCGGGGGCGGACGGAATAGGCGCTGGCGATGGTGCGGTCCCGGGCGGTCTGGTTGTAGTCCACGAAGATCTTGCTCCCGCGCTCCTCCTTCCACCACGCGGTGGTGATCCGCTCCGGCGCCCGCCGCTCCAGCTCCCGCGCGACGGCGATAGCGGACCGCCGCACCTGGGTGAAGGTCCACCGCGGCTCGATGGGAACGAACACATGCAGCCCCCGCCCGCCCGAGGTCTTGGGCCAGCCGCGCAGCCCCAGCCCGTCCAGCACCTCGCGCAGCTGGTCCGCCGCGCGCACCGCGTCCCGGTAGTCGGTGCCCGGCTGCGGATCGAGGTCGATCCGCAGCTCGTCGGGGTGCTCGGTGTCCTCGCGCCGCACCGGCCACGGGTGGAACGTCAGACAGCCCAGGTTGGCCGCCCACACCACCGCCGCCACCTCGGTCGGGCAGATCTCGTCCGCGTACCGCCCGCTGGGGAAGGAGATCCGGCCGGTGGGGATCCAGTCGGGCAGGTTCTTCGGCGCCCGCTTCTGGAAGAACGACTCCCCCTCTACGCCGTCCGGGTAGCGCTCCAGCGTCGTCGGCCGGTTCCGCAGCGCCCGCAGCACACCGTCGCCCACCGCCAGGTAGTAGCGGGCGAGGTCCAGCTTGGTGAAGCCGCGCCCGGGGAAGTACACCTTCCCGGGGTTGGACAGCCGCACCGTACGCTCACCGACCGTGAGCTCCACCGTCTCTCCCATACCGTCACGCTAGGCCCGCCCGCCCAAGGTCACCTCCCGGCGGGCGCCCGGCCCGCGCCCGACGGACAATCGGACACATCATGGACCTTCCGGTAATGCCCCCCGTCGCGCCGATGCTGGCCAAGTCCGCGGCCGCCATCCCGGCCGGGATGCGCTACGAGGCCAAGTGGGACGGCTTCCGGGCCATCGTCTTCCGTGACGGCGACGAGCTGGAGATCGGCAGCCGCACCGGCAAACCGCTCACCCGCTACTTCCCCGAACTGGCCGAGGCCCTGCTCGCCCAGCTGCCGCCACGCTGTGTGCTGGACGGCGAGATCGTCATCGTGCGCGGCGGGCGGCTGGACTTCGACGCCCTGCTGGAGCGCATCCACCCCGCCGCCTCCCGGGTCCGGATGCTGGCCGGAACCACCCCCGCCTCGTTCGTCGCCTTCGACCTCCTCGCCCTCGGTGACGCGTCGCTGATGGACACCCCGCTCCGCGAGCGCCGGGAGGCCCTGACCGCGGCGCTGCACGAGGCCGTCGACCCGGTCTTCACCGCCCCCTGGACCGACGACCAGCAGGTGGCCCGGCAGTGGTTCGAGAGTTACGAGGGGGCGGGGCTGGACGGCGTCGTCGCCAAACCCTTCGGCCTCGGCTACCGGCCGGGCGAACGCGTCATGGTCAAGGTCAAGCACGAGCGCACCGCCGACTGCGTCGTCGCCGGGCTGCGCCACCACAAGTCCGGGCCGGTCGTGGGCTCGCTGCTGCTCGGTCTCCACGACGCCACCGGCCGTCTCCAGCACGTCGGGGTGTGCGCCGCCTTTCCCATGCGCCGCCGCCAGGAGCTGATGACCGAACTGGAGCCGCTGCGCATGTCCACGGTCGAGGGCCACCCGTGGGCGGACTGGGCCCGCGAGGAGGCGCACGCCCAGGCGCGGATGCCGGGCGCGCCCAGCCGCTGGACCGGGGTCAAGGACCTGTCCTGGGTACCGCTGCGCCCGGAGCGGGTCTGCGAGGTGGCGTACGACCATATGCAGGGCGACCGCTTCCGGCACACCGCCCGGTTCCGCCGCTGGCGGCCCGACCGCGAACCGGACGACTGCACCTACGCCCAGCTGGAGGAGCCGGTCTCCTACGATCTGCGGCAGGTGCTGGGCAGCCGCCCGTGACACGCGGGGTCCAGGTCACCGCCGGGCGCCGCGGCTCGGGCGGCGGGCCATCCGGGCGAACCAGTCGCGCGCCGCCTCGGCCGCCTGCTCCAGCGTTCCGGGTTCCTCGAACAGATGGGTCGCGCCGGGCACCACATGGACCTCGTGCGGTGCGGCGAGCATGGCGGCTGCCTGCTCGTTCAGCCGCAGCACCTCGTGGTCGTCACCGCCCACCACCAGCAGCACCGGAGCGCTCACCCGGTTCAGCACCCCGCCCGCGAGATCCGGGCGCCCGCCGCGCGAGACCACGGCACCCACCCGGTCCGGGCGCTCGGCCGCGGCCGTCAGCGCCGCCGCGGCGCCGGTGCTGGCACCGAAGAGGCCGACCGGCAGCCCGGTGGTGGCCGGATGCCCGGCGAGCCAGTCCACCGCCCCCACCAGCCGCCGCCCCAGCAGCGGAATGTCGAAGCGGTGCTCGGCGGTGATCGCGTCCACCCGCTCCTCCGCCTCGGTGAGCAGATCGAACAGCAGGGTGGCGAGGTCCGCCCGCTGGAGCACCTGGGCCACCGCGCGATTGCGCGGGCTGTGCCGGGAACTGCCGCTGCCGTGCGCGAAGGCCACCACGCCGACGGGGTGTTCGGGCATGGCGAGATCTCCCACCAGCAGGGCGTCGTCCACGGCGATACGGGCGGTCTCGGAGCGCATCGGCACCTCCTGCCGGGGGTCGGGACGGTGGCCGTCAGGCATAGGCCATGAGCCCTTGGCGCAGCTCGCTGTAGAGCCGGGAGAGCCTTCGGGATATGTGCATCTGCGAGAAGCCGAGGATCTCGCCGATCTGGCTCTGCGAGAGCCCGGCGAAGAACCGCAGGTACAGCACATAGCGGTCCTGTTCCGAGAGGTGCGAGATCAGTACCCGCAGCGCCTCCCGGTTGACGACGCGCTCGATCGCGGCGTCGTCCGCACCCACCGTCTCGGCGAGCAGCCGCTCCTCGGCGCCCTGCACCGCGGCGTTGAGGGACAGCGGGGTGCAGGAGGCGCTGGCCTCCAGACCGGCCTTCACATCCTCCTGCGGCATCCCGGTGCGCAGACAGATCTCGGTGACGGTGGGGGCACGGCCGCCCAGCTCCTGTTCCAGCGCGTCGCGTGCGGACCGGGTGCGGGAGCGCACCTCCTGGATGTTGCGGGGGATGTGCAGTGTCCACAGGTAGTCACGGAAGTGCCGCTTGAGCTCACCGGTGATGACCGGGATCGCATAGGAGGGAAAGGCGTGCCCGAGATCCGGGTCGTAGCGGTCGACTGCCTTCACCAGGGCCAGCGAGGCCACCTGGGTGAGGTCCTCCATGTTCTCGCCCTTGTTGCGGAAGCGCAGCGCCAGCCGCTTCGCGACCGGCAGCCAGGCGCAGATGATGGCCTCGCGCAGCGCGTCGCGCTCGGGTCCGGAGGGCAGTCGCGACAGACGCTGGAAGGCACCGCCGGTGTCGGGAGTGTCGTCATGGCGCCGTCGGCGAGTCGCGGTTGCTGACATGGTCACTCGCCTCCGTGGTCCGATGTCACGGCGGTCCCCACCACAGTCGCATGATCCTTAACCCCTCGCAATTCGGCCATATTGGTAGATGTTTATGCGCTTTTGGGAGAATGCGGAGGGTGCGGGGTTCGGGGCCGTGGCCCCGGGGGTACACACCGGGGATGCACGCCACCCTTCGACTCGCCCAGCAGCCCGAGGCCGACGCCTTGCTCGGGCGCAGCCCGCTGGCCCTCATGATCGGGATGCTGCTCGATCAGCAGGTCCCCATGGAGTGGGCGTTCGCCGGTCCGTACACCATCGCGCAGCGCATGGGGTCGGACGAGCTGGACGCCCAGGAGATCGCCGCCCAGGACCCCGAGCGGTTTGTGGAGCTGCTGTCGCAGAAGCCCGCCGTGCACCGCTACCCCGGGGCGATGGCCAAGCGGATCCAGCAGCTGTGCCAGTACCTCGTCGAGCACTACGACGGTGACGCGGAGGCGGTGTGGCGCGATGCGGACAGCGGCGCCGAGCTGCTCAAGCGGCTGAACGCACTGCCCGGGTACGGCAAGCAGAAGGCCCAGATCTTCCTGGCGCTCGTCGGCAAGCGGCTGGGGGCCGGACCCGAGGGATGGCGCGAGGCCGCCGGTGGCTACGGCGAGGAGGGCGCCTACCGCTCGGTGGCCGACATCACCGGTCCCGAGTCGCTGGACAAGGTCCGCGCCCACAAGCAGGAGGCCAAGCGGCAGGCGAAGCGCTCCGCCGGGAAGTGAGCTCCCCGCGCCGGCTCACGCGGGGTGCAGCGCGTTGCGCAGGGTGTCCACGGCCAGTGCGAGCGCGGCCCGCGCGGCGTTGGTGTCACGGAGCGCGTCGAGCATGAGGAAGTCGTGGATGATGCCCTGCATCCGTACGGCGGTGACCGGCACCCCGGCCGCGCGCAGCCTGGCCGCGTACGCCTCTCCCTCGTCCCGCAGCACGTCGGCCTCGCCGGTGATCACCAGGGCCGGGGGCAGCCCGGCGAGCTGGGCGGGGTCGGCGCGCAGCGGGGAGGCGGTGATCTCGGCGCGCTGGGCCGGGTCGGTCGTGTACTGGTCCCAGAACCACCGCATCCCCTCGCGGGTGAGGTAGTAGCCGTCGGCGAACTGCTCGTAGGAGCCGGTGTCGAAGGCCGCGTCGGTGACGGGATAGAGCAGTACCTGCTGGACCAGGGAGAGATCACCGCGCTCCTTGGCCAGCAGGGTGAGGGCGGCGGACATGTTGCCGCCCACCGAGTCGCCGGTCACCGCGATCCGTGCGGGGTCGAGGCCCGCCCCCTCGCCATGGGCCACGATCCACTGTCCGACCGCGTAGTTCTGCTCCAGTGCCACCGGGTAGTGCACCTCGGGGGAGAGGTCGTACTCGGGGAAGACCACCGCGGCGCCGACCCGCACGGCCAGCTCCCGGACCAGCCGGTCATGGGTGTGGGCGTTGCCGAACACCCAGCCCGCGCCGTGGATGTAGAGGATCACCGGCAGGGTGCCGCCCACCCCCGGCGGACGTAGGATCCGGGCCTTGACGCCGCCCTCCGGGATGCCCGTGACGCTGATCCACTCCTCGTCCACCTCCGGTTTGGGTACCGGACCGGACTGCGCCTCGTCAACCGCCCTGCGGCCCTCGGCGGGCGACATCTGGTACAGGAACGGCGGCTTGGCGCTGGCTTCGGCGAGCTCGGCGGCGGCGGGCTCCAGTACGGGCCGGGCCGGGGCGGTGCCGTGGGACATCTGCTTCTCCATTGCCTCTCCTCGCCATCCGGTCGCAGGCCGCCGCCCGCCCCGCTTCCGTCACACCGCGATGCGGCGCTCCTCGGCGGTGATGGGCAGGTCGTTGATGCTGGCGTAGCGCTTGCGCATCAGCCCGTTCTCGTCGAACTCCCAGTTCTCGTTGCCGTAGGCGCGGAACCACCGGCCCGCGGCGTCGTGGTGCTCGTACTCGAAGCGGACGGCTATCCGGTTGCCGGCCCAGGCCCACAGCTCCTTGCGCAGCCGGTAGCCGAGTTCGCGCCGCCACTTCGCGGTCAGGAATTCGACGATCTCACTCCGGCCGCGCAGGAACACATCGCGGTTACGCCACTCGGAGTACGATCGTTCTGACGCTGGCCACCACCGTAGGAGAACGATGGTTCTCGCGCAATCGCGCGCCGGAGCGAAGCGCCGCGCCCCGCGGTGCGATCAGGGCACGGCGGGGCGCGGCGCGGGGGCGGGCGGGTATGGGTCCTGTCCGGTGGATCTTTGAGGATCAGCCCGCGGCGTCTGGTGCAGGGGGCGCCTCCCCGCGGTGGCTGGGGGCGCGGTGCCAGACGCCGCGGGCTCGACAAGATCCACCGGACAGGGTCTGGGTGAGCGGCCCCGGGGCCGGTGACGGATCCGGGACCGGGTCGGGGCCCGGCGGTTTGGGCACCGGATCCGGGGACGGGCCCGGCGGTGGCCCCGGTGTGGGGCTCGGCGGCGGGCTGGGCGGGGGAGTGGGCACCGGGTCGGGCGGCGGTCCCGGCGGCGGGCCGGGCACCGGTCCCGGTGCGGGACCCGGCTCCGGACCGCCCGGGCCGGGTGACGGAGTGGGCGACGGTGGCCCGGGGTCACGCAGTGCCGGGGGCGGAGAAAACGGGTCGGTCTGCCGTGCCACGGTGTCCTCCAAGGTTCGTACGACAGTGGCTACGTCATCTGTGGGGCGAGTGCCCAGCCCTCCCCGGTCCACGCCCGGCCCCAGGCCGTACGCGGGAAAAAATCACCGCGCGAAGGCCCCGGGCGTCGTTGGCATCGCCTTCGCCATGCGACGCTTCCCCGATCCGGATCCCGGACGTCCGGACCGGCGCTCCCCCTCATCCTATCTGTTATGACGTGCCGCTGATCAGCGAAATTCTCTTGTTATGGGTGTCCTGTACGGCATTGTCCGTGTGCTGTCCCAGACGCTGGTGCCCGACGGAGCGATCCAGGCCGCCGCGGGCATCCTGCGCGACCGCGCCGCCCTCACCACCCGGCTCGGCGCCTCCGACCGCGCGGCCCAGCGCATCACGCGGGCGTGGCCGACCTCTCCCAGCTCGGCGCCGCGCTCGCCGAGACAGCGGCTGCGCGAACAGCAGGCCGAACCGACCGGCCGAGCGGTCGACTTCGTCAGCGGACTGCGGGGGCTCCGCGGCATCGGCGGCGAGGCCGCCGCCCAGGGGCCGCACGCCCAACTCCTCGCCGACAGCCACGACCGCGGCCCTCGGGCGCACTGGTCGAGGACACCAGTCACGGGGGGCGGATCACCGAACTGGGCCCGCACGAGGAGCTGGTGCGTCGGCAGGGGCCTGCGCCGCGCTCTGGGCGTCCTGGCACGGCCGGTCCTGATCGGTGGCGCGAAGGGCGCCGTTGACCACTCCCGATTGGTCATGGCCCTGACACAGAACCTCTGCGGGTTGTTCACCATCGTACGATCATGTGTCTGACACGCTTTCGGGGATCGAACAACGGTCGTAAATCGGGGAAAGGACACCACCTGTGCACGTCACCCGTGTCAACCGCTGGAAATCCCTGGCCCTGCTGGCCGGCGTCGCCACCCTCGCCGTCACCGCACCGGCCCCGGCGACCGCCGAGGTCACGGCCACATCCACGCCGTACGACGACACCTACTACAAGGACGCGATCGGCAAGACCGGCGACCCCTTGAAGGACGCGCTGCACACGATCATCAGCACCGACGTCACCAGGCTGTCGTATGACGAGGTCTGGGACGCCCTCAAGAAGACCGACGAGGACCCGGACAACTCCGCCCATGTGATCCTGCTCTACACCGGGACTTCACAGAGCAAAAACGCGAACGGTTCCGGACCCGACCAGTGGAACCGTGAGCACGTCTGGGCCAAGTCGCACGGCGACTTCGGCACCGCGACCGGCCCCGGGACCGATGTCCACCATCTGCGTCCGGCCAATGTGACGGTCAACAGCATCCGGGGGAACAAGGACTTCGACGCGGGCGGGTCCGAGGTCGAGGGAGCGCCCGGCAACCGTACCGACGACGACTCCTTCGAGCCGCGGGACCAGGTCAAGGGCGATGTGGCCCGGATGGTGCTCTACATGTCGGTGCGTTACGAGGGTGACGACGACTTCCCCGACCTGGAGGTCAACGACACGGCGGGCAACGGCAGTAGGCCCAACCTCGGGCGGCTGTCCGTGCTGAAGAAGTGGAACGACGAGGACCCGCCGGACACCTTCGAGAAGCACCGCAACGATGTCATTTACGACACCATCCAGCACAACCGCAACCCGTTCGTCGACCATCCCGAGTGGGTCGGCGAGATCTGGAAGTAGGCCGCCGCTTCACATCTCGTCCGTGCCGACGGCCTCGTCGTCGGCGCGCAGCGGTACCGGGTCCGTGCCCCGGGCCGCCGCCAGCAGTTCGGCGGTGGCGCCGGGGCGGGCCTGGAGCGAGGGGAGCAGCAGCGTCCACAGATCGGTGAGATGGTCCTCGACCAGCCGTCGTCCGTCGAGCGCCTCCGAGACGGTGTGCAGACCGAAGAAGGCGCACACCACGGTCCGGGCCGCGGCCTGCGGATCGACATGCGGGGCGAGCTCGCCGTCGGCCTGAGCCTGCTCCAGCATCTTTCCCACCGCGTCGATCCAGCCCACGAAGGGCGGCGGCAGCGGTGCCTCGATCAGGGTGCGCTCCGTCCACAGCCGGGCCCCCGCCCGCACCACGATGTCATCGCGGAAGGCACGGGCCACCGCGAAGCTGAGCCGCACGAGTTGCTCCAGGGCGGGGGCGTCGATGGCGGTGTGCTGCTCGATCAGCGCCGGCCAGGTGGCGAAGTGCTCCTCCACCACGGCGAGCGCGAGTCTTTCCTTGCTCGTGTAGTGGAAATACATGGCGCCGCTGGTGTGCCCGGACCGGTGGGTGATGTCACTGATGCTCGTTCCGGCGTATCCCCGTTCGTCGAAAAGGGATGCGGCCGCCTCCAGAAGGGATCGGCGCGTTTGCTCGGCCCGCTCTTGCACGTGTTCGCCGTCCTTCATCAGCAGTTTTGTGTGTCGGAGCGAACTTAGCGGAATTCCGCCCCGTCATGGAGATGAGGCGAGACAGGTCAAACATTATTAGTATTTTAAGGTGATCGTTCGTGAGGCGTGCGGGCTTTCGGAACCGTCCGGTCCCACCGGGCGGCCGCTCAGCTGGTCCCGCACGGTGGAACGCGAGGCCGTGCACCGGGTCTCGGTGGCCGAGGTGCTGCTCACCGACGTCCGTACGCTGGGTGACGACCGCTTCGAGGCCGCCGCCCAGTGGCCCCGTTCGCATCCGACCTTCCCGCACGGCGGGGACGGCAGACACCATCCGCTGATGATCGCGGAAACCCTGCGTGAACTGGGGATCTACCTTCCCACCCGGTACTACGCGGTGCCCGCGGGCGCACACTTCCTGATCCGCGACCTGTTCTACCGGCTCGACCCCGAGGCCGAGCCGCGCGCGCCGCACGGCGCCACCGACATCACCTGCCACGCCGCCGTGACGGACCTCCGCACCACACCCTCCGGGCGCTTTGTGTCCGGGATGCGGCTCGACATCGCCCTCTCGGCGAGCGGCAGACGGTTCGCCTGGGCCGGGGGCACCGCGCGCTTCCTCGACGGCACCTCCTACGCGGAGACCCGCTCGGCCGCCTCGGGACAGACCGCACGGCGCAGACTGCGCGCCGCGGTCCGGCCGTCCCCGGGTCAACTGGCCGTTCCCGCCGCCCGGGACGTGCTGGTGGTACGGGACGGGGGAGTGGTGTACCTGGATCCCGCCGACCCCCGCCACCCGTTCTTCTACGACCACTGGAGCGACCATGTCCCGGGCCTGGTGCTGCTGGAGAGCGCCCGGCAGGCCGCCGCGCTGGCCACCGACGGGACGCTGACCCGGCCCGTCGCCTGCCGGCTGAAGGCGATCCGCTTCACCGAGTCGTATCCGCCCGCCGTGGTCGAGTGCACCTCCCACGGCAGGACCTGTGTCTTCCGGCTGCGCCAGGCGGAGATGTGCACCGCGGTCGGGGTGCTCCAGTACCTCTGACCGTACTTCTGTCCGTCAAACAGTCCGTACGGCGAACGCGTTGAGCGGCGAACGCGCGGGACCGCGAACAAATCGCCGACGTTCGGTGATCCCTTGCTTACTCCGGGTCATCCAATTAACGTAGTGATCGTTATGTTTCGGGCAGGCGGATTCTCCGTCTGTACGGCCCCCCATGTCGCGTACGTCGAAAAGGCGTTCGCGCATCGGGCAGCAGCGGTGAACGCATTCGCGCACCGAGCCGCCAGGAAATCCACTGCGCTGCTCCCCGCAGGTACAGGCGCCCCTGCGTCGATTCCTCCACCTCCCATGGAACGGCAGGCAGATGACAGCCGAAAAGCTCCTCGCATGGACCCCAGCCGCCATCGTCTTCGACTGCGACGGCACCCTCATGGATTCCGAACGGCACTGGGAGGAGGCGCGTGACATGGTGCTCAGAGAGCATGGCACCGCCCCCACCGAAGAGTTCGCCCGGCGCACCAAGGGACTCCACTACAGCGAATGCGGCCGTATGCTGGCCGAATTCGCCGGGCACCCCGAACTCGCCGGGCAGATGACCGGGCAACTGCTCGACGCCTTCCGCACCCTGGTGGCCGAGCACCCGGTCACCATGCCCGGGGCGCCGGAACTGGTGGAGAAGGCCGCGGCGTTCGCGCCGCTGGCCATCGCGAGCAACTGCCCGCGTGACGTGGTCGAGGACGGGCTCGCCAAGGCGGGACTGCTGCGCCACTTCGGCCATGTGCTGGTCCCCGAGGGCGAGATGCGGCCCAAACCGTATCCGGACGTCTATCTGGAGGCCGCCCGGCTGTGCGGTGCGGCCCCCGGCGACGCCCTGGCGGTGGAGGACTCCCACTGCGGGTTTCTCTCCGCCTCACGCGCCGGGCTGAGAGTCCTCGGTGTCGGCCCGCGGAAACCGGCGGACGAACGCCCCCCGGTGGACCTGTGGGTGGACACCCTCGCCGACCCCGATCTGGTCAGGTGGGCCGAAACCAGGGTCGCATGACCAGCTGAAACGCTTCGCCACCTGGTCGGCGGCGCGGTTCACATGCCGTCCATCCCGTCGTGCGATGTCGAGCCGTCGTGCGAGCCGGAGCCGCCCTTCGAACCGGAGCCTTCGTGCGAGCCGCCGGAGCCGCCGTGGGACATGGACATCCCGTGCTCGATGTCCCCGCCGATCTTCTCCCGCAGGGACGAGAGCGAGCCGGTGGACAGACCGGTCACCGACCAGCGCTTGCCGACCAGGTAGGTGCCCCCGTAGTCCTTGGACACCGACAGCCAGTCGTGCTGGCCCTGCTCGGTGGCGAAGGTGAGCATCGTGTACCGGTTCTTGCCGGAGGTGCAGGAACCCTGCCGCAGCTCATCCACCTCGGTGATGACCTTCGCCTTGCAGCCGATGGCGTCGGCGATCCCGGCCAGCGGGGCGGGCTTGCCGGCTTTGCCGAACTCCTTGGCGGAAGGAGCCGCCTTCTCCCGCGGATGCTTCGTGGCGTCGTGCGCCGTGCTGTTCCCGGCGCAGCCGCTCAGGAACAGCAAAGCCGCGCAGAGCGCGGTGGCACGGAGTGCGGGTGACACTACAACCTCCCGTTGAGGGTCCGGCGGGGGAGGCCCGGGTGCTCTGCGGCCTCGGGCCCCCCGCTGTGGTGACCGTGTTTCTGTCTACTGCGCCGCGGCGACGCCCGCCTTCTTGCCCTTGTCGGTGACCGCGAACCACTGGCCCGCCTTGCCCTGGCCGTTGGTGTCGCCGGGCTTGGTGTCACCGGTGAAGGTGTAGAGCAGCCAGCAGTCGAACGCGGCCTGCTTCTTGCCGTCGGGACGGGTGAAGGAGGTGACCTTCGAGGCGTCCAGACCGGCGACCTTGGAGGTGTTCACGGCCTTGACGGGCTTCCAGGTGTCCAGGCAGGCGCCGAGGCAGCCGGTCTTCATCGGCCAGGCGCTGTCCTTGTTGAACCGGTAGACCGTCATGCCCTTGCCATCCACGATGATCTTGCCGAGTTCGGCGTTGTTGTTCAGCATCAGCTGGAGGCTCTCGTCGGCACCGGTGGCCTTCTTGCCGGCCGGCTTGCCGTTGGGCGCCAGCGCGTTCCAGGTGCCGCCCACGCCATGGCCCTTGGTGTCGCCCGCCTTGGTGTCACCCGCGTAACGGTAGACCGGCCAGCCCTCGAGTGTCAGCTGCTTGGTGCCGTCGGAGCGGGTGACCGAGCCGAGCTTGGACTTGTCGATACCGGTACCGGCGGTGGCGTCGTCGGCGGGCACCGGCGGCCACTTGGTGGCGCAGGCGTCGTTGCAGTTGGACTTGGCGGGCTTGGGGGTGTCCTCGTCGAACCGGTAGAGGGTCCAGCCCTTGGCGTCGGTCACGATCTCGCCCAGCTTGGGGTCCTTCTTGGCGGTCACTTCCTTGGCCGCGCCGGACTGGCCGGTGTCGCCGGAGCCCGCAGCCGCGCCGGTGTCGCCGCCCGCCTGGTAGCCGCCGGCCGCACCGGAGCCGGCAGCCGCGCCGGGGGTCGAGCCCGATCCCACGTTCTGGGCACCGCCGGCGGGCTGGACGTTGGAGCTCTGACCGGAGGAGTTGTCCTTGCTGCTGCCACACGCCGCTGTCAGCAGAACCATCGCGACGGACACTCCGGCGAATGCGATCTGACGCCGCTTCTCCATGACCATTCCTCTGCAATCTCTCTCGGTCCGGCGGTGTTTGCGCCGACGCCATGTGCATACGGAGCCGGTGCCGAGCGACGTTCAGCGGTCCCGAAATTTGTCATCGGACGCACAAAACGCCGGATCGTTGAGCGCACAGCGGTCGACGGCCGTCTCTGACGGCCGTCGAAGGGTGGCGCCGGGGGGCGCGGGCGGCGGCTACTCCTCGATGCGCAGCGCCAGCGCCGGACAGCGCCGGACCGCACGGACCGCCTGGGCCCGGAACTGGCGCGGCACATCCATCTTCGCCGAGGCGGGGTAGCCGTCCATGCCCAGTTCGAGCACATCGGGGATGATGTCCGCGCAGAGCCCGTGACCCTGGCACAGCGACCAGTCCACGATGAGCTGCTCCATGCGCCCCCGCGGTTCCCGTTCGCGCCGGGGATCGGCCGCGGACGGACCCGGGGGCAGCGCCAGTGGCTTGGAGTCCTCGGGCAGCGGCAGTACCCCGAGGGTCGGCCGGCCGCAGCCCATGCCCAGCGCATGGGACTCGATCTCCTCCGGGAAGGCGTCCAGCGCGGTGGTCACAAAACCGGCCGTACCGTCGGGGTGGCTACAGGCCCCGCGCTTCTTCACCGAGTTGATGAAGGCGCGCACACTGTCGATGGCGGTCTGGCCGCCACCGCGCTCCACCTGGCCCAGCGCGTCCGCGAGTGCGGGCAGCCCGATGAAGCAGGGCCCGCACTGACCGGCCGTCTCCGCGGCCAGCCAGCGGGCCACCCGGGCGGTCTCGCCCAGCGGGCAGGTGTCCTCGGGGATCGGCAGCACGGCCCCGGCGCCCAGCCGGGCGCCGTACTTCTTCATGGAATCGCGGGAGATGGTGGTGGCGTGGATGCTGTTCGGGTCCAGCCACTTGCCGTGGTACCCCCCGACCAGAACGCCCTGGCCGGGGGTGAGGTTGCACAGCTCCAGGATGTAGGTCAGCGGAACCCCGGTGGGGGTCTCCATGACGAACTTGCCCGCCACCGTCAGCAGGGTGGTGCCCGGCTCGGTGGGCAGCCCCACCGAGCGGTACGGCAGGGCGCCCATCCGAGCCGCCACGGCGAGCTGGGCGAAGGTCTCGGTGTTGGACAGCAGGGTGGGAAGGCCCCCGAGCCCGCTGTCACTGGTCCGGATCTTCCGGCCGTTGGGGATGGCCGGCGCGCCGCTGATGCCGTTGATGACGGCACCGCCCTCACCGGCCACGAAGCGGTCCGGGGTGCGGGAGACCCGCAGCCGGGGCCCGCTCGGGGCGCGTTCGGCGATGGCGGTGGCGAGCGACTCCTCGACATCCGGCCGGTGCACCGCGATGCACACGTCCTCCGCGCCGAGCGCCTCGGCCGCCAGCATGGCACCGTCGATGACCAGGTGCGGAGTGTGCAGCAGGAGTGCGGTGTCCTTCAGACAGCTGGGCTCGCCCTCGCTGCCGTTGACCACCACGGCGCAACGGCCGTCCCGTCGCGCCGCCGACTCGATGACGGACGTGAGCTTCTTGGCGAACGGGAAACCCGCGCCGCCACGACCGCGCAGGTCGATGTTCTCCGCGAGGGCCACCAGCTCATCGGCGCGCAGGGCGGGCATCTGCCCGTGCACCGTCAGATGGCCGACGCGGTCCAGCCGGTACGCCTCGTCCAGCCCGGCCAGCAGCCGGGGCGGATCGATGCAGGCCAGCCTGGGCTTTGCTGTGATCACCGGCCCCACCCGCGGGAGGCGCCGAGCGGCTCATTGTTCTGCCGGTCGGGCTCCGCGGAACGCGGACGGGGCACGCGCGGCGCGGCGCGTCCGGTCCGGCCTTCCTGCCGACCGAGAGCGGGGGGATTCCTCACCTCGATGCCGTCCGTCCTCTCACCGTGCCGGGCCCGCCGGGAAGCGAGCCGGATCCACAACGCGACCGCCACACCAGCCAGGGCCATGACATATCCGATGGTGGCCCAGTCCTTGGCCGCGCGGCCTGCCTTGAGGCCGTGGATCAGTGCGGCGCACCACGCCGGATACGCGGCCACATGCAGCGCCCGCCACCAACGGTACCGCCAGCGGGACTTGCCGGCGGAGGCAAAGGCACTGCGCACCGCCCCGGTCACCGCCGCCATGGTGAAGAGGTAGGCGGCGATGGTTCCAAGGCCGATGAGCACAGGCCGATTTGCGTCAGCGAACGGTATCACGATGGTCGCCGCGGTCGTGTGGCTCTCCGCCACCTTCACCCAGACATGGAGGGCGAGGAAGCACAAACCCCCGATGGCGGCGGCCCGGTGGACCCCCTGGGCGATCAGCCGGTGGTTCGGTTGCAGCAGCAGTTGGTCGGTGGCCGCGAGCCCCCACAGCACCGCCGCGGTGAGCGAGACCAGTGCCAGCACTCCGGCTCCGAAGTCCAGAAATGCCTGGGTCTTGGTGAATGCGCCCACGTTATTCGCGACAACGAGGGACAACACCACCGCCGCGCCGATAGCGTAGAGACGGAGGTGCCGGGACTGGCCGCTGCCGGGCCGGGCCCGTGTCCGAGGCCGGCGGGCGGCTCGTCGGCCGCCGGGTGCTCCGAGGTCTCCCGCGGGAACCGATCCGGTGTGACGTCCCCTGCGGCGCGGCCCCTGAGAACGGGGAGTCGGCATCTGGGACATGGACATGGAGCCTCCCGATCGCGCGAATTCGCGCGGGTGACGAGATACGTCAAAGTCGTCTTGGGATCAGCAGCTTCTCGGAACTACACGTGATCTCCATAAGATTTGTCGTAACGTGACAACTTCTTGTGGAGAAACCGTGCCCACACCGTCTCCGGCCGATCCGGTGCCATCTCGATGGCAAAGAAACGGCAAAATGCCGGGACCGGTGGGGGCGTGGATCCTCTATGACGTAGCGGAGGACCCTCGACTCCCTTTCCGGACTGGACGAACCGGAGACGGAGGCAACCTCCACGGGCCTGACCGACCCCCCAACGGCCAGGCCCTCCCCCCGGCAAGAACGAGGTAATGATGGGCGAACTCGTGAACCGCATGTGGTCCCGCCCCCGTGGCGAGTGGACCCGCGTTCTGCGCAATGAACTCCCGTCCCTGGCCGATGAGGTGGTTGAGACCCTTCGGCGCAGACTCCCGGGATTCTCCGAACTCCTGGAGGACTCTGAGCGAGAGAAGGTCCGATGGGGAGTCGAGCAGGCTCTCCTGACCGCACTGGGCTACCGGAAGCCGGGCGAGGAAGGGGCCGGGGAACCGGTCGCCTCCCCGCCGGCCCGCTCCGGTGACGAACGGATGGCGGAGGTGCCGCCCGAGCGGGCCCGCCGCGAGCTGTTCGAGGCCCTCACCGGCGAAGTGGCGGTCTCCGAACGGACCCTGGCGGAACTTTCGCGGGCCGCCCGCTGGCCCCTTCCCGAAACCGTCCAGGCCATCGCCCTGCCCACCCCGGGCGAGGCGCCGCAACTGGCCGCCGTGCTGGGGGACACCCTCATCGGCGCGGTCGGCGACGAGCTGTGCCTGCTGATCCCGGACCCCGACGCGGACACCGACCCCGCGCCGGAGGCAGCAGCCGACCGGGCCCCGGACGGCGAGCGGGACCCGGCCGCGGAACCGCCCGTGGACGCCGGTACCCGTGGCGCGCTGGAAACCGCGCTGCGCGGCCGCACCGCCGCGGTCGGCCATGTGGTGCCGCTCAACGACGCGGCATCCTCGGTGCGCTGGGCCCGACGGCTGCTGACGATGGCCCCCGCGCGCAGCGGCCCCGAGGCCCGGGTGCTCTTCGTCGACGACCACCTGTCGATGCTGCTGCTGCTCCAGGACGAGTCGCTGGTCAGGGCGCTGGCCTCCCGGTGGCTCAAACCGCTGGTCGGGCTGACACCCCGGCAGAGCGAACGGCTCCAGATGACGCTGCTCGCATGGCTCGAGGGCGGTGGCGCGCCCGAAGCGGCCAAGGCGCTCAAGGTGCATCCGCAGACCGTGCGGTACCGGCTGCGCCAGATAGAGAAGCTCTTCGGGCCGGGGCTGCGGGATCCGCGCATACGCTTCGAGCTGGAGATGGCGCTGCGCGGACGGCGGCTGATGGCACAGATGGACCGGATACGCCGCCACGCGTCCCGGGTGAGCCGCAGGACCCGTACCGCAACGGCCCCCGGGATCCGGCCGCTCGGGATCGCCAGGGAGGCCCGCGTCAACGGACTGTGAGCCGGGTGGGCGCCCCGCGCCGACCACGCACGGAACTGCCGGCCGCGTCACGCGGTCGGCAGTTTTGTGTGTGGTGGCGCGGGTTGCGGGGATACGGCCGGGTCAGCGCCCGGCGCCGACGGGCGCCTGGTCCGGTGCGGCGGTGCGCATCGCGGCGTTGAGTCCGAGCAGTTCGCTGTAGGCGTGGGCGCAGAACGCACAGGCCGCCAGGTGGCGCGCGAGCGCCTGGCCACGGACTCCGCCACGCCGCACCGAGGCGCCGATCATGGCGCTGAAGTGGCTGCACCGGTCGTCCCGCGCGGACTCCAGATGTGCCTGGAGGTAGGACTCGCGCAGCCCCTCCCTGGCCCGGAAGGCGAGCGAGGTCACGCCACTGGGGGAAATCCCCAGGACACCGGCCACCTGCTGCGGGGGATCGTCCTCGACGAGGGTCAGCCACAGCACGGTCTGCCAGCGTTCGGGCAGTCTGCGGAAACTGCGGATGAGCAGCTGCCGGGTCTCCCTGGCCACCAGGTGCTGCTGGGGGTCGGCGGAGGGTGCGAGCTGCCGCCAGGACTCGAAGTCGGCCGTGAGCAGGACCTGCCGTTCCCCGGCGCCCCACTCGACCGCGGTGTGGCGCACCACGGTCAGCAGATACGGCCGCCAGGGCCCGCGCGGACCGCCACCGGCCCGTACCGCCTGGAAGGTGCGGATGAACGCCTCGGAGGCCAGGTCCTCCGCGTCGTGGAGGGCGCGGCAGCAGGTCCGGGCGTACGAGAGGGTGGCCGCGTGGTGGCGGCGGTAGAGGATCTCGCCCGCGGCCGGGCTGGTGGTGCCCGAGTGGTAGGCCGCCAGGAGCAACCGGGTCAGTTCCGGGTCCGAGAGGGAGCGGACCGGTCGGTCGGTATGCCCGGGGTCCACCACTTCGGGATGTTCCGCGGCGGGAGGGCCGGAGGGCTCGTCGGCCGTCTCGTGGGAAGTGTCAGCGCGGCGCGCGCCGGCCTCATGGCCGACGCGCGCCTGGTGGGTCTCGTTCATCAATTGCACTTTTGGCCGCTGTTGATGCAGTCCACCGCCTTGTTCATCAGGTCCTCCGGCATGACGTTGATGAAGTCGTCATGGTCGGTGATGGGCTTGTGCAACTGCTCCGGGAAGCCGTCCACGGCGAACGGGGTGTTGGCCGGCACATCGTAGGTGAGCGTGTTCACCAGCTTGGGGATGGCCTTGAAGCCGTCGGGGCAGGAGCCGTCCTCGTTGGCGAAGGCCACGTGGTCACGGTGGTTGGCGCTGTCGATGTTCTGGCCGTCCCAGCAGCTCTGGAAGTCGAAGGTGCGCGTCACCGAGCTGCCCTCGGGGCAGAGCGGGTACTTGTCGGTCAGCTGCCGGTCCTCGAAACCGGTGCAGCTCCAGGAGGCGTTGGCGTTCTTGTCGCCGTTGGTGAACGCCTTGGCGTCACCGGTGATGATGCGCAGGAACTTCGGCATCGCCACAACGTCGCTCTGCGGGTTGCCCTGGAACTCGATCTTGGAGCTCTTGGGCGTCAGGATGGTGCCGACGTTGCCTTCCTGGCCACCACCGAGGTCGTTGGCGTCCGCTTCGTCCTTGCCGTCCTGGGAGCGCAGCACCGGCCAGTAGTAGGTCGACTTGTCGCCGTTGTCGCAGGAGGTTCCCGCCTGCTCGAAGGTCTGGTTGTCGGCGAAGGCGTCGTTGCTGTCGTTGCCCACGTAGTCGTGTGTGTGATGGGCGCCGTTGCCGACACCGGGGGCGACGATCACGTTGTCGCTGTTGCGCAGCTGCGGGTCGCCGACACCGCACTCCGAGGTGAAGGTACCGGTCGAGCCGCCCTGCTGGTCTCCCTGGTCGTTGTTGTCCTGGGCGTTCGGCTGCACCTGGGTGATGTCGACGAAGTCGTCCTGCGACGGGCCGTTGCCCGCCTGGCCGCCGGCGTTGCCGGGTACGTCATTGGCGCCCTCGCCCCCCTGCTGCTGGCCGTCGCCCTGCTGCTGGTCGCCACCTTGCTGCTGGTCGTCGCCCTGCTGCTGGTCGCCACCTTGCTGCTGGTCGCCACCTTGCTGCTGGTCGTCGCCCTGTTGCTGGTCGTTCTGGTCACCACCGGCGTTGGTGTCGGCCTGCTGCATCTCGCAGGAGCTCATCTGGTCGAGCCCGTCGGGGCGCTGCCCCGACTCGTCTATCGCGTCACCGATCTGGCCGATGGTCTCCCCGCGCTGCCGCTCCAGGGAGTTCAGCACCGAGTCGTTGGACACGCCTCCGTCGGACATCCGCTGGTACGCCTTGGCCACCTGGGAGTCGAGTTCGGCGAGGTTCTTGTCGACCTCGGGCTGCGCCTGGCGCGGAACGGACGACAGCTCCTGGCCCACATCGGGGCAGCGGATGGTCCAGGACCCGGCGGACACCGTGCGGTTCTCACCGGAGTCGTTGTTGTCGCCGCTGGCGGACGCGTTCGCCGCGATGATCGCGGCCCCGCCGCCACCGAGCGCCAAGGCGGCGACGATGGCGATGGTTTTGTTGGTGAACCTGCCCCGTTTGTGGGTTTGTTGCCTCATGAGATCACTTCACTTATGTGTTGAGGGCGTCGAAGTCGACGAGCCCGGTGTCCTCGAGGACCGTGATGTGGTCGAGAACGATGGCGTTGGCTCGGGTGGCCAGTGATCGCACCATGGAGTTCCGGCTCTGCGCCCGGATCGTGGCGACGAGCGCGAACACCTTCCCGTGTGCCGCACGGAGCCGGTTGGCGAAGACACGCTCGAACTCGGCGCTGCTGGACGCGTTGTTCATCTCATTGAGCCAGCCCTGCTGCTGGTCGTTGGGCTGAGTGGGCAAATCGACCCCCAGCGCCCGGCCCACCTCGTTCACCCGGCGGTCGAGCTCGGTGTGGCCCTCGATGAGGTGTTCACCCGCGGTCTTCACGGAGTCCTTGGTGCCCCGCTCCTGGGCTTCCCGTCCCGAGGGAAGCTCCCAGAGTCCGGCGAGCTTCACCTTGCGGACGAAGTCCCGGTCCAGGGCGGTCAGCGGCCCGTACTGGGTGCTGACCGTGCCCTTGCCGTCGTCTGTGACGCCGGGGGGCAGCGACGACGCGGCGCTGCTCTCGCCGAACAGCTGCACAGGGATGAGGATCGCCGCGAGGGTCATGGCGAGTGCCCCGATGATGAGGCCGGTGCCGATGGTACGGCTGGATGCGATGGATCTGCTGACGATTGTTGATCGCACAGCGCCCTCCTTGCTTCGGAGTGACACCGGACGCTAGTACCTGGTGTGGCCCGGACGTGGAGACCTCATCACTAACGAATAAAGCCGGGACAACGGTCGTTACTGGCTGGTACCCTGCGCGGCCCGCTTCGGCCGCCACCTCCGCGGCGGCGGCCAGAAGTTTTTCTCCTCCGCGTTGAGCACATCTCCGGTGCCGTCCGTACGACAGGGAGAACGCGTCCCCGTTCGAAGGGCATCTGTGATGCGAACAGCGGCATGGATCTCCGAACCGTTACCGCCACAGGTCGGGGCCCGCTCCGCCCCGGCCCGCCGGACTCGTCCGCCGCTGTCAGCCCCCCGGGCCGACAGCGGGTTCCGGGTCCGGAACCGGTGATGACTGATGGCGCCGCAGCTTCTCGCCGAGGGGCCGCGCGTCCGGATGGTTGAGCTTCTCGAGGACGGCCAGAGCCTGTCGCCAGGTGTCCAGGGCGGACTCCCGCTCGCCCAGGGCGTACTGGCTGTCCCCTATATGTGTCAGCGTGTCGGCTTCCAGATACCGGTCGCTGATCTCGCGGTAGACGGCGAGGGCCTGCCGGTAACAGCTGAGGGCGTGTTCGTAGCGGCCGAGGTGGTGGCAGGCGTAGCCGAGACTGTCCAGCGCGGCGCCTTCACCATTGGCGTCACCGATGGTCCGGTGCAGTTCGACCGCCTGATGGCACTGGGCGAGGGCGTGTTCGTACTCGCCCAGCAGGATATGGGTCCAGCCGGTCTCGTTGAGCACGCTGGCCTGGCCGCTGAGGTTGCCGGAGGACCGGTAGTGCGCGAGCGCGGGCCGGTAGTGGGCCAGCGCCCGCTGGTGAAAGCCCTGGCAGTTGGCGAGAAAGGCGAGGGAACGGTGGCTCCGGGCATGACCGTCGAACTCCCCGACCGCGGCGAACAGCTCCAGGGCGCGTTCCAGATGGCGTTCCGCCTCCCCGTACCGGCCGAGCCGGCCGCGGGCGAAGCCGAGGGTGCGGTGGGCATGGGCCTCGCCGAGCCGATCGGACAGTGCGCGGGCCGACTCCAGCGCGGTGTGCTGGATGGCGGCCTGCTCCTGCCAGTGTCCGCGCCGGTCGAGGAAGAGCTCGAGCGTCACGGCCAACCGCCAGGCGTGTCCGGGGAATCCGGTGCGGGCGGCGTGGCCGACGGCCGCCAGCAGGACCGGCCGCTCGGTGGCGAGCCAGGACTCGGCGCGCTCCTGGCTGTTGAGCTGTTCCGGTGCCGCGTCGGAGCGGACCCTTGATAAGGGGATGCGCTCGACACTCCGCGGGGCGAGCAGGGTGGCCGCGGTGCGGGCCGTGTGCAGATAGTGGTCGTACATACGGTGGCCGGCGTCCCGGCGGATCCCGTCCGGGTCGTGGTCGTGGGCGAGTTCCACGGCGTAGGCGTGCAGCAGATCGTGGAAGGAGTAGCGGCCCGGTGCGTGCTCGAACAGCAGGTGGGCGCGGGTCAGTCCGGCCAGCAGCGCCCGCGTCCTGCGGATCGGAAGACCGGCCAGGCTCGCCGCGGCCGCGGTGGAGATCTCCGGCCCCGGATGCAGGGCGAGCAGCCGGAACAGCCGGGCGGCCTCCGGATGCAGGGCGCGGTAGGACCAGGAGAAGACGGTACGGGGATCGGTGCTCGGATCACCGCCCGCGAACGCGTCCAGATTCCCCTGGCTCTCCCGCAGTTCCGCGGCGACAGAAGAAAGGGGAAAGGCGGGGCGGGTGGCGGCACGAGCCGCCACCACGGCCAGGGCCAGCGGCAGCCGGCCGCACAGCCTGATAATGGTGGCCACGGCCTCCGGCTCCGCGGCCACCCGGTCCGCACCGAGCCGGGCGACCAGTGTCTCCCGGGATTCGGCCGTGGACAGCGGACCCAGGGTCAGCGGCCTGGCCCCGTCGGCGGCGATCAGACCGTGGAGCTGATTGCGGCTGGTGACGATGACCAGACAGCCGGGCGCCCCCGGCAGCAGCGGCCGGACGTGCTGTGAATCCACCACGTTGTCCAGCAGGATCAGCACCCGTCGCCCTGCCAGCAGACTGCGGTACAGGGCGGTCTGTGCGTCCAGCCCGGCCGGGACCCGGCTCGGCGGAACACCGAGGGCATGGAGGAACGCGCGCAGCGCCTCGTCCGGTGGCATCACCGAACCGGTCGGGTCGAAACCGCGCAGATTGGCGTAGAGCTGACCGTCGGGGAAGCGGTGCGCGATCCGATGGGCCCAGTGCACGGCCAGGGTGGTCTTGCCGATGCCCGCCATGCCGTCGATCGCGCTGATCACCACCGGGGCGGGTGGTCCGGCGTCGGGGTCCTCGGGCAACAGGGCGGCGGTGTGGGCCAGTTCGGTACGTCTGCCACTGAAGGCAGGCAGATCGGGCGGAAGCTGTGCGGGCCGGACAGCCGGTGGCTCCGGTTCCCGCGGCTGCGGGGGAGCCGCGGGAACCGGTGACGGCGGACCGTGGGCGGGCTCCGCGCCCAGCGGGGAGCCACCGGCGGAACTCCCGGTCGGCCGGGCCCCGCCACCGGTCCGCGCCTTCGGTGTGGCATCGGCCGGGATCGGCGCGGGCCGGGGGAGCACCCGACGGCGCGCGGCGCGCAGCTCCGGGCCGGGCTCGACCCCCAACTGCTCGTCCAGCCGCGCCCCCACCGTGCTGTACAGCTCCAGCGCCTCGGCCCGGCGGCCGGTGGCGGCCAGCACCAGGATCAGCCTGGCCTGCAAGGTCTCGTCCAGCGGATGGTGGGCGGCGAACCGCTGGAGGGTGGTCAGCAGCCGCTCGGGGACGGTGGAGTCCAGGGCCGCCCGCGCGGCGTCCTTCGACGCGGTGAGCAGTTCGCGGTCGACGGCGGAGAACACCGGGTGCGTCTGTATGTCCGGGGGTATCCCGGTGGCGGTCGGCCCCTGCCACGGGGCGAGGGCGCGGACGAACAGCTCCACGGCCTCGTCCGGTGCGTCCATCTCGGCGGAGCGGCGGGCCTGTTCGCTCAGCTCACGGAACTCCACCAGATCCAGCGTGTCCGTCTCGGTGTTCAGCCGGTATCCGCCCGAACTGCGCACCAGGCGGCTGCCCGCGGCCTTGGCCGGGAGGCCCGGCTCCAGCATCCGGCGCACGGCGCCCACATGGCGCTGCACCACATTCACCGCGCTGCTCGGCGGATCCTGGGCCCACAGCACATCGACGATCTCGCCGAGCGCCACCGGCTGCCCCGCCCGCACCAGCAACAGCGCCAGCAGAGCGCGCTGTTTGGGCGGGCCCAGTTCCAGTTCGTCGGCGCCTCGCCATGCCCTGACCGGGCCTAACACCGTAAATCGCACAAGTGCGGAGTGTAGTCGAGCGGTGTCCGTGGGCAGCGCCCTTCCAGCCGTCCGCGCCACTGCGCCGCCGGTGGCCGTCAGTGTTTCGGCACGGAATCGGTATCGGGGCCGACCTACGCTCCGGGCACTGACACAGACCGCGTCCGGCGCCCCTGGTGTCCGCAACCGACCTCATATCCGCGCGGCACCGGGGCGACCGGCAGCCCGGGGGGAAACCGGACGATGTACATCAGCGCATCAGGTGTGGCGATCGGGGCGGCACCGGAGGAACGGGACGCACAGAGCGAACAGGCCGAGAACTTTCTGCGCCTTCTCTACGAACGGCACGGCTCCGTACTGCTGCGCTTCGCGGTGCGGCTGCTCGACGGGGACTGGCACCGTGCCGAGGACATCGTGCAGGAGGCGGCGATCCGCGCCTGGCGGCACGCCGGCACCGTCGAACCCGAGGACGGTGCGGCCCGCCCCTGGCTGTTCACCGTCGTCCGGCGGCTGGTGATCGACGGCCACCGCGCCCAGGCGGCACGTCCTCCGGAGAGCGGGGAAGCGGATCCGGCCTCGATGGTGGCGCCGGACATCGTCGACCGGACCCTCACCGCCCAGGTGGTGACGGAGGCCATGGCGGATCTCGCCCCCTACCAAAGAGAGGTGCTGCTGCATCTGTACTACCTCGGCCACACCGTCCGGCAGACCGCGCGGGCCATCGGAGTGCCTTCCGGAACCGTCAAGTCGCGGACGTACTACGCGATGCGGGCACTTCGCGGCGCCCTGGCCGCCCGCGGTGTCACCACCCCCTGACCTGGTGTCTCCCCGTTCGATACGGAGGTAGCCTGTGCCGCGCAGATGCGGCCGCGGGGCGGTGCACAACCGGGAGGAGCACCGCATGGCCGGGGGCGCACCGGGCGGGGCCGTCTCGGAGCGGAAACAGCGGGTGCGCTCGTCTTCTTCACCCTGATGGTGACGGTGCTGCTGCTGATGCTCCGTAAGGGCCTGCGCAGACAGCGCGAGCGGGAGGAGCGGGCCGCCCGGCTGTCCGAACGGTCCTGACCCGCGGAAGCGGGCGGGGGAGCGGCGAACGCCATGTCCGTTTTCCGCCGGTGCCACGGCCCGGGCAGGGGCACAGTGGACACCGTGATGACGGATGACGGCAGGTACGAGGCGGTGCGTGGCCGGGACGCGCGGTTCGACGGTGAGTTCTTCTTCGCCGTGGCCACGACCGGTATCTACTGCCGTCCGAGCTGTCCGGCGACCACACCCCGGCGGAAGAACGTGCGGTTCTTCCCCACGGCCGCGGCCGCCCAGGGCGGGGGCTTCCGGGCGTGCCGCCGCTGCCGTCCCGACGCCGTGCCCGGCTCGGCCGCGTGGAACACCCGCGCCGATGTGGTCGGCCGTGCCATGCGGATGATCGGGGACGGGGTGGTGGACCGCGAGGGCGTGGCGGGGCTGGCACGACGGCTGGGCTACAGCCCGCGCCAGGTGCAGCGGCAGCTCAACGCCGAACTGGGCGCCGGACCCATCGCACTCGCCCGCGCCCAGCGCGCCCACACCGCCCGTATCCTCCTCCAGACCACCGGGATGCAGGCCACGGAGGTCGCGTTCGCCGCCGGATTCTCCAGCGTGCGGCAGTTCAACGACACCATCAAGGAGATCTACGCCAGCACGCCGACCGGGCTGCGCGACGCCCGGCCCGGCCGCTCCTCGCGCTTCGGTCCGGTCGCTCCGCGTTCGTTCTACGGCGGGGTGCCGCTGCGACTGGCCTATCGCGGACCGTACGCCGCGGCGGAGCTGTTCGACCAGCTCGCCCTCCACACCGTCCCCGGTGTGGAGGAGATGGTCGGCGAGCGCGGAGCGCGCACCTACCGGCGCACCCTGCGGCTGCCGCACGGCCACGGCGTCGCCGAGGTCGACGAGCGGCTCGGCGCGGGCGGCTGGCTGGAATGCCGGCTGTGCCTGGGCGAACCGCGCGATCTGACCACCGCCACCCAGCGGATGCGGCGGCTGTTCGACCTCGACGCCGATCCGTACGCGGTCGCCGAACACCTCGGTGCCGACCCGCTGCTGGCGCCCCTGGTGGCCGCGCGGCCGGGGCTGCGCTCCCCGGGCGCCGCCGATCCGCAGGAACTGGCCGTCCGCGCCGTCCTCGGCAGGCGGCTTCCGCCCGACGAGGCGCGGGCCCGGGGCGCCGCACTGGTCAGCGCGTACGGTCAGCCGCTGACGACCCCGAGCGGCAGCCTCACCCATCTCTTCCCCGACGCCGACACCCTGGCCGGGGACTCGCTGGACCGGCTGGAGCTGCCCGGGCCGCGGCGTACCGCGCTGCGTGCGCTGACCGCCGCGCTCGCCGACGGCATCGTGCCGCTGGATGCCGGGGCCGACCGGGACCAGGCGGAGAAGGAACTGCTCAACCTCGACGGCATCGGGCCACGGACCGCCGGATACATCCGGATGCGCGCGCTGGGCGATCCCGATGTGCTGCTCCTTGCATCCGGGATATCCGGGATATCCGGGATATCCGGAGCATCCGTAGCGCCGGAGGTGGCCGAGGGGTGGCGGCCCTGGCGCTCGTACGCCACCCACCATCTGTGGGCCGCCGCAGGCTGAGCGGCGCCACCGGGCGATTCAGCGCTCCCGGGGGGTCTCGCCATGCGAGGAGGTGGTGTCCTCGATGGTGCCGCCGAACTGTTTGCGCAGCTCGTCCATGTTCTTGCGCGGGGACGCCGACAGCACCCAGCGATTGCCGATCAGATACACCCCGCCGTACATCCGCGCCGTCTCCAGCCAGTCGCGCTGCCCCTTGGCCCTGGCGAAGTCCAGGAGGAGGAACTTGCCCCGGGAGGTGGTGCACACCGCCTGGCGGTAGTCGTCGACATCCACGGTGAAGCGGGGCTTGCAGCCGACTGCCGAGGCCAGTTGCTCCACTGTCGCCGGTCTGGGCGTGGGCTTCGCGCCGGCGCTCGGCCGGTCGGTGCCACTCCGTCCGGTCTCCGCCGTGGCGTCCCCCGTACCGCCGCCTCCGCAGCCCGCGACCGTGAGCAGTCCGCACACCGCCGCCACCGCCGGGGCTAGCCGCGGACCGCGGCGGGGCGGGGTGCGCCCGGCGGTGGGGACGGGGTGGGGAGAAGCGTCCATGGGGGCCCTCTCGTGGCGTGTCCGGATGGCGGCTGCGTGTAGGACACCCACGGATACGGACGTCCGGGGCGGATTGTTCACCCCTGGGCGGCGCCCGTCCGGCCACCTGCGCACAAGGGAGTGGCACGGTGTGCGAACCCTTGACAGCCAGGGCGGATGCTGGATTACTGGACGGCACTCTGACGTAAACCGAATGTTCGGTCGGTACCCGAGGGGTGGAAACACGTGGCAGGCTCCATGAACGCGGCCGCTGGTCCGGCGGAGGAGATGTTCGCCGCGGACCAGGCGTCACGCGGCCTCGGCATCGAGCTGCTGAAGACAGGGGACGGCTCGGCGGTGCTCCGGATGGCCGTGACGGCCTCGATGGTGAACGGACACGGGATCGCCCACGGCGGCTTTGTCTTCCTGCTCGCGGACACGGCGTTCGCCTGTGCGTGCAACAGCAGCGGACCGGTGACCCTCGCCGCCGGTGCCGACATCACCTTCGTCGCCCCCGCCCGGGAGGGCGATCTGCTGGAGGCCACCGCCGAGGAGCGGACCCGGTACGGACGCAGTGGTGTCTACGACGTGACCGTACGCCGCGGCGACGAGGTGATAGCGGAGTTCCGCGGCCGCAGCCGCACCCTCGCCCGCCGTGCCGCCGAGCCGGTGGAGGGGTCGTGACCGGCACACCACCACCCCCGGAACTGCTGGACCGCGCCGAGCGGATGAGCCGGGACGAGATGATGGACCTTCAGCTGACCAGGCTGCGCGCCACCTTGCGCCACGCGTACGACAACGTGGAGCTGTACCGCAAGAAGTTCCGCGAGGCCGGAGTGGTCCCGGAGGACTGCCGCACCCTGGCGGACCTGGCCCGGTTCCCCTTCACCACCAAGGCCGACCTGCGGGACACCTATCCCTTCGGGATGTTCGCGGTGGACCGGAGCGAGGTGCGGCGCCTCCACGCCTCCAGCGGAACCACCGGCAGGCCCACCGTCGTGGGCTACACCGGGAACGACCTGTCGATGTGGGCGGACGTGGTGGCCCGTTCGCTGCGTGCGGCGGGCGGCCGCCCCGGCCACAAGGTCCATGTCTCCTACGGCTACGGCCTGTTCACCGGCGGTCTCGGTGCCCACTACGGGGCCGAGCGGCTCGGCTGCACCGTCATTCCCGCCTCCGGTGGTATGACCGCGCGTCAGGTGCAGATCATCCAGGACTTCAAGCCCGAGATCATCATGATCACGCCCTCCTACATGCTCACGCTCCTCGACGAGTTCGAGCGCCAGGGCATCGATCCACGGACCACCTCCCTCCAGGTCGGTGTCTTCGGCGCCGAGCCGTGGACCGAGGAGATGCGCCGCGAGATCGAGGACCGCATGGACATCCACGCGGTGGACATATACGGGCTCTCGGAGGTGATCGGGCCCGGGGTGGCGCAGGAGTGCGTGGAGACCAAGGACGGACTGCACGTGTGGGAGGACCACTTCTACCCGGAGGTCGTGGACCCGTTCGCCGACGCGGTGATGCCCGACGGCGAGGAGGGTGAACTCGCCTTCACCACGCTCACCAAGGAGGCGCTGCCCGTCATCCGCTACCGCACCCGGGATCTGACCCGGCTGCTGCCCGGCACCGCCCGTCCCGCGTTCCGCCGTATCCAGAAGATCACCGGTCGCTGCGACGACATGCTCATCGTGCGCGGGGTGAATGTCTTCCCGAGCCAGATCGAGGAGATCGTACTGCGGGTTCCGGCGGTCGCGCCGCACTTCCAGGTGGAGTTGACCCGGGCCGGCCGGATGGATCGTATGACGGTCCGTGTCGAGGCCCGCCCCGGAGCCGCCGTCGGGCAGCGCGAGGCCGCCGCGGCGACGATCGCCCGGGGGATCAAGGACGGGGTGGGGATCACGGCCGGGGTGGTGGTCGTCGATCCGGAGACCCTGGAGCGCTCGGTGGGCAAGATCCGCCGGGTCAGGGACCTGCGCGAGGGGTGAGCGGGGCCGGGGGAGAGGGGTGGGGGGCCGCCGGGCGCGGGGGGTGCGCGCCAGGCGGTCCGTTCCGGGGTGCGCGGTACCGTATGAGAACGATTGTTCTCAGGTGAGGGTGACCCGTGATGGACCAGGAACCGATCAGGACCCGTGTGCTCGACGCCGCGGAGGGGCTGTTCTACGGCCGCGGGGTACAGACCGTGGGCATGGATGAGATCCGCACCGCCTCACAGGTTTCCCTCAAACGCCTCTACCAGCTCTTTCCGTCCAAGGGCGAGCTGGTCGAGGCGTATCTGGAACGGCGCGACATCCGGTGGAGGGCGGCGCTGGCCCGCCATGTGGAGGGCGAGGAGGACCCCGAGGCGCGCCTCCTGGCGGTCTTCGACCGGCTGCACGGCTGGTTCGCCGAACCGGATTTCCGGGGGTGCGGATTCATCAACTCCTTCGGTGAGCTGGGGGCCACCACCCCCGCGGTGGCGGAGGCCGCCCGTGCGCACAAGGAGGCGTTCCGGGCGTATCTGGGCGGGCTGGTGGCCGACGCCGGACGGCCCGCCGCGCTCGCCGGACAGCTGGCGCTGCTCGCCGAGGGGGCCATGACCACGGCCGCCATCTCCGGGTCGGCCGAGCCCGCCCGGCAGGCCCGGGACGCCGCGCGGGTGCTGCTGGAGGCGTCGGCCGGGGCCTCCCGGGCCGCCTCCTCGGGGTGATTCCGGCGTCCCCGGGGTGATTCCGGCGGGGCGGGAATGAAGGCAGGTAGTTCACTGTTCAACTAGATGCCTTCCGAGTCGGCCGCCCTGGCCGGCCGCCGTCCGCAAGGAGGAGAGCGTCATGCCCGCCGTGACCGTCGACAGCACGCTGGAACTGCCCCGCGTCCCCGCCCCCGATCCGCAGACCGCCCCGGCGCGCCCGGTCCGCTCGGTGACCGGCGCCCCGCAGGGGTTCGAGGGCGAGGGCTTCCCGGTGTACCGGGCCTTCGCGGGCGCCTCGCTGCGCGATCTCGACCCCTTCATCCACATGGATCAGATGGGCGAGGTCGACTATGCCCCGGGTGAGCCCAAGGGCACCCCCTGGCATCCCCACCGCGGCTTCGAGACCGTCACCTACATGATCGACGGCAAGATGGCGCACCAGGACTCCAACGGCGGCGGTGGTCTGATCACCGACGGCGCCACCCAGTGGATGACCGCCGGTGGCGGCATCCTGCACATCGAGACGCCGCCGGAGCACCTGGTGATGTCCGGCGGGCTGTTCCACGGCATCCAGCTGTGGGTGAACCTCCCGCGCGCCAACAAGTGGAATCCACCGAAGTACCAGAGCATCGAGGGTTCGCAGGCCGCGCTGCTGTCCTCGACCGACGGCGGCGCGCTGGTGCGGCTCATCGCGGGTGAGATCGCGGGCCACCACGGGCCGGGCGGCACCTTCACCCCGATCACCATGATCCACGCGACGCTCAGCCCCGGGGCCCGGCTCGACCTGCCCTGGCGCCCCGACTTCAACGCGCTGGTCTACGCCCTGTCCGGACGGGGCACCGTCGGCGAGGAGAACCGTCCGCTGGACGCCCACCAGCTCGCCGTCCTCGGGCACGGCGGCGCCCTGAGCGTCGCCGCCACCGGCCGTCCGGACGCCCGCACCCCCGATCTCGATGTGCTGATCCTCGGCGGGCGGCCGATCCGCGAGCCCGTCGCGCACTACGGCCCCTTCGTGATGAACACCAAGGCGGAGATCGCCCAGGCCGTCGACGACTTCCGCAGCGGCCGGCTCGGCGTCGTCCCCGCCGAGCGCCTGCCGCACACGGCACCCGGAGAGGAGACCGCATGACCGCCTGTGTCCCCCAGGAGACCCTGGCCGAGCGCTGGGAGCGCGCCGGGCTCTTCTTCGAGGCGAAGGACTACGCCGAGGCCGCCCGCATCCCCGCCACCGTCGTCGAGCACGAGCCGGGGCGGATCGCCCCGCGGCTGCTGCCGGCCCGCGCCTACCACCACTCCGCACAGCTGTGGCGCGCCGAGCAGGAACTGCGCGAGGAGATCGCCCGCGATCCGGTCGAGGGGTACGCCCATCCGATGCTGGGCCGCACCCTGCAACGCCAGGGGCGGGACCGGGAAGCGGCCGGTACGCTGCGGGTCGCGGACGCGCTCCGCGGGGAGTTCGCCGCGACCGCGGCGGACTGACCGCCCGGCGCCACCCCGCGCGCACCCCGCCATGACACCACTCCGCCGGCCCCGGGACACCGCACCCGGGGCCGGCGGAGTGGTGTCCGCGGTCGGTGGTGTCAGCCGTGCAGGGGCAGCCGGGCCCCGCACACGGTGGCCTGAGCCCGCGCCGCGAGCGTACGGCGGTCGTCCCTCCCCGGTACGGACGGCAGCGGCCGGTGGTTGCGCACCCGGATGGTCAGTCCGTCGGCGCGCAGCACCCGGCGCAGCGAACTACCGAAGTCGTCCTCTCCGACGAAGGCCGCCACCGTGGTCGGGGCGCCGTGCTGGAGGTACTCCAGGGCCACCGGGCGCACCGGCGCACCCGCGTCGATCGCCGCCTGGAACGTCGCCCGCCGGAAACGTCCTCCCGTTCCGGCGCACCAGGTGATGCCCTGCGGGAAGACCACCACCGACCGGCCGTCGCGCAGCAGCGCCGACATCTCCCGTACGGTGTCGGGCAGTTGGCGCAGACTGGCCCGGTCGATGAACATCGTCCCGGCCCGTTTCGCCAGCGGGCCGACCACCGGCCAGCCGCCCACCTCCCGCTTCGCCAGCATGACCACCGGTTCGACGGCCAGCAGCGCCACGATGTCCAGCCAGGAGATGTGATTGGCGACGACGAGGGTGCCGGTGGCGCCCGGCGCGCTGAGCGCGGTGTCGCCCGCCACCTCCAGCCGGATGCCCAGCGCGGTCAGCAGTCCCGCGGCATGGGAGCGCAGCGTCTCCGGCTCGGCGATCCGCTCGCCCCGTGCCAGCGCGCCGACCAGCGCGCGGCCGAAGGCGGCCGAGCGCCGCAGGGTGCGGGTGGCGGGAATCCGGTCGGCGGCGTGGGTGACACAGCCCGGGTCGCACGGCGACCACGCGGCCCATGCGTGCACCGGCGGATTCACGGGCGTCGATACGGTCACCTGGCCTCGCCCAGGAAGTAGCGGCGGTAGCGGTCGTTCATCCGCTCGGTGTCCAGCAGGACGAAGAAGTCGGCGTCGTCGAAGCTCCGGTCGTGCTGCGGGGAGCCGCACATCCAGGCGCCGACCCGCAGATAGCCGCGGAGCAGCGGCGGCAGTTCGGCATAGCTGGGCTCGGCGTCCAGCGTCCGGGTCGGTATCCACGGGTCGAGCGGATGCACCCGCAGGTCAAAGGGGGCGGCGTGCCGGGTGGTGCCCAGCAGCCAGGCGTTGGCCGCGGCCTGTCCGCCGTCGGCCAGCGGAACCGAGGCGCAGCCCGCGAGATAGCGGTGGCCGGACAGCAGGACGTAGCGGGCCAGTCCGGCCCACATCAGATTGATCACCGCGCCCGAGCGGTGGTCGGGGTGCACACACGCCCGTCCCGCCTCGACCATCGACGAACGGACCTGCTCCGGAAGGCCGCGCAGATCGAACTCGGTGTCCGAGTAGAGCCGTTCGCTGCGGCCCGGGGGCAGCAGCCGGTAGGTGCCGACCACGGTGCCGGTCGCCGTGTCCGTGACGATCAGGTGGTCCATCAGCTCGTCGAACTCGTCCACATCACGCCCGGCGAAGGGCGAGGACAGCTTGCCTCCCCGCTCCTCGCCGAACACCTGGTAGCGCAGCCGCTGCGCGGCGTGGACCTGCTCCTCGGTGTGGGCGATGGAGGTGACATACGAGCTGGTGGACGCCGGTACCGGGGACGTCGTGAGCACGGACATTCCTGTTCTCCGTTCGGGGGGAAGTCAGGAGCGGCGGGGACGGGGAGAGGCGGGCGGGGGAGACGTTCCCGCTCGCCGGCGCGGTGCGCGGAAGCGGTACGCACCGCTTGCGTTCACCCCAGTCTTGCCATGGCGACGAACGCCACAGTGTCCGCGTGGTGTTTCGGCGACTGCCAGTCGATGACAAACGCATGCCGTGGTGTGCGGGCGGTCAGCCCGCTGTCACGGAACGCCGCGACGACGGCGCGCGCCCCGGGGTCAGGGTGCGCCGGTGCCGTGCGTCGGGAAGCCGAGGACCCGGGCCGCGGCGGCGGGTGTGGGCTGGGACCAGTAGTCGGTGACGGCCTGCGCGGAGGACAGCGAGCGGGTCTCGGCACGGTCCAGATAGAGCACACCGTCGAGATGGTCGGTCTCGTGCTGGACGATCCGGGCGGGCCAGCCGGTGAACTCCTCGTCCAGCTCCCGCCCCGTCTCGTCCTGTCCGCGCAGCCGGATCCGCTCGGGCCGGCTGACCACGGCCTGCCAGCCGGGGATGCTCAGGCACCCCTCGAAGAACCCCGCCCGACCGTCGCCCACGGGTTCGTACGACGGGTTGACCAGGACGCGGTACGGCTGCGGCACCCGGCCGCGCGCCTGGGCCACTTCGGCCGTCACCTCCGCCGGATCCTCGATCACCGCCAGCCGCAGCGGCACGCCGATCTGGGGGGCGGCCAGGCCCACACCGGGCGCGGCGTGCATGGTGTCCCGCATCGCCCGCAGCAGCCGGTCGAGCTGGTCCTGGGACAGCTGGCCCTCGTAGGGGAGGGCCGGCTGCCGCAGGACCGGGACGCCCGCGGAGATGATCGGCAGCGGGTGGGTGCCGGAGAGCAGTTCGTCGACGAGTTCGGACAGGCTGGAGGTCGGCATAGAGGACAGCCTGGCAAGCCGGTCAGGCCGCGGCAATCCGTGGGAGGGGGCGGCTGCCCGGAGCCGGGCGGGATCACATCCGCCTCCGGTGAACGGGATGCGGATGTGATCCGTACTCACTCATGAGCCGCCGGGGAATCCCACGCCCCCAGGCTCACCCGGGTCCTCCCGACTCGGGACGCCGCCGCTCCGCGGTGCTCTCCCCGTTGTGCACGCGGGGCGGCGGCTCCTTCGGTCCGGGAGGCGGAGGGGGACGGTGCGCTACGGGGCGGCCGTCTCCCGGGCGGCCGCCTCCCGGACGTCGGTCAGATCGCGGACGTACGCCATCCCGGGCCGGTGGCCCAGGGTGAACTCGTCCCCGGTCGGCACGAAGCCGGTGCGGGCCAGTACGGCGCGCGACCCGGCGTTGTCGAGCGTGGTCTTGGCGCGCAGCGCGGTCAGCCCGTACTCGGTGGCGGCCAGGACGCAGATCTGCCGGACGGCGCTGGTGGCGAGGCCCTGGCGGGCGGCCCGCTCGGCGATCCGGTAGCCCAGCTCGGCCGTGCCGTCCTCCACACCGACCAGGTTGACCCGCCCCAGCACCGCGCCGACGGCGTCCACGATCAGGTGCAGGTGGTGAAGTCCGGCGTCCTGTTCGGCGAGCAGCTCGGAGTGGCGCGCGTCGAAGTCGGTGAAGTAGTCGTCACCGCGGTCGGGAATCGTCTGCGCGAAGTAGGCGCGGTTCTCCCGCTCGAAGGCGAGCAGGGCTACGGCGTGATCGCGCCGGAGTCGCTGGAGTTCGGGCATGGCAGCACGGTACGCCGTGACGCACCGGGATGATCAATGAGTTTCGCTATCCGCCGCTCCGGCGGCCGCCCGCGCCACCGCCGCGCCCGCTCCGGCCCCCGTCGTCGATCTCGGCCCGCGCCTCCGGGAGCAGGGCGCGGATGTCGCTCGGCAGCACCCCGTACACCTTCTCCATCAGCTCCGGGTCCACCGCGGCGTCCAGCACCTCGAAGAAGGCGCTCGCCTCCCGCAGCGCCTCCTCCTCGGTGTGCTCGGTGCGCCAGGCGATCCGGCCCGCGAAACCGGTGAGGTCGAACCGCTCGCCGTGGTCGCGCCGGTACGCCCGCTCCTCGGGTGAGCCCCGGTGGGAGGCGGCCACCCGGCGCATCGGCTCGGCGGCCTCGGTCGGCAGCTGGGCCGCCAGATGGTCCGCCAGCCCGTCGGGGATCCGCTCGGCGAGAGTTTCGAGGGTCGCCCGGACCGCCCGCTCGGCCGACCGCCGGTCCGGCAGCCGGGCCCGCGCCCGGACCTGGTCCGTCAGTTCGTCGTAGCGCATCGTGGATCAGCGCTCCCTGGTCGATGCCCGCGCTCTTGCCCCGAGTGCCCAGCGCCACCGCCCCGAAGCGTCCGCCCCGGCCCGCCCGGCCCGAAGCGTCCGCCCCGGCCCGGATCGGCGGTGGCCGGTTCGGGGCCGCCTGAGCCGGTCAGCCCTCCCGGTCCGGCTCGCGGGCGGCGATCAGCGGCCCCAGCACCCGGGTGCCCGGTCCGACGCGTCCGCCGGGGCCGGGCAGTTGGGTGGTGTTCCCGGCCGTGAGGGGCTCGCCGCAGTGCGCGCACGCGCACACCGCCGTGGTGTCCTGGCCGCAGCTCAGATGGTGGATCCGGGCCGGGGGCCCGGCGGTGCCGGAGTACCAGCGGTCGCCCCAGTTCATCAGGGCCAGCAGCACCGGATACAGCTCCTCGCCCTTGGCGGTGGCGCGGTAGTGCTCGCGCGGCGGCCGCTCCTGGTAGCGCTCGCGGATCAGTACCCCCTCCTCGACCAGCCGGGACAGCCGGGCGGCCAGCACCTTGCGGGAGATACCGAGGTCATGGGCGAGATCGTCGAAGCGGGTCACCCCGGTCAGCACATCCCGCATGATCAGCGCCGTCCACGCGTCGCCGAACAGATCGGTGGCGCGGGCGATCGAACAGGCCACCTCGCCGAGCGGAGTACGGGTCATGCCCCGACCCTAGCCGAGGTCGAGTTTCCCGAGGGAACCCGAAGATGCTAGGTTTCCTCAGGGAACTCGACCGGACGGAACGCGGAAGCGGGATCGGAGGGGGACGGCCATGCCCGGTGCCCCGCGTATCGAGCTGGACTCACGCGCGCCGGAGGCGGTCGACGGCCGTCAGATCCGGGCCGTCGCCTTCCAGGAAGCGCGACTGGCCTATGTACGGACAGCCCTCACGGGGGTGGGGCTGTGCGCGTCCGGGAGCCGGGCCCTGGTGGTGGGAAGCGGTCGCGGGCTGCTGGCCCGCGGTCTCGCCGGGCTCGGCTTCGAGGTCGTGGCCGCCGATCCGTCCGCCGCCGCCACCGAACTGGCCCGTGAGGCACATGGGCCCGAACGTCCCGGGATCGTGTATCTGACCGCCCCCGCCGAGGAACTCGGCCTCGTCGACGCCTCGTTCGACCTCGTCTACTGCGCGGACACCTTCGAGATCACGTCCCGGCTCGACCGGGTGCTGGCGGAGGCCGCCCGGGTACTGCGGCCCGGCGGGGCGCTGGTCTACGACACCGTGAACCGCACCCCGCTGTCCCGGCTGATCTACCTCGGCGCCTTCCAGCGATTCCCGACGACGCGGATCATGCCCGCCGGACGCTATGCGGCGGACCGGCTGCGCACCCCTGCCGAACTGGCCGCGGCGCTGGACCGGCACGGACTGCGCCAGGAGGACGTCTGCGACTTCCGTCCAAAGGATCCCGTCCGTCTGGTCCGGGCCACCGTGGCCCGCCGCCGCGGCCGGATCACCGACGAGCGGATCCCGTCCCTGGTCGAGGTGGTGCTCGCGCCGGGCGCCCGGCCGCTGGTCACCTACCTCGGCTACGCCCGCAGGGTCTGACGGCGTCCGGCGGCGCGGTACGTCCGAAACGAGACGCGGCGCGGCGGCTCCGGCCGCACACTGGGCACTGTGACGGAGAACCGCACGGAGAAGCGCAGCGCCGGAATCCTGCTGTTCCGGGGCACGGGAGTGGCCACCGAGGTGCTGCTCGGCCATATGGGAGGCCCGTTCTGGGCCGCCAAGGACGAGCGCGCGTGGTCCGTGCCCAAGGGCGAGTACACCGAGGAGGAGCCCCCCGAGGCCGCCGCGCGCCGGGAGTTCGAGGAGGAGCTCGGACTGCCGCCGCCCGGCGGTGAGCTGCTGCCGCTCGGCTCGGTCCGGCAGACCGGCGGGAAGCTGGTGGCGGTCTGGGCCCTGGCGGGTGATCTCGATCCGGAGGAGGTCACCCCCGGCACCTTCACCATGGAGTGGCCCCGGGGATCCGGCCGGATGCGGGAGTTCCCCGAGATCGACCGGGTGGAGTGGCTGGATCTCGAACGGGCCCGTACGAAGATCGTGGCCAAGCAGGGGCTCTTCCTGGACCGGCTCGACGCGCTGGTCAACGGGGCGCCGCTACCGTGAAGAGGAAGACCGTGCAGGACGCGGCCGGGCGCGCTGAAGCCGACGGAGGCACGGTGGGCATGGAGAGCGCGAGGAATCCGGAGGACCTGCCCCGCCTGCGGCTGGACGAGCTGCTGGAAGAGCTGCAGGTCCGCATCGACGCGGTGCGCGGCACCCAGGACCGGGTGTACAGCCTGCTGGAAGCCGTGCTCTCGGTCGGCCGTGAGCTCGATCTGTCCCACGTACTGCGGCGGATCGTGGAGGCCGCGGTGATCCTGGTGGACGCCGAGTACGGGGCGCTCGGCGTCATCGGCGAGGACCAGCGGCTCGCGGAGTTCCTGCCGGTGGGCGTCGACAAGGAGCGGATCGAGACGATCGGGGGCCTGCCCTCCGGCCACGGCATCCTCGGCGAGCTGATCCGCCACCCCGAGCCGCTGCGGCTGGCCGAGCTCTCGGAGCACCCCGCCTCGTACGGCTTTCCGCCGGGCCATCCGCCGATGCGCTCCTTCCTGGGGGTGCCCATCCGGGTGCGGGACGAGGTCTTCGGAAATCTCTATCTGACCGAGAAGCGCGGCGGGCAGGAGTTCGACGGGGAGGACGAGACGGTGCTGTCCACCCTGGCCGTGGCCGCGGGCGTGGCCATCGAGAACGCCCGGCTCTACGAGGAGGCCCAGCACCGCCAGCACTGGCTGGAGGCGAACGCGGAGGTCACCAACAGCCTGCTGTCCGGCGTGGACGAGACCAGTGTGCTGGAGCTGATCGTCGACCACGCCCGCCGGATCCTCTCCGCCGATCTCGGGGTGCTGATGCTGCCCGTCGCCGGAAGCGACGATCTGGAGGTGGCACTCGCGGCGGGTATCGACGCCGAGGCGCACCGCGGTCTGGTGCTGCCCTGCCGGGGCACCTTCGCCGGTGCCGCCTTCACCGCCTCCGAGCCGGTCACCAGCACCGACGTCGGGAACGATCCGCGGATCACGGTGGGCCCCCGGCGCTGGGAGGGACTCGGCCCGGCCGTCGCGGTGCCGATGCGCACCAGCGACGGAGTGGGCGGGGTGCTGTCGCTGGCCCGCGCGGCGCACAGCGCGCCCTTCACCCAGATCGAGACCGACACCCTGCTCGGCTTCGCGGGCCAGGCGGCGATCGCCATGAAACTGGCCGAGCGGCGGCGCGACGCCGAACAGCTCGCCCTGCTCGAGGACCGCGACCGGATCGCCCGCGATCTGCACGACCTGGCCATCCAGCGGCTGTTCGCCGCCGGGATGACGCTCCAGAGCACCCTGCGCTTCGTCCAGCACCCCGAGGGCTCCGAACGGCTGCTGCGGGTGGTGGACGACCTCGACGACACCATCAAGATCATTCGGTCGACGATCTTCGGGCTGCGGTCCCATGAGGCGGGTCCCGCCGTCCAGGGGCTGCGCGTCCGTACGGCCAAGACCATCGAGGAGGCCGTGCCCGCGCTCGGCTTCACCCCCTCGCTGCGCACCGAGGGCCTGGTCGACACCGATGTGCCGCGCCCCGTCGCGGACGACATGGTCGCGGTCCTCGCCGAGTCGCTGTCGAACACCGCCCGGCACGCGCGGGCCGACGCCGCGGAGGTCTCCCTCGTCGTCGCCGCCGGGCGGCTCACCCTGACCGTCACCGACAACGGGATCGGCATCCCGGAGGGCGGGCGGCGCAGCGGACTGCGCAACCTGGCGGAGCGCGCCGAGAAGTACGGCGGTGAGCTGGTCCTCCAGGTGCCACCGGGCGGCGGGGCCCGGCTGGTCTGGGGCGTACCGCTGCGCAGCCCCTGAGCCCGGCGCCCTCGCGGGACGGCTCACGGCCGGTGCCCCGCGCGAAACGGCGGCCCGCGGCCGGTGGCCTCAGTAGCTCGTCAGATCGCCCGGGTCGCCGTCGAGTACGTCATGCACCCCGCTGCGCGGAGTGGCCGGCCCCGTCGGCCCGTACCCGAGCCGGATCAGCATCTGCACATGGCCCGGCGCCCGGCGGCCGTCGCTCAGCGCCCACCGCAGATCCGACCACTCCAGCGCCTGGTGCAGCAGCGAGGCCCGTACCGCGCGCGAGGTCGCGAGCAGCAGGACGTGCTCCAGCGCCTGCCCGGCCCGCAGCCAGTCCGCCCGCCGGTCGTGGCCGGTGGTCAGCACCGCGATCGTGGGACGGCTCTCGAACACCGCCGTCGGCTTTCGGCCGTCCGTCCCGACGCCGCGGAAGTCCCGCACCGGCAGCCGCCGGGCGCTGTCCTGGGGGCCGAGGGCCGCCGTGGGGATCCCGTACGGACCGCTCTCGCGGACCCACTCCCGGCTCTCGGCGGCCCGCCGCTGGTCATGGGTGTTGCGCTGCTCCGCCTCGGCGGTCAGCCGCAGCAGATGGGAGGCCTCCTCCGGGCCCGCGAGATACAGGGTGGCCCCGTCCTCGTGGGCGGCCTCGGCCAGCTGGTACAGCAGTTGACGCGGCAGACGGCGGCCCGAGTAGGGCAGCCTGCTGCTGTGCCGCCGCCAGATCACGTCGTACAGCTCGTCGTGCCCGGGGTGCGCCCGGCCGCGGGGTGACGCGGCCAGCCGCACCGTTGCCAGCAGATCCGGCTGGGAGCGGTGCGGCAGCAGCCGGACCACCGGTTCCCAGCCGAAGTGGGCCACGGCCACGCGCAGATTGAACACGGCGGCCCCGGCGGAGACGCTCAGGGCCCGTCCCATCGGGTCGGCCTGGCGCAGGGCGCGCTCCGGGGCGGCCCGGACCTCCAGCGTGACGGTGTCGGGGTTCAGCCGGTACCGCCACGGCTGGGTGTTGTGCATCGACGGAGCGGCCACGGCAGCGGAGATCAGTTTCTCCAGGATGGCCGCGTCGAGTGCTGCGGGCTGCATGGTGTTCTCCTCGCCGGTGGGCGCGGGCGGTTCCCCGCGCAGTCAGCGTGCGGCGCGGGAAACCGGGAGGGGCAGGGGCCGTTGGTCCCGGAGGTGGGACCGGTTGGTACGCGGCTGCCCTCAGCGGTGGGGCGCATGGGGCGCCTGGGGCGCGGAGCGCGCCGGGTGCTCGTCGGGGGACGGCGGGGAGGAGTGGGTCGCCAGCACCGCCGCCTGGATGCGGCGCTCGACGCCCAGCTTGGCCAGCAGCCGGGAGATGTGGTTCTTGACCGTCTTCTCGGAGAGGAAGAGCCGCTTGCCGATCTGCCGGTTGGTCAGCCCCTCGCCGATCAGCACCAGGATCTCCCGCTCCCGTGGCGACAGCCCGGCCAGCACCTCGTCCTTCGGCTCCTGCGGGGTGGTGTCCCCGCGCAGGGTGCGCATCAGCCGGGCGGTGGTCGCCGGATCGAGCATCGACTGCCCGGAGGCGACCGTACGGACCGCGGAGACCAGATCGGAGCCCTTGATCTGCTTGAGGACATAGCCCGCGGCCCCGGCCATGATCGCGTCCAGCAGGGCATCGTCGTCGTCGAACGAGGTGAGCATCAGACAGGCCAGAGCCGGCATCCGGGAGCGCAGCTCACGGCAGACCGTGATGCCGTCCCCGTCCGGCAGCCGGACGTCCAGGATGGCCACGTCCGGCCGGAGCGCGGGGCCCCGCGCCAGCGCGTGGTCGACGGTCCCGGCGTCCCCGACCACCTCGATGTCGGGCTCGGCGTCCAGCAGGTCGTGCAGCCCGCGCCGGACCACCTCGTGGTCGTCGAGCAGGAACACCCTGATGGGGTGCGGTGTCGGCGGGGATTCCCGTGTCTCGGTCATGGCGCTCCTCGCACCGCTGGTCCGTGTCCGCCCGTTGTCCGAATCCGCCCGCTGCGTGGGCTCACCCGTCCCCCTCGCTGAAGATCGTGGCGCATCCGCCGAGGGCCGCACCAGGGCCGAACGGGCCCCCGCGGGGCGGCGACGGGACCGAAAGGCCCCCGGCACAGGGGTCTGCCCGGCCCTCGTCCCGGGCTCCCGCGCATGCGACGGTCGCGGCATGGGCACGAACGTGCGGGGGCGGTGGCTGTGGCGCTGGCGGCGCAGTCCGCTCAGACGCCGCTCCGACGTGGCCGAGGCGTGGGTCGTGCTGGTGACCGCCCTGGTGATGGCGGTCGGCGGCCCGGCGGCGGGCGTGGTCGCGGGCAGTGCCGTGGACGAGGTGCTGCGTCAGGAGCGGGCCGAGCGGTACCGGGTGCCCGCGGTGCTGCTGGAGCAGGCTCCCCCCGCGCCGCCCACGGGCGACGGCACCGACACCGACCAGGTGCGCACCCCCGTGCGGTGGACCGCTCCGGACGGTGCCGTGCACACCGGCTCCGCCCTGGTCCACGAGGGGCGGCGGGCCGGTACCACTACGCCGGTGTGGGTCGACGGCCGCGGCCGACTGGTCCCCGCGCCGCCCACCGCTGAGCAGATCGCGACCCGGGCCTCGCTGGCCGGTGCGTCGGCGGCGGCGGGGGTGGCCGCGGTGGCGCTGGCCGGGCGCGGGGTGGTGCGGTGGCGGATGGACCGCAGCCGGGCCCGGGAGTGGGAGCGTGCCTGGGCCGAGGTCGAGCCGCGCTGGAGCCGTCACCTCTGAGAGCGGCCGAGGTCGAGCCGCGCTGGAGCCGTCACCTCTGAGAGCGGATGGCTCCGGCTCTTACGCTCTACGACCTCTGCGCTCTGCGACCTCCTCTACGGCCTCTACGACCGCTGTGCCGCGGGCGGAGCCGTCGTGAGCTGGTTGTCGAAGTCCACCACGCCCTCGACCGCCCGGATCAGCCGGGCCGCCGCTGGAACGAGAACGGCGTCCCTGATCCGGCCGGTGAGGGTGACCACGCCCTCGCTGACGCTGACCTGGACCGTCTGTCCCGGGCTCGGGAAGAGATGGGCCACCACCTCGCGGCGCACCTCCTCCTCGATGTCCTCGTCCGGCCGCAGAAAGACCTTCAGCAGATCGGCACGGCTGACGATGCCCTCCAGACGGCCTTCTTCGTCGACCACCGGCAGCCGCTTGACGCGCTTGTGCGTCATGATGCGCGCGGCCTCCGCCAGCGTCGCGCTCGCGTGCACCGTGATGGCCGGGGAGGTCATCAGCTCCTCGGCGGTCAGCGCGCCCGCCTTGGCCGCGTCCGGCAGATCGCGCAGCTGGGACACCCGGGCCGGATCGCTGTCCCGGAACTCCTCCTTGGGCAGCAGATCCGCCTCGGAGACCACACCGATGACCCGGCCCTCGCCCTCCAGCACCGGCAGTGCGCTGACCCGCCACTGCTCCAGCGTCCGGACGATCTCCTTGAACGGCGCCTCGCGGCCGACGGCCACCACCGTATGCGTCATCACATCGCTGACGATGTGCGAGGTCCGTTGCACGGGTCTTCCTCCGTTCAGGTCGGTTCAGGTCCGCTCAGCCTTCAGCCCTTCAGCCCTTCAGCCCCTCAGCCCTTCAGCTCCGGAAGCCGCTGCCGTAGGGCCCGTAGAGGTCCAGCAGCCGGTTGCGGGTCGACCGCAGCCGTCGCCCGACCACACCCGCCACATACGTGGCCAGGGCGCTGCCCAGCACCGGGTCCTTGAGGCACAGCGCACGCACCATGGCCGCGTCGAACTCCTCGGCGCGCACCAAGCTGACGGCCTCCGCGCCCAGATGCCACCGGCACGGCGGGATCAGCCATGACCAGCCCAGCAGATCGCCGGGGCCGAGCGTGTCCACGGTGGGTGCCCGCCGGCCCGGCACATGCACATCGAGGGCCACTCCGCCGCTGCTGATGATCCAGAAGCGGTCGGCCGGGCCCCCCTCTTCGAAGATGCGGGTGCCGATCGGAAAGGACACCTCATGGGCGAGACGGACGAACTGGTCACGGTGGTCCGGCGGTACGGCGGCCACTACTCCGTTTCTGGTGATCATCAAGGGCCCCTTCTCCCCAGGCGCACGGTCCACTGGCGGCGGGCATCGGGCGTCGCCGACGCCGTCAACTCCATCGTGCGGGTGCGCCACCCGCGTGAGGCAGGGGCCGAGCGGCCCCCGGCCTGGTCCGCTCGGCACCGGGGTCCGGCCGTTCGGCTCCTTGGTCCGGCCGTTCGGCTCTTAGGTCCGGCCGTTCGGCCTCGTGTTCCCCGGCGAGGATCCGGTGCTCGATCCGGTGGCGCACCCGGCCCGCCAGCCGGGCCAGCGCGGGCGAGGTCGCCGCACGGGGCGGCATGGGCTCCCGGATCCGCCGGGCCTGCGGCGGCAGTCCGGCCAGATCGGCGGTGAGGCGTTCGCGCGCCCGGCCCAGGGTGTCGGGTTCCCGGGTCCGGCGGCCGCCCCGCATCACCGTCTCCAGCAGCGGGGTGCCACCGCGCGGCGGCAGTTCGTCCCGCTCGCCGATGACATCGGCGAATCCGGGCCGCCGCCACACCTGCTTGGCACCCGGCGCCGTGGCCTTCGCCGAGGACAGTTTCATCACCGGCCTGCCGTCGTAGGCGACCAGCTTGTACGCGGAGTCGAGATACGCCGAGTCGGCCGAGACCCCGACCCGGGTGCCCACGGCGAACACATCGATCGGCGCCCGCGCGCGCACCAGGTCCGCCACGGCGTACTCGTCCAGACCGCCGCTGGCCACGATCCGCACCTGCGGCAGCCCCGCCTCGTCGAGGATCCGCCGCGCCCGCACCGCGAGCGCGCCCAGGTCCCCGCTGTCCAGCCGGATGGCACAGCCGGTGCCCAGGCCCAGATCGCGCAGCACCCGCGCCGCGGCGGCCACACCCGTCACCGTGTCGTAGGTGTCCACCAGGAAGGTCACCGGACCGGGGTGGGTGCGGGCGAACGCCCGGAACGCGGTCTCCTCGTCCGCGAACGCCTCGATGTACGAATGCGCCATGGTGCCGCTGGCAGGGAGCCCGTACGTGGTCGCCGCCTCGACATTGCTCGTCCCCGTGAACCCGGCCAGGGCGCCCAGCCGGGCCGCCTGCATCCCGGCCTGCGGACCGTGGGTGCGGCGCAGGGAGAAATCCAGCACCGGGTGGCCGTCGGCGGCCAGCACACACCGCACGGCCTTGGAGGCGATGGTGGTCTGGTGGCTGAGCTGCCCCAGCAGATACGTCTCGACCAACTGGGCCTGCGGCATGGGCGCCGTCAGCTCCAGCAGCGGTTCCCCGGCCAGGACGATCCGGCCCTCGGGCACCGCCCGCACCTCGCCCTCGAACCCCAGGCCCAGCAGGGGTTCCAGATCGTCGTAGGAGCGGTGCAGCGCGGTGGCGAACGCCTCGACGTCGTCCGGCCCGACCCGGAAGCCGGACAGATAGTCCAGCGCCGGTTCCAGGCCCGCGGCGACCAGGAAGCCGCGCTCGGGCGGAAGGTCGCGGACGTACAGGTCGAAGGTGGCCGGGGCGGTCATACCCTCCCGCAGGTACGACAGGGCCATGGTCGCCTCGTAGAGATCGGTGGTCATCGCTTTCGACATCGTCGTCTCCCTGTGTCCTCCCTCAACTCGCGGTGGATCGCGGTGGGTTGGCTGATGTGGCTGATGAGTCGATGTCTGTCGTCCGGGTCAGCCGGACGGCACGACCGCCACCGGACACGGCGCGTGGTGCACCGCGGCGTGGGTCACGGGGCCCATCCGCGGTACGCCACCGGGCTCGGCCCCGTCGCGGCCCGGTACGAGCAGCCCGGAGCCGGCGGCGGCGCGCACCAGACCGCGCCCGGGGCGCTCGGCGGTGACGTCCTCGGCCACCGGCACCCCCGGGTACTTCTCCCGCCACGGCCGCAGCGCCGCGCTCAGCGCCGCCCTGCTGTCGGCGTCCGCCCGCGTGCACCGCGCGCAGTGAACCGCCGCGCCGCGCGGCCGCGTCGAAGGCGAACCCGAGTACGTCGTCCGGCGGCCGCCGCGGACCGGGACCCACGGCCACGTCCGCGCTCCGGTCGGCGTCGTCCGCGTGCAGCAGCACCATCGGCCGCACACCGCGCGCGAGGACCTCGCGCCCCGTGGAGCCGAGCAGAAAGCCGCCGAGCGCGCCGCGCCCGCGCGAGCCGAGCACCAGCATCTCGGCGGCCCCGCCCGCGGCCAGCAGCGCGGGCACCGTCTCCTGCGGCACCGGCTCGGCGGTGACGTTCAACCCCGGAGGGGCCTCGCGCAACGCGCCCACCGTGTCGCTCAGCAGCCGCCGCGCCCAGTAGGCCTGGTCGTTCCCGCACGGGAGGTCCCCCTCGGGCGGCGGGTCCGGGTCCGTGGGCGCCAGCAGGACCCAGGCGTGGACGAGCCGCAGCGGCAGATCGCGCGGCAGCGCCTCGCGTGCCGCCCAGGGCGCGGCGTGCGGACTCTCGGGGAAACCGTCGATGCCGACGGTGATGCGCGGTCGCACAACCATCACCTCCGCAACTCCTCCGGCTGTGTGGTGCTGTGTTCCGCTGTGCCGGGTCAGCGCGCCCGGATCCGGCGGCCGGTGACGCTGGTGGGTTCGATACGCAGCCACAGATCGCGGCTGCCGCCCGGCCAGGGGGCCGAGTACGCCTCGGCGGCCAGCCGCCGGACCGCCGCCGGATCGGTGACCCGCTGTGCGCGTCCGACGACGAGCACGCTCCAGCCCTCGCTGAGCGCCTCGTCGATGTGGTCCACCTCGAAGGCGACCTCGGTGCCCGCGGCCGCCGCTGGGGTGGCGTCGGGCGCGGTCCGGAAGACCACCGCGTCGTCCACCACGCTGTAGTTGACCGGGATGACGGCGGGGCCGCGTGCGGTGGCCACCGAGATCCGGCCGACCCCGTGGGTGGCGAGCAGGTCCCGGCACTCCCCGGGGCCCAGTTCCAGCAGCTCGGGGTGGGCCGCCGCACGTCCGATACCGGGCGGCCGCTCGGCGCCGCCGCCGTGCAGCGCGGCCGCGGTGGTGTCCAGCGCCGCCGCGATCCGCAGCAGCGCTCCGGATCCCGGATCGGCCGGATACTCCTCGAGATAGCGCACATAGCCGGATGAGGTGCCCGCCCGGGCCGCCAGTTCCTCCCGCGAGAGCCCGAGCCGGGCGCGGCGCTCGGCCACCCGGCGCCCGATGTCGCCGCCGCCGGTGACCGGCCGCGCGGCCGCCGGGTCCGGCCGTACCGCCCCGGACATCACCGCTCACCCCTCCCGGGTCGCCAGGGGCCTGGTGGGGCCCCCGAGCGCGATCTTGATCGCGCCGGTGTCGGCGGGCTGCGAGAAGACCTCGTACGCCTCCTCCATCTGGTCCAGCTCGAAGAGATGGGTGATGAGCGTGGACGCGGGCAGCCGTCCGGCGGCCAGCATGGACAGCAGCGTGGGTGTGGAGTACGTGTCGACCAGCCCGGTGGTGATCGTCACGTTCTTGATCCACAGCTCTTCCAGGTGCAGGGTGGCGGGCCTGGCGTGCACCCCGACATTGGCGATCCGGCCACCGGGCCGCACCATGCGGGTGCATGCCTCGAAGCTCTGCGGTGTGCCCACCGCCTCGATCACCACATCGGCGCCCAGTCCCTCGGTGAGGTCGTCGACCAGCCGCTCCGGATCCTCGTCCGCGGCGGCCACCGCGTCGGCGCCGACCCGCTTGGCCGCGTCCAGCCGCGCGGTGGCGTAGTCGACGGCGATGATCCGACCGGGGGAGAAGAACTCCGCGGTCGCGATCGCGGCCAGCCCGATCGGCCCGGCCCCCACCACCGCGACGGTGTCCCCGGGGCCCACCCGGCCGTTGAGGACCCCCACCTCGTAGGCGGTCGGGAAGATGTCCGCCAGCAGCACCGCGTCCTGGCCCTCGGCAGAGCCGGGCAGCGGATGCACCGACAGATCGGCGAACGGCACCCGGACGTACTCCGCCTGCGTTCCGTTGATCGAACGCCCCAGGACCCAGCCCCCGCCCCCGCGGCACTGCCCGTACGCACGCTCCCGGCAGAACCGGCAGTGGCCGCACGCCGAGATGCACGAGATCAGCACGCGGTCCCCGGGGCGTACGCTCCGTACGTCCTCCCCGGTCTCCACCACCTCGCCCACGGCCTCGTGGCCGAGGACCGTACCGGGCCTGACATCCGGTACGTCGCCGTTCAGGATGTGCAGGTCGGTGCCGCAGATGGTGACCGTGTCGATCCGCACGATCGCGTCGGTGATCTCCAAGAGGTCGGGGTCGGGCACCTGCTCCCAGGAGATCCGCCCCGGCCCGTGGAAGACGAGTGCTTTCATGGCCGTTTCCTCTCCTCTCCTCGGCTCGTGGCTGCGGCCGGTGGCATGCGTGGTGTCAGCCCTGGGGTACGACGGCGACCGGACAGGCGGCGTGGTGCGCCACGGCCTGGGCGACCGGCCCGAGCCGCGGCCCGAGGCCCGAACTGCGCGGCCCGCGCCCCACGACCATCAGCGCTGCCCCCGCCGCGGCTGCCACCAGCCGCCGGGCCGGACTGTCCGACGCGATCTCCTCGACGACCCGCACCCCGGCGAACTTGTCCCGCCACGGCGCCATCGCCTCGGCCAGCGTCTTCTCCGCCTCCTCGCGGGCATCGGTCAGCCCGACGTCCACGACCCAGGGCGCGGAGTCCCGGATCGCCGGAACCCTGCTGGCGTACACGCACAGCAGCCCCGCTCCGCGCCGGGCCGCGGCGTCGAACGCGAACTCCAGCACGTCGTCGCACGACGCGTGCACGTCCACCCCCGCCACCACATCGGCGTTCCGTGTCTCGCGGGTGTCCGCCCGCACCAGTGCGACGGGGACGGCGGCGCGGGCGGCCAGCTCCAGACCGACGGAGCCCAGGAAGAATCCGGCGACCACCCCGAGCGAACGGGACCCGACAACCAGCAGCTCGGACCGCTCCGCTTCGGCCAGCAGCACGGGACCCGGATATCCGGGGACCTGATCGGTCAGGATCGCCATCTCCGGGTGTTCGGCGTCCAGTTCGGCCCGCGCCGAACGCAGCGCGCGCTCGGCCCAGTAGTGCCAGGCGGCCTCCCGGCCCGGGGTCAGTTCCAACTGCTCGGGGCCCGGCCAGGCGTTGACCAGCCGCAGCGGAGCGTCGCGCAGCATCGCCTCGTGCGCCGCCCAGTCGGCGGCGGCCAGACTCTCGGGGGACCCGTCCAGTCCCGCGGTGACGGGGCGCACCATCGCTGCCTCCTCTCCGGCACGGCGCGGGGGAGTGGCTGCCGGGACTCCCGCGGCTGCAACGGCCCCGGGGACGCCTGCCGGAATATGTCCTTGTCGATCGTGTGCCGACGGGGCGATACGGCCCGTTCGGGCCCCGTCCTGCCGGCCGCCGCCGCGGCACACCCGCGGCGCCGGGGGCCGCCCGCTTCTCGCGGGCCCTGATTGCGCGGTGCGCGGTCATCGGTCACACGCTTCACCGGCGGTCACCGGTCCGCTTCTCCGCGTCTGCTGGATGCCCCCGGTGCCACTTTCCAGGGCACCACGTCGGACGGCCCAACGCCAGGGCCGACCGGCCCCGGGCCACCCTCCGCCCCCAGGACAACCGGCCCATCCACCCCGCGCCCCCGCTCGGGCGGGATCCAGCGGGCTGCCGGGCGTCGCGCCGGACTCGCGTGGGCAGTCCGCCCACGCGAAGCCGTGCTCTCGCGGTCCGCCCGTCCGCTCCGCGTCCCGCGGCCCCGCGTGCTCGGCCGTCTGTCGGGCCTGCGGCGCCCGGGCAGCGCGCGGACGCGTGCCGCGTCCGGTCGCCGGCCGGGCTCGTATGGCCCGGCGACACAGGCGCCGGTGAGCCCGTTGCACCGCAGCGCCGTCAGCCTCGCCCGGTGGCGGGAGCGCGTCGCCTTCTCGCCGGGACCGAGCGGGCGGGCATCTGCCCCGCGGCCCTCCATCGCGCGCCGGGACGCGCCCGCGCCCGGCGGGCCCCGGCCGTCGTCCGGCCCGCCGCCCCACAGCCCTGGCACGGCCCCACGGCCCAGGGCCGTTCGTCCGCTCGGCGCGGGATCGGGGGGCGTCAGCCGATCGGGACCAGGACCACCGGGCAGTGGGCGTGGTGGAGGACCGCGTGGGTGACGGGGCCGAGCTGGAGGCCCAGACGGGCGGTGCGGCGGTGGACGGCCAGGACCAGGACGTCCGCCGCGCGCGACGCCTCCACCAGGGCCTGGGCGGGGGCGCTGTGGACCGTGTCCTCCCGGACGCCCACCTCCTCGAACTCCTTGCGCAGCGCGGCCACCACGCGGTACGTCTCCTCCTGCGCGCGCTCCGCCCGCAGGGCCACGACCTCCCGCGAGGGCAGGGTGTGGTCGCCGCCGAAGGTCCGGGGGTGCGTCCACGCGTACAGCACACGCAGCCGCGCCCCGCGCCGGATCGCCTCCTCGAAGCCGAACCGGGCCGCCGCCTCGTCCGCGCCGCCCTCGATCCCGACCAGCACCTTGCCGTGGCCCTCGGGCCCGTACGCGGCGGGGATGTCGCCGCGTACCACCAGCAGCGGGCGGTGGGTGTGGGCGGCCAGCCGCAGTCCGACCGAGCCCAGCAGCAGACCGGTGAAGCCGCCCAGCCCGCGCGTGCCGATGACGATGAGCGAGGCGTCCTGGCCGATCCGCAGCAGTTCGGGCACCGCGTCCTGCGCGGTGAGGGTGGGCACGATCCGCAGCTCCGGGTCCTTCTCGGCGGCCCGTGCCACGGCCAGCCGCAGCACCGTGCGGGCCACCTCGACGGGGGGTCGCTGGGGTTCGCTGTCCGTGTCGAAGGCGAGCGGATCGGTACGGGCCCACGGCCAGGCGTGCACGATCTCCAGCGTGGCACCGCGCCGCCGGGCCTCGGCGACGGCCCGGTCCAGCGCGCTCCAGGCGCTGTCGGAGCCATCGAGGCCCACCACGACCCGGCCGTCGTGGGCCGGCTTGCCGGGGGTCGTCATGGCGCGGCACCTCCCTGGCCGCGGGAGTCGTCGATGCGATACGTGAGCCGGTCGACCACCGCCACCACCCCGTCCACCTGGCCGGCCATCCGGACCGCGATGGGGATCTCGCTGTGCCGGTCGAGCCGGCCCTCCAGCCGTACCACCCCGTCGGTCACGGTGACCGTGACGGTCTGCGGCGGCAGCCACAGGGAGCGCACCAGCACCTCGTCGATCACCTCGGCGCGGATCTCGTCGTCCGGGCGGAGGAAGACGCGCAGCAGGTCACGGCGGGTCACGATGCCGATCAGCCGGTCCTCCTCGTCCACGACGGGGAGCCGTTCGATGCGGTGGCGGGCCATGGAGCGCGCGGCGTCCACGATGGTGTCCTGGGGGTGCACGGTGACGGCGGGCCGTGACATCAGCTGCCGGGCGGTGCGTCCGTCGGCGGACTGCCGCGGCACCGGGTCGGTCCGTTCGCCGCCCTGGCGGCCGGAGCCCTGGTGGTCCGTCAGCTCGCTGAGGTCGGTACCGGTGATCACGCCGATCACCTTGTCGTCCTCGTCCACCACCGGCAGACCGTTGATGCGGTGCCGCGCCAGCAACTGGCTGACCTCCTCGAACGAGGCCTCGTGGCCCACCCGGACGACATCGTCGGTCATCACGTTGCCGATCTTGCGGTGCTTCATCCCTGCCTCCCCGGATCCTTCCTCCAGCCTCCGGCGGCACCCCCTCGGCCCTCTTGGGCTGCCCGGGGTCCGGTCGGGTCCGACCGGCCCGCCCCGGGCGTCTGGGCCGAACGACCCCCGCCAGGGCCGAATCGCCCCTCGCGCCCCGGGCCGGACGGCGGGAAGGTGGGGGCGTCGGACGGCGAAGGCCACGGTGAAGGGTGGTGGGTACGGTGGCGCTTCCCCTGGTCGTGGGTGTCGACGGCTCACAGTCCAGCCTCAACGCGGTGGACTGGGCGGTGGACGCGGCGTCCCGGCACCGGGTGCCACTGCGCCTGGTCCACGGCTCCCTGTGGGAGCGCTACGAGGGCATCAGGCCCGTCACCGACCCCGAGCACCCCTGGGACCGGGTCATGGCCGACCAGATCACCGGCACCGCGGCCGACCGCGCGCGGCGGCGCGGCCCCGATGTGAAGATCTCCACCGAGGTGTTTCCGGAGGACCCGGTGTCCCTGCTGCTGCGCGCGGGCGAGGAGGCGTACGGCGTGGTCACCGGCGCGCGCGGCCGGGGCGAACTCTCCGGACTGCTCCTCGGATCGGTCGCCCTGACAGTCGCCGCCCGTGCCTCCTGCCCGGTGACCGTGGTACGGGGCGGACTGCCCAACCGCCGTGGCTCCTTCGGCCGGGTCGTGCTCGGCGTGGACGAGCCCGCCGACCGGGCGGCGCCCGCCCTGCGGTACGCCTTCAGCGAGGCCGAAGCGGGCGGCCGTGAGCTGACCGCCGTACGGTCCTGGCGCTGCCCGGCCGGTAAGGTCACGGACGACCTGATGATCTACGGCGATCCGGTCCGCGCCCACTGGGCCCGCGCCGAGCGCGTCCTCGACGACGCCCTGCGGGTCCCCGAGCGGGACCACCCCAAGGTCGTCGTCAACCGCGAGACCGTCGAGGGACCGGCCCGCAAGGCGCTGCTGCACGCGGCGGCCACCGCCGATCTGCTGGTCCTCGGCGCCCGCCGGCGCCACGGCCACCTCGCGGGGCTCCAACTCGGCCGGGTCGTCCACACGGCGCTGCACCACGCACCGTGTCCGGTGGCGGTCGTCCCCGAGCGGGATGAGGACCCCGCGCGCATGGAACGGAAACGAAGGGCACACCCGGGCCGCGGGACCAGCGGCGGCCCGGTACCGGGTACCCGTCCGGACGGCTGTGAGCCGGACACCCTACGAGGGAGAGAGGTCCATGCCAGACGCACCGACCCCGGCGACCAGCGGGCTCGCCGACGATGAACTCCACGCCCTGGACGCCCACTGGCGGGCCGCGAACTACCTCGCGGCCGGCCAGATCTACCTGCTGACGAACCCGTTGCTGACCGAGCCGCTGCGCCCCGACCACATCAAGCCCCGGCTGCTGGGCCACTGGGGCACCTCACCCGGGCTCAACCTCGTGCACACCCATCTCAACCGGGTCATCAAGGCCCGCGACCTGGACGCCATCTGCGTCTGGGGCCCCGGCCACGGCGGCCCGGCGGTGCTCGCGGGCTCCTGGCTGGACGGCAGCTACTCCGCCGTCTACCCCGACGTCAGCCGGGACGCGGCGGGCATGGGGCGGCTCTTCCGCCAGTTCTCCTTCCCCGGCGGGGTGCCCAGCCATGTCGCCCCCGAGACCCCCGGCTCCATCCACGAGGGCGGTGAGCTCGGCTACTCGCTCGCCCACGCCTACGGCGCGGCCCTGGACAACCCCGGCCTCCTCGTCGCCTGTGTCATCGGCGACGGGGAAGCCGAGACCGGACCACTGGCCGCCTCCTGGCACGCGAACAAGTTCCTCGACCCGGTCCACGACGGCGCCGTGCTGCCCATCCTCCACCTCAACGGCTACAAGATCGCCAACCCCACGGTCCTCGCCCGCCTCCCCGAGCCCGAACTCGACGACCTGCTGCGCGGATACGGCCATGAGCCGATCCAGGTGAGCGGCGACGAACCGCTCCAGGTCCACCGGGACCTGGCCCGGGCCATGGACCAGGCCCTCGACCGGATCGCCCTGCTCCAGCGCACCGCCCGCGAGGAGGGCGTCGGCGAACGCCCGCGCTGGCCGGTGATCGTGCTGCGCACCCCCAAGGGCTGGACCGGGCCCGCCGAGGTCGACGGCGTCCCCGTCGAGGGCACCTGGCGCTCCCACCAGGTCCCGCTGCCGGGCGTCCGGGAGAACCCGGAGCATCTGCGGCAGCTGGAGCGGTGGCTGCGCTCCTACCGGCCCGAGGAACTGTTCGACGGCGACGGGCGCCCCCGGCCGCAGGTGCTGGCATGTGTCCCCGAGGGACAGCGGCGGCTGGGTGCCAATCCGCACACCAACGGCGGACTGCTGGTGCGCGATCTGCCGATGCCCGCGCTGGACCGGTACGCGGTCCCCGTCGACAAGCCCGGGGTGACGCTGCACGAGCCCACCCGGGTGCTCGGCGACCTCCTGGAGCGGGTCATGGAGGACACCGGCGACCGCCGTGACTTCCGGGTCGTCGGCCCCGACGAGACCGCGTCCAACCGGCTCCAGGCCCTCTTCCAGGCCACCGGGAAGGCGTGGCAGGAAGAGACCCTGAGCACCGACGAGCATCTGAACCGGCACGGCCGGGTGATGGAGATCCTCTCCGAACATGTCTGCCAGGGCTGGCTGGAGGGCTATCTGCTCACCGGACGGCACGGGCTGTTCTCCTGTTACGAGGCGTTCGTCCACATCGTCGACTCCATGGTCAACCAGCACATCAAATGGCTGAAGGTGTCCCGCGCGCTGCCGTGGCGGCGCCCCGTGGCCTCCCTCAACTACCTGCTGACCTCCCATGTCTGGCGGCAGGACCACAACGGCTTCTCGCACCAGGACCCCGGCTTCGTGGACCACGTGCTCAACAAGAGCCCCGAGGTGGTGCGGGTCTATCTGCCGCCGGACGCCAACACCCTGCTCTGCGTGGCCGACCACGTGCTGCGCAGCCGGGACTACGTCAACGTCGTCGTCGCGGGCAAACAGCCCTGCTTCGACTGGCTCGACCTCGACCAGGCCCGCGCCCACTGCGCCCGCGGCGCCGGAAGCTGGGACTGGGCGGGCACCGAGAACGGCACCGGCGAACCCGATGTGGTGCTGGCCGCCGCGGGCGACGTCCCCACCCAGGAGGTCCTGGCGGCCGCCGGGATCCTCCGCCGCCACCTTCCCGATGTGGCGGTACGCGTCGTCAACGTCGTCGACATGACCCGGCTGCTGCCCCAGAAGGAACATCCGCACGGGATGCCGGACGCCGAGTTCGACGCCCTGTTCACCCGCGACCGGCCCGTCATCTTCGCTTACCACGGCTATCCGTGGCTGGTGCACCGGCTGGCCTACCGCCGGGCCGTTCACCCGGGGCTGCATGTGCGCGGCTATGTGGAGTCGGGCACCACCACCACGCCCTTCGACATGGTCGTCCGCAACGACCTGGACCGCTACCGGCTGGTGATGGACGTCATCGACCGCACCCCGGGCCTCGCGGTGCGCGCCGCCGCCGTACGCCAGCGGATGCAGGACGCGCGCGCCCGCCACCGCGCGTGGATCCGCGAGCACGGCACCGACATGCCCGAAGTGGCGGAGTGGTCCTGGGGCGGCTGAGCCACCGAGCAGGGGGCACCGGGAGCCGCTCCGGCCCCGGTGCCCCCTGACCCGTACGGACCAGCAGGACAGGGCGTCCCGCCCGCGCCGCGCACACCATGGGCCCATGACGGAGGAGAAGCGGGAAGGCCGGCGCTCGGGACTCATCGGCGAACTCTCCGCGGAGTTCGCCGGGACGATGGTGCTCATCCTCTTCGGATGCGGTGTGGTCGCACAGGTGGTGGCGGGCGGCGCGCTCACCGACCCGCCCGGCGCGCTCGGCGACCACGACTCCATCGCCTGGGCCTGGGGACTCGGCGTCACCCTGGGCGTCTACGTCGCCGCACGGCTCAGCGGTGCGCACATCAATCCGGCGGTCACCCTCTCCCTGGCGGCCTTCAAGGGCTTCCCCTGGAGCAAGGTGCTGCCCTACACCCTGGCCCAGACGCTCGGTGCGTTCGTGGCCGCCCTGCTGGTGCGCTGGAACTACACCGAGGTGCTGGCGGGCGCCGACCCGAAGCACACCTTCAAAACCCAGTTCGTGTTCTCCACCCTCCCGGGCAACGGCTCGCTCCCGGTGAGCGAATGGGGCGCGCTGCGCGACCAGATCATCGGCACCGCCATCCTGGTGCTGCTCATCTTCGCCGTCACCGATCTGCTGAACACGCCCCCGCAGGCCAATCTTGGCCCGTTCATCATCGGCCTCATCGTGGTCGCGATCGGCATGGCGTGGGGCGCCGACGCCGGATACGCCATCAACCCGGCCCGTGACTTCGGCCCCCGGCTGGCCAGTTTCCTCACCGGGTACGACACCGCCTGGCGGGACCAGTACGGGAATCTCTACTTCTGGGTGCCCATCGTCGGACCGCTGGTCGGCGGACTGGTCGGCGCGGCCCTGTACAAGGTCCTGATCAGCCGCTTCCTCCCGGTCGCCGGGCAGCAGGAAGTGGGACGCACCCCCGCTCCGGAGAGCTGAGCCGGGCCGGACCCATCCACGAGAGGCGGCGGAAGGATGCCGGAATTCGTCGGAGCGGTGGATCAGGGGACCACCAGCACCCGCTTCATGATCTTCGACCACGACGGCAGCGAAGTGGCGAGGTACCAGCTGGAGCACCACCAGATCCTGCCGCGCTCGGGGTGGGTCGAGCACGACCCGGTGGAGATCTGGGAACGCACCAACTCCGTGATGCAGAACGCCATCCGCACCGGCGGGCTCTCACCCGCCGACCTGGCCGCCATCGGCATCACCAACCAGCGCGAGACCACCGTCATCTGGGATCCGCGCAACGGCCAGCCGTACCACAACGCCATCGTCTGGCAGGACACCCGCACCGACGCCATCGCCGCCGCCCTCGAACGGGACGGCCACGGCGAGGTCATCCGCCGCAAGGCCGGACTGCCGCCCGCCACCTACTTCTCCGGCGGCAAGATCAAGTGGATTCTGGACAACGTCGAGGGTGTCCGCGAGGCAGCCGAACGCGGCCACGCGATCTTCGGCAACACCGACGCCTGGGTGCTGTGGAACCTCACCGGCGGCCCCGGCGGCGGTATCCACGCCACCGATGTCACCAACGCCAGCCGCACCATGCTGATGAACCTGGAGACGCTGGACTGGGACGACGAACTGCTGGAGATCTTCGGCATTCCGCGCTCCATGCTGCCGACGATCAACCCTTCCTCCCACGCCGAGGCGTACGGTCAGGCCCGCACCACCCGCCCGCTGCGCACCGCGACCCCCATCACCGGTGTCCTCGGCGACCAGCAGGCGGCCACCGTCGGGCAGGTGTGCTTCCGCCCCGGCGAGGCCAAGAACACCTACGGCACCGGCAACTTCCTGGTCCTCAACACCGGTGCGGAGCTGGTGCGTTCGACCAGCGGGCTGCTCACCACCGTGGCGTACCAGTTCGACGGCAGCCCCGCCGTCTACGCCCTGGAGGGCTCCATCGCGGTGACCGGCTCGGCCGTCCAGTGGCTGCGCGACCAGATGAAGATCATCGAGGACGCTCCGGCCAGCGAGCGGCTGGCCCGTTCCGTCGAGGACAACGGCGGGGTCTACTTCGTCCCTGCGTTCTCCGGTCTGTTCGCCCCGTACTGGCGCTCCGACGCCCGTGGCGCGATCGTCGGCCTCACCCGCTACAACACGGGAGGCCATCTCGCCCGCGCCACCCTGGAGGCCATCTGCTACCAGAGCCGGGACGTGGTCGAGGCCATGGAGAAGGACGCCGGAACCCATCTCGATGTGCTCCGGGTGGACGGCGGTGTCACCGACAACGACCTGTGCATGCAGATCCAGGCCGATGTGCTGGGGGTGCCGGTCAGCCGGCCGGTGGTGGCCGAGACCACCGCCCTCGGTGCCGCCTACGCCGCCGGTCTCGCCACCGGCTTCTGGCGGGACACCGATGAGCTGCGCTCCCACTGGAGCGAGTCCAAGCGCTGGGAGCCGCAGTGGAGCGATGAGCGGCGCGAAGAGGGCTACGCGGGCTGGCGGAAGGCCGTGCAGCGCACCCTGGACTGGGTGAAGGTTTCCTAGCGTCCGTGGCGCGCGGTTGCGGCGGTCACCGGGCGGCGTTTACCTGGGAACGTACCCGGCGACGCGGAGGTGGCCGAGGTGAGAGCCGTCGTCTACGAGAAACCCTTCACCGTGGCCGTGAGGGATGTCGACGACCCCCGGATCGACCACCCGAACGATGCGATCGTACGGGTCACGTCCAGCGCGATCTGCGGCGCCGACCTGCATATGTACGAGGGCCGTACGGCGGCCCGGCCGGGCATCGTCTTCGGGCACGAGAACATGGGCATCATCGAGGAAACCGGCTCGGGCGTCACCTCGCTGTCCAAAGGGGACCGCGTGGTCGTACCGTTCAACGTGGCCTGCGGATTCTGCAAGAACTGCCTCGCGGGCTACACCGGCTTCTGTCTGACGGTCAACCCCGGCTTCGCGGGTGGCGCCTACGGCTATGTGGCGATGGGCCCATACACCGGTGGCCAAGCCGAGCGGCTGCGAGTGCCCTTCGCCGACTTCAACTGTCTGAAGCTGCCCGAGGGCGATGAGTTCGAGACCGACTTCGTCCTGCTCGCGGATATCTTCCCGACCGGCTATCACGGATGTGAGCTGGCACAGGTCTCCCCGGGCGAGAGCGTGGTGGTCTACGGCGCGGGACCGGTGGGGCTGATGGCCGCCTACTCGGCCCTGCTGCGCGGCGCCGCCAAGGTGTTCTCGGTGGACCGGGTGCCCGAGCGGCTCGCCAAGGCCGACGAGATCGGGGCGGTCGCCATCGACTTCACCAAGGGCGACCCGGCGGAGCAGATCAAGGACCGGACCGGTGGCGAGGGCACCGACAAGGGTGTGGACGCGGTGGGCTACCAGGCCCGGTCCCGCGACGCCGGCCACGAGGAGCCGGCGGTCGTCCTCAACGAGCTCGTCGACACCGTGCGGCCGACCGGGATGCTCGGGGTGCCGGGCCTGTACGTGCCGTCCGACCCCGGCGCCCCCGATGAGCACGCCAAACACGGCCAGCTCCTCCTCTCCATCGGCCGGATGTTCGAGAAGGGGCAGTGGATCGGCACCGGCCAGTGCAACGTCAAGCGGTACAACCGCCAGCTGCGCGACATGATCATCGCCCGTCGGGCCAAGCCCAGTTTCGTGGTCTCGTACGAACTCCCGCTGGACCAGGCGCCGTCGGCGTACGAGAAGTTCGATCAGCGGATCGAGGGCTACACCAAAGTGGTGCTGCACCCGGCGCTCGCGGCCTGATCGCACCGTTCCCAGAAAATCACCAAATGGGGTGAATGCGACATAATCGAAACTGAGGCCCGTGTGTGGGCTCTCCGGGTGATGGCCGTGTTCCGGCGGCGGTGAGGAGGACCGATCATGAAGAGCGAGGCGGCGCTGGCCTTCGCCAGCGGTTACCTCTTCGGACGCCGCCGCAGGATGCGGTGGGCCGTCGCCCTCGCCGGTATGGCGGCGGGCAAGCGTCTCGCGTCCGGCCGCGTCCCGGTGGGCACCGACGCACTGCCCACCTCCGAGATCGGCAAGGTGGGCCGTGATGTGCGCGGCAAGGTGGCGTCGGCGGGGCGGTCGGCCGTCGTGTCGGTGGCCAGTAACCGTATGAACGCCCTGAGTGACCGGCTGGAGCGCCGGGCGAACACACTGCGCCCCGGCGGGGACACCTCCGAGAAGCCGGACGGGTCCGAGCGGCAGGAGACCTCCGAGGAGCGGGACGCCTCCGAGCAGCGGGGCACCTCCGGGAAGCGGGAGGCGAAGGGCAAGGCGCGGGAGCGCAAGGACGCTTCCGCCGCGCGGTCCGGCGGGCGGAGCCGGAGCGAGGAGCGCACGCGCGGCGGGGAGCGGAGCCGGAGCGAGGACCGGCGGCGGAAACCGGCCGCCGACCGCCCGGCGAAGACCCGGAAGCGGAGCGAGTCCGGTGGGTCCGGACGACGGAGTCAGGGGTGAGGGTCCATGGCGCAGAAGGCGGATGAACGAGGCTCGGGAGGGCTCGGCGCCCTCGCCGAGGAGCTGCCCACCGATCGTCTGAAGAAGGAGGCGCGGAACCTCCTCGGAGCCCTGGGTCAGAAGGCCGTGTCATCGGTGACCCAGCGTGGCAAGAAGGCCGTCGGCAAGACCGGAGACGGTCTGGACCTGCCGATGAAGCCGCTGGTGAAGGCGGGGTTGGAGACGGTCAAGGACAAGGCGGTGGACAAGGCCGAGGAAGTGATCCCGGGTCTGGGCGGTGGCAAGGGGGGTGACCGGGACAAGAAGCTGAAGGTCACCAATATCGTCGAGCAGATCGACGTCGGGGCCCCCGTCTCGCTCACCTACGATCTGTGGACCCAGTTCGAGGACTTCCCCAGCTATATGAAGAAGGTCGAAGACGTCTCGCAGGAGTCCGACACCGAGCTGGACTGGAAGGCCCAGGTCTTCTGGTCGCACCGCAAGTGGCACTCCGAGATCGTCGAGCAGGTGCCGGACAAGCGCATCATCTGGACCTCACGCGCCGAGAAGGGCCATGTCAACGGCGCGGTCACGTTCCACGAGATCGCACCTGAGCTCACCCGGATCCTGCTGGTCCTCCAGTACTACCCGCAGGGCTTCTTCGAGCGCACCGGAAACATCTGGCGGGCCCAGGGCCGCCGGGCGCGGCTGGAATTGAAGCACTTCCGCCGCCATCTGATGGCCGAAGTCCTGCTCGAGCCCGACGAGATCGAAGGCTGGCGCGGCGAGATCCGCGAGGGCGAGGTCGTCGACGGAGAAGACGAAGACAGAGAAGACGAAGACAGAGAAGACGAAGACGAAGACGAAGACGAAGAAATCGAAGACGCATACGAAGAGGACGAAGAGGACGAAGAGGACGAGGGCCGCGAGGGCGGAGAAGACGCATACGACGAAGACGAAGACGCGTACGAGCAGGAGCCCGACGAGGACGAGGAGGAGGCGCCCCGGCGCTCACGCCGCCGCTGACCGTCCCCTCGCCCCGCCACGCCGTCCGCCCCCGTACTCGTTCACCGGTCCGGTGTGACGAGGGATTTCTCGAAGGGCAGCGGGCCGATGGTCTCCGGGTCGGCGCTGAGGTCGAACAGCGGGGTGTATCCGGTGGCGAGATAGAGCCCGCGTGCTTCCGGCTGCCGTGGCCCGGTGGTCAGGTAGAGGCGTTGGTACCCGCGCTCGGCCGCGGCCCGCTCCAGCTCGGCCAGCACCCTGCGGGCGAGCCCGCGCCGCCGGTGGCCGGAGTGGGTCCAGATCCGCTTGAGTTCGGCGGTGCGCGCGTCGTAGCGGCGGAACGCGCCCCCAGCCACCGGCTCGCCGTCCTCCAGCAGCAGGAGCAGCAGTCCGTGCGGCGGTGCGAACTCCTCGGCCGGATAGCGGCTGATCTCGCCGTGGGCGTCCTTGCCGTAACGGCGGGAGTACTCGTCCCCCAGCTCGCGCAGCAGCGGCTCCACCAGCGGATCGTCCACGGTGACAGGGACCACCGCGAACCGTGCCGGAGGTTCGGCGACGGAGGCGGAAACGAACTCCACAGCCATGGAAGGGCCTTTCGCAACAGGGATGTGCGCAGGGGAACGCGCAACGGGACGAGGGAGGAACGGGAGGGAGCGGCCGGGCGCCGCGCCGCGGACGCGGATGCCCGGGGCACCGCAACGGGCGGAGCGCCGGTGTCAGACGCCGGGGGAGGGGCGGCGGGGCCGCGACGGGGGATCGGCCGGTGGAACGGCCCGCTGCCGGGTCAGAACGGACACGACGCCGACCACACCCGACCGAAGTCGATGTGGTCGCGGGTGACCAGGGGCAGCGCACTCCTCACGCGCATCATTGAGCACCGCGCCGATCCCGTCCGTCAACCGTGGTCCACATGATGGTCAGACGTCACCCAAGTGTGCGTAGGCCGTGCGGAGTTGACGCTTGAGAATCTTGCCGCTCGGGTTCTTCGGCAACGACTCGGCCAGCGCCACGTACTTGGGCACCTTGTAGCCCGCGAGCCGGGAGCGGCAGTGGTCCAGGATGTCCTGGACGTCCACCGTCTCACCCGGCCGCGGCACCACCACCGCCGTCACCGCCTCGATCCAGTACGGATGCGGCACCCCGAACACCGCGGCCTCGGTGACCGCCGGGTGGGTGTGGATGACCTCCTCCACCTCGCGTCCGGACACGTTCTCCCCGCCGCTGTTCACCATGTCCTTCTTGCGGTCGACGACGGTCAGATACCCCTCGTTGTCCATCACCCCCAGATCGCCGCTGTGGAACCAGCCGCCCCGGAACGTCTCCGCGGTGCGCTCGGGGTCCCGCCAGTAGCCGAGCATGGTGTGCGGGCCCCGGTGCACGATCTCGCCGACCGTGCCCGGCGGCACCGGGCGGTCGTCCTCGTCCACCACCAGCGTCTCGACGTTGAGCGCGGCCCGCCCCGCGGAACCGGCCTTGCGCTCCTGGTCGTCCGGGCCCAGCACGGTGGCGATCGGGGACATCTCGGTCTGGCCGTAGAGGTTGTACAGCGCCAGCCCCGGCAGCCGGTGGCGCAGCTCGGCCAGCACGGCCACCGGCATGGACGCCGCGCCGTAGTAGCCCTTGCGCAGCGACGACAGGTCGCGGGTGCCGAACTCCGGATGGCGCAGCAGCGCGATCCAGACCGTCGGTGGTGCGAACAGCTTGGTCACCCGCTCCGCCTCGATGGTGGCCAGCAGGGTCGCCGGATCCGGGCTGGGCAGCACCAGGGAGGTGGCGCCGAGATAGACGTCCGGGGTGAGACAGGCGTGCAGCTGGGCGCAGTGGTACAGCGGCAGCGCGTGGATCTCCACGTCATCGGCCGACATGTCGCCGACCACGATCGCCGTCAGATACTGGGAGATCAGGTTGCGGCTGGTCATGATGGCGCCCTTGGGCCGGGACTCGGTCCCCGAGGTGTACATCAGCTGCACCGGATCGTCGTCGGCCAGGGCGGGGTCGGGCACCGGGTGGCCGTCCTCCTCGCCCAGCGCGGCCAGGTCCTCCCACTCCCCGCGCCCGCCGCCGATCGCCGCGCGCACCACGAGGCGCGGTGGCGCCGCCTCCGCCAGCGCCGCGTCGGCCGCGTCGAGCAGATCGGCGCCCGCGACGATGCCCACCGCTCCCGAATGGTCCAGCACATAGGCGACTTCGGGCGGGGTCAGCATGAAGTTGACCGGGACCGACACCGCGCCCAGCCGGGCGAGCGCGAAGTAGGCGACCACAAAACCGTGGGCGTTGCGCGCGTACAGCACCACCCGGTCGCCCCGGGCCACTCCCCGCGCGGCCAGCGCACCCGCGGTCCGGTCCACCACCGCGTCGAGTTCGGCGAACGTCTGCCGCAGCGGACCGTCGACCACGGCGGTCTTGTGCGGCAGCCGCAGCGCGGTGCGCGACAGCAGATCGGCGATGCCGTGGCGGCGGGCGCGCACGATGTCCACGGGCAGGGAGGATGCGGTCACCGGTGTCTCCCGAGGTGGCGGAGGGCGGATGGACGGATCGCCACGCTGGCACGGCCGGGGTCGGGCTTCAAGGGTGACTGCGCCGGCGGACCGGCACGGCATGCTGCCGGACCGTTTTGCCGGCGCCCCGGCCGCACCCCGCCGGACAAGGGCCGGACGGCCCCGGATCGAGGGCCGCGCAGCCCTGCCGCCGGGACCCGCGGCGGGCCACTCTGGTGGCCCACACAAAGTGGGGGGAAGACGGACGGGCGGCCGCACCGAAGGAGTCATCTCGCCGACTCCAAACCATCTTCGGGCGCGGCCGCCCGTCCGTCCTGTGCAACCACGCTCATCACGCACCACACGCAAGGGGGAGACGTATGTCCCGAACTGCCGCCCGCACCGGCGCCCTGCTCGCCGCCGGCTGCGCCGCCGCACTGCTGTACCCCGCGGCGCCCGCCGGAGCCGCGGGCTCGGTCCACCTGTCCAAGATCTATTACGACTCTCCCGGCAGCGACAACCGCAGCAACACCAGCCTCAACGCCGAGTATGTGCAGATCAAGAACTCCACCTCGCGCGGGGTCAGCCTCAGGGGCTGGGTGCTGGTGGACGCCAGTAACCACAAGTACACCTTCCCGAGCTACACCCTCGGCGCGGGCCGGACCGTGACCGTGCGCACCGGCACCGGCTCGGACACCTCCGCCACCAAGTACCAGGACCGCCGGGCCTACGTCTGGAACAACACCAGCGACAAGGCGACGCTGCGCAAGAGCAGCGGATCCACCGTCGACACCTGTTCGTACAACAGCAGCCGCGTGGACTACAAGATCTGCTGACCATCCCGGAGGTCCCCCTCCGGGCCCACCGGCCACTCCGGTGGCGCGGCACAACCGGTGAACCGCTCCGCTCCCGAGGACAATGGGGGAGGTCGAGGAGCGAGAGCCGGTGAGCGGCGGTGTCGGACTGGGTGTGGGAGTACGAGGGCTACGTGCCCGCTGAGGAGCGGCTGCGGGAGTCGCTGTGCACCCTGGGCAACGGCTACATCGCCACCCGGGGCGCGGCCTCCGAGACCGCCGCCGACGCGGTGCACTACCCGGGCACCTATGCCGCGGGCTGCTACAACCGGCTGGTGTCGGAGGTCGCCGGACGGCAGGTCGAGAACGAGGACCTGGTCAACCTGCCGGACTGGCTTCCGCTGCGCTACCGGCTCGCCGAGCCGGACCCCGCCGCACCCGGCCCCGGCCCCTGGCTCACGCCCGACGGCGCGGAGCTGACCGGCTACCGGCAGATCCTCGACATGCGGCACGGCACGCTCACCCGGCGGCTGCGGTTCACCGACCGCCACCGCCGGGTGCTCGCCGTGGAGCAGCGGCGGCTGGTCCACATGGGCGATCCCCATCTGGCGGCACAGCGGACCACCTTCACCGCCGAGGGCTGGTCGGGCACGCTCGAGATCGAGTCCGCGCTCGACGGTGCCGTGGCCAACGCGGGGGTGGCCCGCTACCGCGATCTGGCCGGGCACCATCTGACCGAGCTGCGCACCGGGGCCGCCGACCCCGGCACGGTGTGGCTGAGCTGCCGTACCTCCGCCTCCGACGTACGGGTGGCCATGGCCGCGCGCACCCGGCTGACCGAGGGCGCTGCCGCCACCACCGGACAGCGCCTCACCGGGACCGGAGCCGTCCGGGGGCTGACCGTGCCGATCACTTCCGGGGCACCCGTGACCGTGGAGAAGACCGTGGCGGTGCACACCTCCAGGGACGCGGCGATCGCCGATCCGCTGTGCGCCGCCGTCGACCGGGTGGAGCGCGCCCCGGACTACGCCGGACTGCTGGTCACCCACCACACCGCCTGGGAACACCTGTGGCGCGAGGGCGCGTTGGATGTGCCGGGCGAGGCGGGCCGCATCCTGCGGCTGCATCTGTTCCACGTGCTCCAGACGCTCTCCCCGCACACCGCGGAGCTGGACGTGGGCGTACCGGCGCGCGGACTGCACGGCGAGGCGTACCGCGGCCATGTGTTCTGGGACGAGCTGTTCGTCCTGCCGTATCTGAACCTGCACTTCCCCGAGGTGTCCCGGGCGCTGCTGCACTACCGGCACCGCCGGCTGCCCCAGGCGTGCCGCGCGGCGGCGGACGCCGGGCGGGCCGGGGCGATGTACCCGTGGCAGAGCGGCAGCGACGGCCGCGAGGAGACCCAGGTCCTGCATCTGAACCCGCGCTCGGGCCGCTGGCTGCCCGACTACACGCGGTTGCAGGCGCACGTCGGCTCGGCCGTGGCGTACAACGTGTGGCAGTACTGCCAGGCCACCGGGGACACCGACTTCCTGCACACCAAGGGCGCGGAGATGCTGGTGCAGATCGCCCGGTTCTGGGCGGACGCCGCCGTCCTCGACCCGGACCACGGGCGCTACCGGATCCGCGGGGTGGTCGGTCCCGACGAGTACCACGACGGCTACCCCGGCGCCCAGCGGCCCGGCCTCGACGACAACGCGTACACCAATGTCACCGCCGCCTGGGTGCTCACCCGTGCCCTGGAGCTGGCCCGCACCCTGCCCGAGCCGCGGCGGCGTGAACTGTTCGAGCGCATCGGCCTGGACCGCGCCGAACCGGAGCGCTGGGAGGACGTCTCCCGGAGGCTGCGCATCCCCTTCCACCGGGGCGTCATCAGCCAGTTCGACGGCTATCAGGACCTGGCCGAACTGGACTGGGACGGCTATCGCGCACGCTACGGCGACATCCGCCGCCTGGACCGGATCCTGGAGTCGGAGGGCGACACCGTCAACCGCTACCAGGCGTCCAAACAGGCCGACGCGCTGATGCTCGGCTACCTCTTCTCACCCGCCGAACTGGCCGAGCTCTTCCGGCAGCTCGGCTACGGTCTCGACGACGACACCTGGCGCGCCACGGTCGCGTACTACCTGCACCGCACCAGCCACGGTTCGACCCTCAGCGGACTGGTGCACGGCTGGGTGCTGGCGCGGGCACGGCGCGCCGACGCATGGCGTTTCTGCCAGGAGGCGCTGGCCGGTGATGTCGCCGACATCCAGGGCGGCACCACGGGCGAGGGCATCCACCTCGGCGCCATGGGCGGCACCCTCGATCTGGTGCAGCGCGGTCTCACCGGTCTTGAGACCCGTGAGGAGGCCCTGTGGCTGGACCCGGTGCCGCTGCCGGAACTCTCGGAGTACGGAGTGTCCGTGCGCTACCGCGGCCACTGGGGGATCACGCTGCGGCTGCGCTCCGGGCGGCTGTGGATCAGGGTGCCGGACTCCGAGGAGCCGCCCGTCGAGGTGCGGCTCGCCGACCGCACCCTGACCATCGAGCCCGGCGAGTCCGTCTGGCTGCCGCTGCCGTCGGGCTGAGCGCCGCCGCACCGCCGCGGCGGCCCCGGCCCGCTACTCCGCCAGTGTGTCCAGGATCTGCTGCCCGTACTTCGCCAGCTTGTTCTCACCGACACCGCTCACCGTGCCCAGCGCCTCCAGCGTGGCGGGCTGCTCGGTGGCGATCTGCCGCAGCGTGGCGTCGTGGAAGATCACATACGCGGGGACGCCCTGCTCCTTCGCGGAGGCGGCGCGCCAGGCGCGCAGCCGCTCGAAGACCGGCACCGCCTCCTCGGGCAGTTCGGCGGACGCCTCCGCGCCCTTGGACTTGGACGCCTTGCCGGTCTTGGCCGCGCGGGCGGCCTTCTCCGGCTCCCGCCGCAGCCTGACCTCACGCTCCCGGTTCAGCACCGCGGCGCTGCTCTCGGTGAGCACCAGCGTGCCGTAGTCGCCCTCGACACCGATCAGCCCCTGCGCCAGCAACTGCCGTACCACACCGCGCCATTCGGCCTCGCGCAGCTCGGTGCCGATGCCGAACACCGACAGGGCGTCATGGTCGAACTGGATGACCTTCGCCGTCTTCTTGCCGAGCAGGATGTCGATGATCTGGCCCGCGCCGAACTTCTGGTGGCGCTCCCGTTTCAGCCGGACCACCGTGGACAGCAGCTTCTGCGCGGGGATGGTGCCGTCCCAGGACTCCGGCGGGGTCAGACAGGTGTCGCAGTTGCCGCAGGGACCGCTCTGCTGGCCGAAGTAGGCCAGCAGCCGGACCCGGCGGCACTCGACGGTCTCGCACAGCGCCAGCATGGCGTCCAGATGGGCGCCCAGCCGCCGCCGGTGGGCGTCGTCCCCCTCCGAGGTGTCGATCATCTTCCGCTGCTGGACGACGTCCTGGAGCCCGTACGCCAGCCAGGCGGTGGACGGCAGCCCGTCCCGCCCCGCGCGGCCCGTCTCCTGGTAGTAGCCCTCGACGGACTTGGGCAGGTCCAGATGGGCCACGAACCGCACATCCGGTTTGTCGATGCCCATGCCGAAGGCGATGGTCGCCACCACCACCAGACCGTCCTCGCGCAGGAAGCGCGCCTGGTGCTCGGCGCGGGTCCGCGCGTCCAGCCCCGCGTGGTACGGCAGTGCCTCGATCCCGTGGGCCACCAGGAAATCGGCGGTCTTCTCCACCGACGAGCGGGACAGGCAGTAGACGATGCCCGCGTCGCCCGTGTGCTCGGTGCGCAGCAGTTCCAGCAGCTGCCGCTTGGGGTCGTTCTTGGCGGCGATCCGGTACTGGATGTTGGGGCGGTCGAAGCTGGCCACGTAGTGGTGGGCGTCCTGGAGCTTCAGCCGCGAGGCGATCTCGGAGTGGGTGGCCTCGGTGGCGGTCGCCGTCAGCGCGATCCGGGGCACGCTCGGCCAGCGCTCGTGCAGCTCGGACAGGGCCAGGTAGTCGGGCCGGAAGTCGTGTCCCCACTGGGCCACGCAGTGCGCCTCGTCGATGGCGAACAGCGACACCGTGCCCCGGTCCAGCAGCCGCAGCGTGGACTCCACGCGCAGCCGCTCCGGCGCCAGGTACAGCAGGTCCAGCTCGCCCGCGAGGAACTCGGCCTCGACCAGCCGCCGCTCGTCCAGGTCCTGGGTGGAGTTGAGGAAACCGGCCCGCACCCCGAGGTTGCGCAGGGCGTCCACCTGGTCCTGCATCAGCGCGATGAGCGGTGAGACGACCACCCCCACGCCCTTCCGGACCAGCGCGGGGATCTGGTAGCACAGCGACTTGCCGCCGCCGGTCGGCATCAGGACCAGCGCGTCACCACCGGCCACCACATGCTCGATGATCTCCTGCTGACCTCCCCGGAACGCGTCGTAGCCGAAGACGCGGTGCAGTACGCGCTCCGCCTCGCTGCCGTCGGGGCCGTTGCCGGGTTCGGGACCGTTCTCCGGGAGAGCCATCCGGCGATTCTAGAGGTCCGCGCCGGGGCCCACGAAACGTGTGGGCCCCGGCCGCGGGCGTGGGCGACGGGCGGGTGCCCGGGCCGCTAATGCCGGGTGAACCGGGCGACGACGGACACGGTGGCCGCGCCCGTCATCATGCCGCCGGGGTTCGCGGTCATCCCGAAGTCCTCGCGGTCGATCACGACCTCCGCGGTGAGCGTGACGGCGTCCTTGGCCGCCTCGTCGAGCCGGGCGGTGAACGTCATCGGGTGGCTGTGGCCGATGACGGTCAGCACGCCGTTGACCCGCACCGCGCCGCTGCCCTCGGGGGACGCGTCGGTCACGGTGAAGACCATCCGCGGATGGTTGGCCACGTCGAAGAAGTCCGGGCCGCGCAGATGGGTGTCGCGTTTGCGGATGCCGGTGTCCAGCGAGGCGGCGTCGATGGCCAGGTTGCCGTGGGCGGAGCCGTCGGGCCTCACCTCGCCGTCGCCCTCCACCCGGGTGAAGGCGCCCTTGACATTGACCAGCCCCCACATGCCCCGGTGCCGGAGACGGACCGAGGACCGGTCGGCGTCCAGGCGCCAGTGGCCGACGGCGGGGGAGGCGGGGGAGACGGGGGAGGTGGGGGTGGTGTCGGCGGTGTCCGCCATGGCGTTCACGTCCTTCGCAGCCGGCGTATGTCCCTCTGCAGGCTAAACAGCGCGCGGGGATCCGGCGCGGTGACGTTCCCCCGCCCGGCGGCACCGCGCGGTGGTGGCCTCGCCGGCGGGCGGGGGCGCGCCTGGGCCGAACGGGTGGATCCCGCCGGACAGAACGGAGGCTGGGAACGCCGGTTGGATGGAGCCCGGGCTGGGCATGGTGGCCGGTGAGCATGGCGGCTCGCCATGCTCACGTCCAGAAGGTCAGTAGGTTCCTTCCCCCACAAGGAGGCCGATCGTGACATCCAGCAGGCTTGTGCGTGCCTTACCAGCCGCCGTGGCGGCGGTTCTCGCCCTCGCGGGCGGACAGGCCGTGGCCGCCCCCGCCCCGACCGAGCGCGCCGCCGCCCGTGTGGTGACGTACGACGCCTCCGGGGCGGCCGAGTTCAAGGACGCCGTGGCCAAGGGCGTGGCGGTGTGGAACGAGAGCGTGGCCAACGTCCAGCTCAAGCCCGCCACCTCCGGTCAGCGGGCCAACGTGCGTGTCGTCGCGGACGACGGCTGGCCGCGCGCCGCGGTCACCGGCCTGGGAAGCGGCACCGTCTACTTCGGCCGCCAGGCCGTCGACCAGGGCTACAACACCGTGCGGATCTCCTCCCACGAGCTCGGCCACATCCTGGGGCTGCCCGACAAGAAGCCCGGCCCGTGCTCCAGCCTGATGTCCGGCTCCACGGCCGGGACGTCCTGCACCAACCCCTATCCCGACGCCTCCGAGAAGTCCGAGGTGGAGGGCAACTTCGGCGTCACGGCGGCGACTTCGGGCACGGCACGGACCACCGTCCACGCGGACTGATCCGGCGCACCGGACCGGCCTGACCGGCCGGCCCGAGCGCTCGGCGGGGCGGGCCTGAGATCCCCCACGGCCCGCCCCCGGCACTACCGGGCCACGCCCTCCACCCGCAGGGGCGGCGTCGGAAGCCCCCCACGGCGCGGCAGCAGCACCGTCCGCAGCGCGACGGCGGGGGAGAGCAGCCGCGACGGGGGCGCGGCCAGATGCGTGATGTCGCGGAAGGCCGCGCCGACCACCGGATCGATGGTCGCCCGCGCCACCAGGCGGCCGAAGTACCAGGTCTGCAATCGCTCGGCGGTCCCGGGCGGGGTCGCGTCGTCCCCCGTCGCGTACGGGCGGTCCGCGCCCACGGCGGTCAGCCAGGCGGTGTCACTGGCCCGGGCCACCGCGCGCTGCGCCACGGCGGCCAGACCCGGCCGCAGACCGCCCTCGGTGAGGCACCGGCGCAGCGCGAGACCGCTGAGGGCGGCGACGGACATGCCCTGCCCGTAGATGGGGTTGAAGGTGCAGGCGGCGTCCGATACCGCGATGAAGCCCTCGGGCACGCCGCCCTGGGCGTGGTAGTAGCGGCGGCGGTTGGCGGTGTCACGATAGCCGTACGGCGGGGACACCGGTTCGCAGCCGCGCAGATGCTCGTGCAGATGAGGTTCGTCGAGCGACGCCACGAAGTCCAGCACCTCCGAGCCGTCGGTGGGTGGATGGTGGCCGCGCACTCCGGACATCGTCAGCAGCCAGTTGCCGTTCTCCACCGGGCACCACGCGGCGCCGCGCGGGCAGTTGGGCCGGGGCTCGACGACCATCGACATCTCGAGCGGTTCGGCGGGGCGCAACATCTGGGTTACGTAGCCGATCCCGGCATCGACCACCTCCTCGCGCGGTGCCGGACGGCCGAGTTGCTCGAACCACTGGGGAGCGCGCGAGGAGCGCCCGGAGGCATCGATGACCAGATCGGCGTGGATCTCGCGCTCGGCGCGCCCCGCGTCGCGCGAACGCACCCGTACACCGGTCACCCGCTCCGCCGTGCCGAGCAGCCCGACGGCCTCGGTCGCCTCCAGCACCTCCACCCGGGTGCCGGAGCGGTCCGCCTCGGCGAGCACCCGGGCCCGTACGGTGGCGTCGAACAGCGGACGGGTGCAGCTGAGCAGGGCATGCTTGCCCTCGTGGTAGCGGCGCTGCCAGCCGGTGGAGGTCCTGGTGATCACATCGCGCGGCGCCTCCATGCGGTGTGCGCCCGCCGCCTCCAACTCCGCGAGCGTGCCCGCCAGAAGCGTGTCCAGGGCCCGCTGGCCGCCGCTGAGGAAGACATGGAGATGGCGCCCCTGCGGGACGCCCTTGCGGAACATCGGATCCTCGGGATAGCGGTCCCGTTCGATCACGGTGACCGTGCCGACATGCCCGATCAGAGCGCCTAACGCCAGCGTGCCCGCCAGCCCTCCGCCCACCACTACCGCCGTGCCGTTCATCCCGTACCCTCCTGGCCCAAGATCGCTTCGGCCCAAGCCTGGAGCCCGGGACAGGGTGCGTCAACACGGCCGGTGGGGAGGGCGGAGCGCTCCTCCCCACCGGTGCGCCGGGTGCGCCGGGCTCAAGGCACCACCACGATCTTCCGGCCCTCGCCCGACCGGAACCGGTCCAGCGCCGCGGGGTACTCCTCGAGCGGCAGCCGGTGGCTGATGAAGACCTCCGGGTCCAGGACGCCCGAGGCGAACAGTCCGGCGGCTCGTTCGTAGCTGTGCAGCACGGCCATCGAACCGGTGATGGTGATCTCCTGGTTGTAGATCTTGTACGGCTCGATGGTGGCCCGTGTCGCGTAGTCGGAGACACCGAACTGAAGAAACGTTCCGGCCTTGGCCACGCGGCCCAGCCCGTCCTGAATGGCGGCCTGGTTGCCGGTCGCGTCGATGACCACGTCCCAGCCGCGCGGCTGCTCCAGCTCCGCCGCCGAGGCGGCGGACCGGGAGCAGCCCAGGGTGCCCGCGGTGGACAGCCGGTCGGCGTTGATGTCCACCACGTCCACGCTGGTGGCCCCGGTCCGCTTGGCCAGCTCCAGCATCATCAGGCCCATGGTGCCCGAGCCGTAGATCAGCACCTCCGCGCCCAGATTGCCGTGCAGCACGTCATAACCGCGCACCGCGCAGGACAGCGGCTCGATGAGGGCCGCGTCCGCCATCTCCACATGCTCCGGCAGCTTGACGCAGTTGGCCACCGGGGCGACGGCGAACTCGGCGGCACCGCCGGGCACACTGACCCCGATGGCGTTCCAGTTGTCGCAGAGATTGCCCCGTCCGATCCGGCAGTAGCGACACTCATGGCAGTGCAGGGAGGGATCCACCGCGACCCGGTCGCCCACCGCCAGCTCGGTGACACCGCTGCCGATGCCCACCACCTGTCCGGCGAACTCGTGCCCGGGGATGATCGGCAGCGTGGGGGCGAACTCGCCCTGGAGAATGTGCAGATCGGTGCCGCACAGGCCGCACGCCGCCACATCGACCACCACCTCGCGGGGTCCCGGCGTGGGGTCCGGAACGGTCTCGACGGTGACCTTGCCGGGGGCTTCGATGACCGCGGCCCTCATTTGACGGCTCCTAGCGACAGGCCCTGGACCAGCTTGTCCTGGGCGGCGAAACCGGCGGCCAGCACCGGCAGGGAAATGACGACCGACGCGGCACACACCTGGGCGAGGAACAGGCCCTGGCTGGTGACGAAGCCGGTCAGGAACGCCGGCGCGGTCTGGGCGACCACACCGGTGAGCACCTGGGCGAAGAGCATTTCGTTCCAGCTGAAGATGAAGCAGATCAGCGAGGTGGCGGCGATCCCCGGACCGGCGATCGGGGCGATCACCCGCACCAGGACGGTCGGCAGCCGCGCGCCGTCCATCTGCGCCGCCTCGATCACGGACACCGGGATGTCGGCGAGGAAGGACTGCATCATCCACACCGCGATCGGCAGGTTCATCGAGGTGTAGAGGATGACCAGCAGCCAGATGTTGTCCAGGAAGCCGGTGTCCTTGGCGAACAGGAACACCGGGAGCAGACCGGCCACCACCGGCAGCATCTTCGTGGACAGGAAGAAGAACATCACATCCGTCCACTTGCGCACCCGCCGGATGGACAGCGCGTACGCCGCCGGAAGCGCCAGCACCAGCACGAAGAGGGTGGAGAACACGCTCGCGCCCAGCGAGTTGAGCAGCGGCGGCCACGGGCTGGCCCCACCGCCCGCCCCGAAGAACTCGCGGTAGCCGTCCAGGGTGAGGGGCGCTGCCACCGACGGCGGATTGGTGGCGGCGTCCGGCTCGGAGTGGAAGGAGGTCAGCACCATCCACAGCACCGGCAGGACGAACACGATCCCGGTGAACCAGGCGAGCAGGCCGAGCGCGGCACCGCGGCGCCTGGCCCGGCGGGCGGACGGGGGAACGGCGGTGGTGGCCGCCGGGGCGGTCGACGCGGTCATGCGCGGGACACCTCCTCACGGAACAGGGACGACACCACACGCAGCGCGAAGGTGGCGATGACGATCGTGCCGATCACCACCAGCACGCCCGCCGCGGATGCCAGCCCGTACTCATGGGCGTTGTAGAAGGTCTCGTAGATGGTGTAGGGGAGGTTGGCGGTGTCCAGGCCGCCACGGGTCAGGGTGAACACCGCGTCGAAGTTCTGCACGATGTAGATCGACCCGAGCAGGGTGCCCAGCTCCAGATAGCGGCGCAGATGCGGCAGGGTGAGATAACGGAAGATCTGCCAGTTGCCCGCACCGTCCAGCCGGGCGGCCTCGATCATGTCCAGGGGGCGGCTCTGGAGCCCGGCCAGCAGGATCAGCATCATGAACGGTGTCCACTGCCACACCAGGGACATCTCCACGGCCAGCAGGGGCATATCGGAGATCCAGTCCGGCTGGGGCCCACCCAGCCAGGTGAGTACCCCGTTGAACAGCCCGTACTCAGGGTTGTACAGCGCATGCTTCCACAGCAGCGCGGAGGCCACCGGGACCAGCAGGAACGGTGCGATGAGCATGGTGCGCACCAGTCCGCGGCCACGGAACCTGCGGTCCAGCAGCAGCGCCAGCAGCAGTCCCAGCACCACACTGACGATCACCACGGTGGCGGTCAGCAGCACGGTGGTCAGGATGGACTCGCGCAGGCCCTCGTCACTGGCGACGGTCCGGTAGTTGTCCAGACCGGTGAACTCACGGCGCTCGGGCCGGAAGGCGTTCCAGTCGAAGAAGGAGATCACCAGTGTGGCCGCGAACGGCAGCTGGGTGACCACGATCAGGAAGATCAGCGCGGGCATCAGCGGAGCCCGCGTGGCCCACTCGCGGGCGCGGTTGCGGGGGATCTCGGGGGAGCGCCGGGTGGCGGTGGCCGCGGCCGGCGGGCGCGGGCCGCGGACGGGGGCGGCAGTCGTGGGATTACTCATCTCGGTACTCCTCGCCGACCCTCTCGGCCAGCTTCTGCGACTTCTTCAACGCCTCGTCGACGGACTGCTTTCCGGCGATCGCGGCACTGATCTCCTGGGCGACCTTGGTGCCGAGGTCGGAGAACTCGGGGATGTCGACGAACTGGATCCCGATGGTCGGCCGTTGTTGCACACCCGGGTCACGTGGCCGGGCGCTGGTGATGGCCTTGCGGGTGACCTCCGAGAAGGTGCCGGCGGCCTTGCGGTAGTCGGGGTCGGCGTAGGTGGACGCCCGTTTGCCCGCCGGGACATTGGCCCAGCCGAACGTCTTGCCCACCAGGGTCTCGTACTTCTTGCTGGAGGCCCAGCGGACGAACTTCCACGCGTTGTCGGGGGTGCGGGTCGCCTTCTGGATCCCCCAGGCCCAGGTGTAGAGCCAGCCCGAGCTCTTGGTCTTCACCACCGGCGCCTGGACATAGCCGATCTTGCCCTTGACGGGCGAGTCGGCGGCCTCCAGCGATCCGGCGGCCGAGGTGGCGTCGTACCACATGGCGCTCTTGCCCTGGGTGAGGTTGTTGAGGCATTCGGCGAACCCGGACTGGGCGGCGCCCGCCTCGCCGTGCTTGCGCACCAGGTCGACATAGAACTTCGTCGCCTTGGCGAACCCGGGGGAGGTGAGCTGCGCCTTCCAGTCCTTGCTGAACCAGGTGCCGCCGAAGGTGTTGGCGACCGTGGTGAGCGGCGCCATCAGCTCGCCCCAGCCGGGCAGTCCGCGCAGACAGATGCCCTTCATCCCGTTGCGGGCGCCATCGGCCTTGGCCGCCAGGTCGGCCACCTGCTGCCAGGTGGGCCGCTCGGGCATGGTCAGATGCTTCTCGGCGAACACGTCCTTGCGGTACATCAGGAACGACGACTCACCGTAGAACGGCTGGGCGTACAGCCGGCCGTCGTCGGCGGTCAGCGACTGGCGCATCGGGGGCAGGATGTCCTTCTGGTCGAAGGCCCGGTCCTTCGCCACCCGGTCGTCCAGCGGCAGCAGCCAGTCGTTCCTGGCGTAGAACGGCACCTCGAAGTTGCTGATGGTGGCCACGTCGTACTGACCGGCCTGATTGGCGAAGTCCTGACTGATCTTGTCGCGGACGTCGTTCTCCGGCAGCACCGTGAAGTTCACCCTGATGCCGGTTTCCTTGGTGAAGTGCTTCGCGGTGAGCTTCTGCAAGTCCATCATCTGGGGGTTGTTGACCATCAGCACATTGATGGTCTTGCCGCCGGACCCACCGCCCCCCATGCCGGCGCACCCGGCGAGGAGCGCTCCCGCGGTCAGGGCCACCAGCGGTATCCGGGCAGCACGAAGTGTCAGGACGGGCATGACAGGTCCAATCGAAGGGACGTGTGGGAGGAAGGGGGGAGTAACCGCGCTGCGCAGCATACGGCGTGACGGCGTGTCAGGCGCGGATGATCTGCGGGCCCAGCAGGGAGTAGCGGTGTGCCTCGGTGAGCGGGAGTCCGGTGTCGGTCACGATGGCCTCGAAGTCGGACACTTCCGCGAACCGGCAGAAGCTGACGGCGCCGAACTTGGTGTGCACCCCGGAGAAGATCTTCCGCCGGGAGACCCGGACCACCTGCGCCTTGACCTCACTGACCGCCGGATCGGGCGTGGTGAGGCCGTACTGCCGGGAGATGCCGTTGGCGCCGATGAAGGCCAGGTCGATGACAAAGCCGGAGAGCATATGGGTCGCCCAGTGGTCCACGGTGGCCATGGTGCCGCCGCGCACCCGGCCGCCGAGCAGCAGCACGGTGGTGTTCTCCCGCCCTGCGAGACCGCCCGCGGTGGCGAGCGACGCGGTGATCACGGTGAGCGGACGGTCCCGGGGCAGGGCCTCCGCGATCAGCTGCGGGGTGAACCCCTCGTCCACGAAGACCGTCTCGGCGTCGCCCAGCAGCGCGGCCGCCGCCTCCGCGATCCGGGACTTCTCCGGGACGTGCATGGTGGTGCGGAAGGCCAGGGTCGTCTCGAACCCCGCGCTCTCCACGGGATAGGCACCGCCGTGGGTGCGGCGCACCAGACCGTGTTCCTCCAGCACCCTCAGGTCGCGGCGCACGGTCTCCTTGGAGACGCCGAGGTCCGCGGCGAGTTTGCCGACGTCGACGACCCCGGCACGGCGGGCCGTGTCGAGGATCTCCCGACGGCGTTCCTCCGCCTCCATCCCGCGCCTCCCTGCGTCACTCTCCTGGCTTGCGTGGAAGTTTTACAAGCGCGCCATCACGTGGCCAGCCTTGACGCCGAGGAGATCGTGACCGTATGTGCCCGTTTCCTGAACGTTATCTCAGCAGGTCAGTGGCTGTGAAGTGGACAGGGATACGGATCGGGGATGCCTGGCTGCCCGCCCGGTGTGCCCGTTTGCCGCCCGTTTGCTGGACGGGGGCGGACCGCGGGGCCCGACCGGGCGGGGCCGACGACTGGAGTGTGCCCGTTCGGACAGCTCCCAGGGGGCTCCTAGGGGGTGTCCGCAAAGTCCCGCCGGGCCCGCGACGCCTGGTACGCACGCTCGCTGCGTTGCCGGGATCACCCGGGCAGGCCCCCTACGAGCGCGAAGCTCAGCCTTGCGATCGCACGCCAGACGCCGCGGGCTCACCCGGCGCGACTTCACGGACACGCCCTAGGAGCGGGGCGGCTCGTGGGTCAGCGCCCCCGAGGCATCGAGGATCCGGGCCGCCACATTCACCGAGTCCACCAGCGGATGGAGGGCGAGAGCCCGCAGGGCCGCACCGCGGGCGCCGCCCGCGCGGGCGCCCGCCCCGGTCGCCGCCGAGGCGGCCGCCGCCTCGATCGTCGAGCGCTCCACCGCCTTCAGCGAGAGCATCAGCCCGAGCTGGTCCGGGGCCACCGCCCCGGCCGCCAGCGGGCGCGCCCCGCCCGCGTCCACCAGACACGGCACCTCCACCACGGCATCGGCGTCGAGACCCGGGACCGCGGAGCCGTTGCGGACGTTGAGGATCAGGGTGGCGCGCTCATTGCGGGCGATGGCCCGCATGAGGGCCAGCGCGATCCGGTCGTAGCCGCCGCCGTCGAGGTCACAGGTGTCGCGCTGCCATCCGCCGGTGGCCTCGCGGCTCTCCGCCATGTACGTGGCCTCGCGCTCCAGCCGGGTCCGCTCCCAGACCTCCAGCGCCCCCGCGCCCTCGGCGGCGGCCGAGGTGTAGAAACGGGCCTGCTGCTCCCGGAGGAACTCGCCGCGGGTGGCCGGCGCCTGCCGGATCGAGGCCACCGCCTCGCGGTTGAAGTAGTAGTAGTGCAGATACTCATTGGGCAGGGCGCCCAGCGCCCGCAGCCATTCGGCGCCGAACAGCTTGCCCTCCTCGAAGGACTCCAACAGGCCGGTGTCCGCGAGGAGTTCGGGCATCCGGTCCCGGCCGTCCACGACCAGCCGGCGCAGCCAGCCGAGATGGTTGAGCCCGACGTAGTCGTAGGAGGTCCGGTCCGGGTCGGCGCCCAGCGCCCGCGCCGCCCGGCGGCACAGCCCCACCGGTGAGTCGCAGATGCCGATCACGCGGTCGCCCAGCACCCGCTGCATCGCCTCGGTGACCATGCCCGCGGGGTTGGTGAAGTTGATGACCCAGGCGTCCGGGGCCACCGCCGCGATCCGCTCGGCGATCCGGACCGCCACCGGCAGGGTGCGCAGCCCGTAGAGCACCCCGCCCGCCCCGACGGTCTCCTGGCCGAGCACCCCCTCGGCCAGCGGGAGCCGCTCGTCGTGCGCACGCCCCTCCAGACCGCCGACGCGGATGGCGGAGAACACGAAGTCGGCACCGCGCAGCGCGTCGTCGAGGTCGGTGGTGGCCCGTACGGCGGGGGCGGTGGCACGGCCCGCCGCCTGCTCGGCCAGGACCGCGCCGATGGCGTCGAGCCGGGTCCGGTCGGTGTCGTACAGCACCAGCTCGGTGCAGCGCCCCGCCGCGTCCCCGGTGTCGTCCAGCAGCGCCCGGTACACCAGGGGCATACGGAAACCGCCGCCGCCCAGCACAGTCAGCCTCATACGGTCAGTACCTCCACATCGGCCTCGCGGAACACGGCGAGCGTCGCCGGATCGGATGTTGTGTTGGTGATCAGGGTGTCGATCCGCCGGGGTCCGCAGATCCGGGCGAGACCGGTCTCACCGGGGAACTTGCCCGCGGTGACCAGCAGCACCACCTCGCGGGTCGCCTCGAGCATGGCCCGCTTCACCGGCACCTCCACATGGGTGCTGTCCAGCACACTGCCGTCCGGCAGCACCCCGCTGGCGCCGAGGAAGAGCCGGCCGACGTGCAGCTGCCGGATGTTGGACTCGGTGAGGAAACCCACCACCGACCGGTAGTTGGCGCGTACCTGCCCGCCGAGCAGGATCAGTGTCACCTGCGGGTCGTCGCGCAGTTCGTCGTAGACCGCGAGATTGCTGGTCACGATGGTGACCGGCCGTCCGCGCAGCTGCTTGGCGAGCTGGAGCGTGGTGGTGCCGATGTCCAGCAGCAGGACATCGCCGTCCGCGACCAGCTCCGCGGCCCGGCGGGCGACGGCCTGCTTCTCGGCCAGGTCGTCGACCTCCACCTCGCCGAACGGGCGCTCCTCGTCCGGCCTGGGGGCGGCCACCGCGCCGCCGTAGACCCGGGTGAGTCGCCCGGCCCGGCCCAGCTCGGTGATGTCCCGCCGGGCGGTGGCCTCGCTGATGCCCAGACGCGTGGCGATCTCCCCGATGGGGAGCACCCCCTCCTCGCCGAGGATGCTCAGCAGCTTCTCGTGGCGGGTCTCTCGCAGCATGGGGGAAACCTACTCCACCTGAGCGACTCTGCGCGAGTGTGACTGACCTCTTGCATTAATCGTCAGGCGGGTGCAGGGTGTCGCTCACGCCCACGACACCCCGTTCTCCCGGTGCCATGGCGCACCCGTCGCACCGAGGAAGAGTCCCACGGAGCAGAGAAAGGCGCGTTGGTGAGCTTCACGGCCGGAAGACCCGATCCGATCCACTCGATCCACTCGATCCACTCGATCCACCCGATCGATCCGCTCGCGGCGCTGCGCGCTCCCGCGGACCCCGTGCACGACGTCTATCTGACCGGCACCGTGTTCCTGGACATCATCTTCACCGGACTCGACCACGCCCCCGTGCGCGGCACCGAGAGCTGGGCGCGCGGCATGGGTTCGAGCCCCGGCGGCATCGCCAACATGGCCACCGCGCTGGCCCGGCTCGGACTCCACACCACCCTGGCCGCGGCGTTCGGCGCCGACGTCTACGGCGACTACTGCTGGGAGAGCCTGGAGAACGGCGAGGGCGTCGACCTCACCCCCTCCCGTCGGGTCCCCGGCTGGCACTCCCCGGTCACGGTCTCCATGGCGTACGAGGGCGAACGCACCATGGTGACCCACGAGCATCCGGCCCCGCCGCCCGCCGTCCCCGGCACCCCGCCCCGCACCCGCGCCTGCGTGGCCTCCTTCGAACCAGGACGGCCGGAGGAGTGGGTGGGCCTGGCACACGCCCAGGGCAGCAAGGTCTTCGCCGACGTCGGCTGGGACGACAGCGGACGCTGGGACCTCGCCGCCCTCCCCGATCTGCCCCACGCCCACGCCTTTCTGCCCAACGCGGCCGAGGCCCAGCGCTACACCGGCACCGACAGCCCCGAGCGGGCGGTGCGCGCCCTGGCCGAACGGGTGCCCATCGCCGTGGTCACCAAGGGCCCCGAGGGCGCGGTGGCCGTCGACTCGGTCAGCGGGGAGAGCGCCGAGGTGCCGGGGCTCGCCGTGGACGCGCTCGACCCCACCGGCGCCGGTGATGTGTTCGTGGCCGGATTCATGACCGGGACGCTCGCCGGATGGCCGCTCACCGACCGGCTCGCCTTCGCCAACCTCACCGCCGCCCTGTCCGTCCAGCACTTCGGCGGTTCGCTGGCCGCGCCCGGCTGGCCGGAGGTGGCCGGGTGGTGGAACCGCGCCGAACGCTCCGCCCGCGGCGGGGCCGCGGACGCCCGCGACCTGGCACACCGCTACGGATTCCTCTCCGGTCTGATACCGCCCGGAGTGCGCGACTGGCCACGGCTGAGGGCGCTGCCCACCATCGGCTTCCGGGGCGCCTGACACCGCCCGCGGGTCCTGCTCACCGCATGAAGGAGATCTGGCATGGGAATCCCCGGTACCGGGGCGCGCCGACGGCACACCAGAGCCGCGCCCACCGTGCTCAGCGCCGCCCTCGTCCTGCTCGCCGCGGGCTGTGTGCCCGGGACCGACGGCTCGGGGGCCGCCGGTCCCGGCACCGGGGCCGCCACCGCCGTACCGGATCCGGCGAAGGCCGGAAAGGTCACGCTGACCGTGTGGGACCAGGAGATCCGCGGTGGCACCAACGGTGAACTGGAGCAGCTCAACAAGGAGTTCCAGCGGAAGTACCCCAATGTGCGGATCAAGCGGGTGGCGCGCGGCTTCACCGATCTGAAGACCACGCTCAAACTGGCCGTCTCCGGCAACCACCCGCCGGACGTCATCCAGGCCAACCAGGGCTACCCCGATATGGTCTCCTTCGTCCGCGCCGGACTGCTCGCCCCGCTCGACAACCAGGCCGGGATCTACGACTGGAACACCCGCTACCCGAACACGCTGCTCAACCTCAACCGGGTCTCCGCCGACGGCACCGACTTCGGCACCGGGCGGCTGTACGGCATATCCCAGACCGGTGAGTACATCGGTCTCTACTACAACAAGGACCTGCTGAAGAAGGCGGGCCTGGAACCCCCGGAGACCTGGCGGGACTTCACCGACGGCCTGGCGAAGCTCAAGGGCCGCGGCGAACTGCCCGTCCAGTTCGGCAACCTGGACAAGTACCCGGCCATCCACACCTTCGGGGTGCTCCAGGGCCAGGTGGACGGCGCCGGTACCCGGGACACCGTCCTCGGCCGCGGTGACGGCTTCGACACCGCCGCCACCAAGGACGCCGCGGCCACCCTCACCGACTGGACGAAGCGCGGCTACCTGCCCAAGGGCGCCAACGGCCTCGGCTACGACGACGCGGCCAAGAAGTTCGCCTCCGGCGACGGCGCCTATCTGCTCACCGGCACCTGGCAGCTGGCCGATCTGAAGAAGACCATGGGCGACAAGCTGGGCCTGATGCCGCCGCCGCCCGCGAAGGCCGGTGGCGATCCCGTCACCACCGGCGGCCAGGGCCTGGCCTGGTCCATCACCTCCCGCTCCCGCCACCCCGAAGTGGCCGCCGCCTACCTGGACTTCATCACCAACGCCCACGCGGCCGACGTCATGACCCGCCACGGTGTGCTGCCCGCCGTACCCGGCAGGGCAGCCGCCGAGGTCGCGCCGGACACCGTCGACGGCCAGATGGTCGATGGCTGGAAGCGGCTCAGTGCCGCCGACGGGCTCGTCCCGTACCTGGACTACTCCACGCCCACGTTCTACGACACCCTCTCGGCCGCCCTCCAGGGCGTCGTCAGCGGCAAGACCTCGCCGGAGAAGCTGGCCACCACGCTCCAGAAGGACTACGGCGCCTTCATGGCGCAACAGCGTGAACGCCACACGGCGAAGCCGGACCCGGCGGGCACCGAATGAACGGCCGGACGAAGGGCCCGACGGCGGACCGCACGGAGGGCCGCCTCACCGCGCTGAGGAGCGGCTACCGGCGGCAGGCACCCGGTGAGCCCCGTGCCGTCGGCTATCTCTACATCCTGCCCGCCCTCGCGGTGTACGCCGTCTTCCTGCTCTACCCCTTCGGCCAGTCGGTGTGGCTGTCGTTCGTGCACTGGGACGGGCTCACCGTGGCCACCCCGGCCGGGTTCGACAACTACCGCGATCTGTTCAGTGATCCTTCGCTGCGTGCCCCGTTCGCCCACGCCCTGCTGCTGCTCGTCTTCTACTCGGCGCTGCCGGTGGCGATCGGACTGCTGCTGGCCGCGGTGATGTCCCGGGTCCGGGTCCGCGGTATGACCTTCTTCCGCACCGTGCTGTTCCTGCCCCAGGTGCTGGCGCTGATCGTGGTCGGGGTGGCCTGGCGCTCCATCCTCGCCCCGGACGGGCTGCTCAACGACACCCTCCGGGCGGTCGGCCTCGGCTCACTGGCACGCCCGTGGCTCGGCGACTACACCTGGGCGCTGCCCGCCGTCGGTGTGGTCGGCACCTGGGTCGGCACCGGACTGTGCATGATCCTCTTCCTCGCCGGGGCCCAGCGGATCCCGCGCGAGCTGTACGAGGCGGCGCGGATCGACGGCGCCGGGCCGGTACGGGAGTTCCGCACCGTCACCCTGCCCGGCCTCCGGCCGCAGATCGCGGTGGCGCTGACGCTGACCATCATCGCGGGGCTGCGCAACTTCGACCTCATCTACATCACCACCAGCGGCGGCCCCGGGAACGCCACCTCCGTACCCGCCTACGAGGTCTACCACCGGGCCTTCGAGACCAACCAGGTCGGCTCGGCCGCCGCCGTCGGGGTGGCCCTCACGGTGCTGATCTTCGTCCTGACCGTCACGGTCTCCCGGCTCGTCGAAGGGCGGCGGTCATGACCACACGTCTGGAACGCACGGTCACCTACGGCATCCTGGCCCTGTTCGCCGTCATCGCGCTCACCCCGGTGATCGGCATCCTCTCCACGGCCTTCGGTTCCCAGGACTCCCTGGACACCGGGTTCTCGCTGCCCGAGGGCGGACCGCACTGGAGCAACTTCACCGACGCCTGGAGCCGCGGCCACTTCGGCACCTACCTCGGCAACTCGGTGCTGGTCACCGCGGTCGTCGTCGCGGCCACCACCGTGCTGGCCGTGCCGGCGGCGTACGCCTTCGGCGTGATGCGCTTCCCCGGCTCCACCGTCCTGTTCTACCTGTTCGTCATCGGGCTCACGCTCCCCCAGGAGGCCCTGGTCGTCCCGCTCTACTTCGATCTGCGCTGGGCCGGGCTCACCGACACCTACTGGGCGCTGATCCTGCCGCAGACCGCGCAGTCCCTGGCTTTCGGTGTGTTCTGGATGCGCACCTACTTCCGGAGCAGCGCCCGGGCCGTGATCGAGGCGGCCCGGATCGACGGCGCGGACACCTGGACCACGCTGTGGCGGGTGCTGGTCCCCATGGGCCGCCCGGCGATCTCCACCCTGGTGGTCATCACCTTCATGTGGACCTGGAACGAGTTCCTGATGGCACTGGTGATGGTCAGCGACGAGGCCCATCGCACCGTCCCGCTGGGCCTGGCCTTCTTCCAGGGCCGGCACAGCTCCGACGCGGCCCTGCTCGCGGCGGCCTCGGTGCTCATCGCCCTGCCGGTGGTCGTCGTCTACGTGGCGCTCCAGCGCCGCTTCGTCGAAGGGATGCTCGGCGGAGCGGTCAAGGAGTGAGCCCGGCTATCCCACCGGCAGCCGGGAGGGCGTACGGCTGACCTCCTGGCCCAGCCGGGACAGCGCCCGGGCGAAGGCGGCGGCGTCGTGCACCGCCGCCCCGCCCGTGTCGTTGTTGAAGTACGCGTACACCTCGGCACCGCCCGGCCAGGTCTCGTCCACCCGGTGCGCCCAGGTGGCCAGCGCCTGGGCGCCGTAGCGCGGGGCCGGCCGGGCGCGGCCCCCGTGGAAGCGCAGATAGCCCCACCCGGCGGTGCGCCACAGCGGGGCGGCCGGGCGCGATCCGGAGTCCGCCCAGCACAGCGCGGCGCCGTGCCGCTCCAGCACCGCGCGCACCTCATCGGTCCACCAGGAGGTGTGGCGCGGTTCGACGGCCACCCGGGTCCCGGCGGGGAAGCAGCCCAGACAGGTGTCCAGCAGCGCGGCGTCGGCGCGCAGGGTGGGCGGGAGCTGGAGCAGGACGGGGCCGAGCCGGTCACCGAGGCCCCGAGCGTGCGCCATCAGCCGTTCCACCGGCTCCTGGGGGTCGCGCAGCCGCTTGATGTGGGTGAGATAGCGGCTGGCCTTGAGCGCCATCACAAAGCCGCCGGGAGTGCGCTCCCGCCAGGTGGCGAACTGGTCGTGCTCGGGCAGCCGGTAGAAGGCGTTGTTGCTCTCGACCGTGGCGAAGGCACGCGCGTACTCCTCCAGCCACAGCCGCTGCGGGCAGTCGGCCGGATAGAGATCGCCCCGCCAGTCCTTGTACTGCCAGCCCGACGTGCCGACCAGGACGGTCATGCCTCGCCCGGGTGCCAGGCGGGCCACTGCCCCGGCCGGTCGGCCCAGTGGACCTGCTCCGGATCGTCGAAGTCGATGTCCGGGAAGGCCCGGCGGATCCGCGGTTCGAACTCCTCCCGCTCGAGGGGTTCACAGCCGAGGCCCCGCAGCCGCACCAGCCGGTAGCGGCTGTCCTCGTCGAAGGGCTCGACGAAGACGGGGTACCCGGACTCGACCGGATTCGTCGTGTTCGTCATACCTCCAGGGTGCCTCCGCGTCGGCGGAGGCGCCCGGATTCACGCGCGGTCGTCCCCGCCGGGCCGCCCCGCGGGACCGGCCCGTTTGCGACCCGGAGGATTGTCGGCTTGATTCGAAGGAGAGCCTGTGTGCCGGGGGTGAGCGATGATCTTCAACGACCGCGTGGACGCCGGGCGGCGCCTCGCCGAGGCGCTGCGGCCGCTGCGCGACGAGCGGCCCGTGGTGCTGGGGCTGCCCCGGGGCGGGGTGCCGGTGGCCTTCGAGGTCGCCCGGGACCTCCGGGCACCGCTGGACGTGATCATCGTCCGTAAGCTCGGTGTCCCCTACCACCGGGAGCTGGGCTTCGGCGCCATCGGCGAGGGCGGTGTGCGGGTGGTGCACCAGGCGATCGTCCGGATGAGCCGGGCCGACGAGGGGGACCTCCAGGAGGTGGAGCGGACCGAGCAGGCGGAACTGGTCCGCCAGGCGCGGCGGTTCCGCCGGGGACGGCCGAGGATGGCGATCGAGGACCGGACGGTGATCGTCGTGGACGACGGGATCGCGACCGGCGCCACCGCACGCGCCGCCTGCCGGGTCGCGCGGGCCCAGGGGGCGGCCCGGGTCGTCCTGGCAGTGCCGGTGGCGCCGCCGGACGCGGTCACCTCGCTGCGCGAGGACGCGGACGAGGTGGTGTGCCTGTCCTCGCCGCCGGAGTTCTCCGCGGTCGGCGAGTGGTACCGGGACTTCTCCCAGACCGGGGACGCCGAGGTGGTGGAGTTGCTGTCCCGGTCGACTGGAGAGGCGGGGGAGGCGCATCCTGGAAGGTGAGGCAGGAGGTGATCGCGATGGAGACGATCGTGGGATGCGACATACAGATGGAATTCCGTGAGGTCGGCCCGCTCACCGAAGCGGTGGTCCGGCTGAGGATGCACGACGGCACCGAAATGCTGGCCCAGGGCCGTGCCAACCGCAACCCCGACGACCCGGCACAGCCGAGGGTCGGCGAGGAGATCGCGGCGGCGAGGGCACTGAGCAATCTCGCCCACCGGCTGATCGGCAAGGCGGGCGGCGACATCGAGGAAGTCACTCACTCCAAGGCACATCTGACGATGTAGCGAGGTCGCGAAGAGCGGCGTCTGCCGTGGCATGAGGGTGCCGCGGCGGACGCACCGGGCTGCCCGGACGGTGTTCGTCCGGGCAGCCCGGTGCGATCTCAGGCCGCTCGGGTGGCGCTCAGATGGACACGCCCTTCGAGCGCAGATAGCTCAGCGGATTCACGTCAGAACCGTAGTCGGGCCCGGTGCGCACCTCGAAGTGCACATGCGGTCCCGTGCTGTTGCCGGTCGAACCGGAGTTGCCTATCTGCTGGCCCCCCTTGACCGACTGGCCGACGTGGACGGAGAGCGACGACATGTGCGCGTACTGGCTGTACATGCCGTCGGAGTGGCGCAGGACGACCTGGTAGCCGTACGCCCCGCCCCAGCCCGCCGCGACCACCTCGGCCGGGCCCACCGCCCGCACCCGGGTGCCCACCGGCACGGGGAAGTCGGTGCCGGTGTGGTGGCCGCTGGACCAGTTGCTGCCGGGCACCCCGTAGGCGGTGCCCACCTTGGTGCTGGCGACCGGTGTGGTGAAGGAGGAGGCTGCGGAGTCCTGCCCTCCCTGTGCGGTGCTGACCTTCGGCTTCGGTGTGGCCTTGGGCTTGGCCTGTGGGGCCCGCTCCCGTCCGCCCCCGGCGTGGGTGTCGAGGGTGAGCCGCTGACCGGGCATGATCAGGTTCGGGTCGTCGCCGATGGTCCGGCGGTTGGCGTCGTAGAGCGCCTCCCATCCGCCGTCGACGTGCTCGGCACCGGCGATCCGGGAGAGGGTGTCACCCCCGGCCACGGTGTACGAGGCCGACTGCGGAACGGCCTTGGTGGTGGCCTTGGGAGCGGCCTTCGGGGCCGCCTTGGGGGTGGACTTCGGCGCCGCCTCCGGGGTCCGCGCACCGGAGCCGGTCGAGACGTCCGGGGCCGGGCCGCCGCGCGTCAGACCGGCCTTCACCGAGCAGACGGGCCAGGCGGTGGGGCCCTGGCTCGCGAGTACCTTCTCGGCCACCGTGATCTGCTCGCCCTTGGTGGCCAGGTCGGCCCGTGCGGCGTAGGAGCCGCCGCCGTACGCCTGCCAGGTGCTCTGAGAGAACTGGAGGCCACCGTAGTAGCCGTTGCCGGTGTTGATGCTCCAGTTGTTGCCGGATTCGCACTCCGCGACCTTGTCCCAGGTGTCGACGGAGGCGGCGTTCGCCTGGCCGACACCGATGAGCGGCAGGGCCACCCCGGCGCCGCCCGCGGTGAACGCGAGATGGGCGCGGGAGACGCGGCGAGGCTTAGGCCGGCGGTGACGTCCGCGTGCAGCCATTGAGCTCTTCCTCTCCTACGCCTGCGAGGTGAGCTGTCGGGTTCGGGCTGGAGTTGCCCGGCCGCACGGCACACGGCGCCTTGGCTCCGTGGTGCGTCTTCACCCCAAGCCGTACCGCGCGGATCGCACGGTACGGCGCCTACCTGGTTCCCCCGCTCCTGCCGTGACAGGTCGTCGTTGTCACCCCTCAGCCGACGGCAGGACTCGGCGCTCCGGCGAAGGAGGCCCGCGCATGGAATGCGACGAGAGCCGCACAGTAAACACATCGTTTTGGTCACGACAAGGTATCGGGGTCTTGATCAAGGCCCTGGCTTCCGGGCTCACCGCCTGGTGTCACTCTGTGCTCCGGCTCTCCTCCGGAGAGCGAGAGGGATTCTTGCCGAATGACCGTCAGAAACGTTACGCCACAAAGGAATCCACTGCCGATCGATGATCTCGGCCTGGAAATCGATCAGTTGGTGGATTTCTTTGTGACCTGCATCACCACCTTCCGATTCGACCGATTACGGTGAAGTGCTCCATATCTGGAATTGCTGCCGGAATGCGGTTGATTGCTCCAGGTGACATAAGGGCGTCAAAGCGGGGAAGGGGAGCCAAGGGGGATGGACAGGAAGCATCGGGGCACCCGCCCTCGCGGCCGGTGCCCCGGCCGATGGCTGACCTGGGGAGGTCGCTCATGGTGCAACGGCACGGCACGGCGTTACGGCGCACAGCAGCAGCCCGCTCCCGGCCGCTGGTCCTATCCGCGCTGCTCATCGGCGCGCTGGCCACGGCCACCGGATGCGGCACCGACGCCGGGGACGGGGCGTGGACGCGTTCCGATTCCTCCGGCGCCGCCCGATCCTCGAACGCGGTGGGCGCGGCCAGGGATGCCGCCGCCCCGCGTGACCACTCCGCCCCGTCCGGTCCGCGGTCCGCGGCGGATTCCGCCTCGGCCGCCGCTTCCGCCGCCCCGGCCGTACGCCGCGTCTGCTCCACGGAGCAGCTGAAGCTGTCGGTCGGCCGCAAGGACGTGGGCGCGGGCAATGTGTATCTGCCGCTGGCCTTCACCAACACCTCGACCACGGCCTGCACCCTCACCGGATTCCCGGGGGTGTCCCTGCTCGACGCCGACGGCGCCCTGATAGGCGACCCCGCCACGCGGCGGGGCCCCTCGCACTCCACCGTCTCGCTGCCCCCGCGCGGCAGTGCCTCCGCGGTCCTGCACACCCTCAACGAGGGCGTGACCGACACCCCGTGCTGGAAGTCCGCCGCGAGCATCCGGGCCTATCCGCCGGACTCCTTCCGGGCCATGAAGGTCGCCGCACACTCCTTCCGCGTCTGCGGAGGGGTCTTCGATGTCGAGGCGGTCCGTTCCGGAGTGGGCGGCTGACATCTGACAGCGGCATAGCGGCCCGATGTCACCTCGCGTAGATGTGTCCGAAAATCTTGACAAGCCAGGCGCCGACTGGCTGTGTTCACCCTTTCGCAATCAAAATGGGTAGGTCACCATGAGGGGTGCCTCACGCGAGCCGGTGTAGAGCGTCCGGAGGGGGACGGTGTCATGGAGCGAGCCTCGACCGGGGTCGAGACGGAGCTGCTGGACCTTTCGGGAGCGACCCTCGAAGACCTCGACCGGGACGACGGGCTTTCTTCGGTGGCCCAGCGGCTGCTCGACGCCGTGCAATTTCCGCCGACGCTGGTGAACGCCGCCTCTTCCGGACAGAATTGCGTAAGCGAGGGAACTCCAGAATAGTGCCGCATCCCTCGCTTCTCGGAACAAGGTGGCCATGACGGCTGAATGTTCCTTCCATCGCCTTTCGGAGCAGTGCTTCACCGAGTTGGGCCGGGGTTCGGGCGGTGCGTCGTCGGTGGCCGAGCTGCGATCAGGGCAGCGCAGCCGGACCATGCTCCTGCTGCGCGCCCTGGTCGGCATCGCCTCCGGACACCCCGCGTTACCGGGCCCGCTCCCGGATGTCCGGGAGCCGTGGCGGCTGCTGATCCGGGCGGAGCGCACGGCCCCGGCCGCCGTGGAGCGCATTCTGCTGCACCCGCAGGCGGGCGCCTGGCTCAACCGCTGTCTGCGCAGGCTGCGCGGCCGGGAATCGGTGAAAACGCCACTATGGGCCGAGACCGGCTATCTGTATGCCATGGCCGCTTCGGCCGCACTTCTCGCGGGAATCGACTTCCGTATCACGGTAGCGGTGCGCGAGGGCGGGGTGATGCTCCCCGCCCTCGGTTTCGCCCGCCTTCCGGACCGGACGGCGGAAACCGCCGAGGTCGTCCGCACCCCGGAAGGGAAGACCACGGTGACCGCCGGACGGCATACGGTCCCGCTGCCATTCGACCTCACCGGGAATGCGCCGGGCTGGTACGGCCTCCGGCGATTGCGCGGCGAACACCAGGGGCTCATCTGCGCGCCCTTCCTCGACGATGTCGACCCCTATCGCGATTTCCTCCGCACCACCCCGCCGGAAAGGCTCGACGACGACGAGTGGAAGCACTGGCGGACGTGTTTCGACGCCGCCTGGCGGCTGGTCGCGGAACAGGCGCAGGTCGATCCGCGCGGGATCGCGGCCTGTCTGGGATCCCTCGTCCCCGTGCCGTACACCGCCCACCCCGATCTGTTCAGTGCCTCGTCCCCGGAAGCCCATGGATGTGTACTGCTCGGCCGCCCCGCGGACCCGCTCACCCTGGCCGCGTCGCTGGTCCACGAGGCCCAGCACACCAAGCTCAGCGCCCTGATGGATCTGGTGCCCCTGATCGAAGGGGGCCTGGAGGAGATCCACTACGCACCCTGGAGGCTGGACCCCAGACCGCTGCGCGGGCTGCTGCACGGGGTGTACGCGTTCCTGGGTGTCACCGGATTCTGGCAGGACCGATGGCACCGCGCCGAGGCCGGACCCGCCCGGGACACCGCCGCGTTCGAGTTCGCCCTGCGCCGTGCGCAGACCGCCCGGGGGCTGCGTACGCTCCTCGCGCACGCCCGGCTCACCCCACTCGGTGAAAGGTTCCTTCGGCTCGCCGGGGAGCGCCTGGCCGGATGGCTGGCCGAACCCGTACCGCCGCTGCCGCGGCGATGGGCGGCGGATGTGCTCCTCGACGCCGAACTTGTCTACCGGCTGCGCCACCTCCAACCCGACTCCGTACAGATCCGCCACTGGGCCCGCGCCCGGCGGCTGGGCACGGCCCCGCCGCGGGCCCTGCCCGTGACCTCGGTCCGCGCGGCCCCCACCGCGACCCCGCCGCGCCCCGCGCTGGTCCGCCACCGGCTCATGGAACCGGTGATGTTCACCCGCCTCCACAGGGACCGGGACGCACTGCTCCCCGACGGCACCGCGCCGGACGCAGCCGATCTCGACTGGGCCGCGGACCGGCCCGGGGCCGCGCTCGACGGCTACCGGGCCCGGCTGGAGAAGTCCCCGGACGATCTCTCCGCATGGGCGGGGCTCGCGCTCAGCATGCCGGACGGCACCGCGCGGCAGGCGTTGCTGAGCCGTCCCGAGCTGGTGCTCGCCGTCCACCGGGCGCTACGCGACACGGGGACGGCGCACCCCGGCCCGGGCCCCGATCCGCTGGCCCTCGCGGAGTGGATCGGCACCCATGCTCCTCCGTGAGCCCGTTCCCGCGGGTGGCTCAGAAGGCGATGGCCTCCACATCGCAGTCCGCGCGGATGCCCCGGGCCGCCGCCACCGTGGCCGGGTGGCCGGTGGACAGCACCCGCCGCATCCGGGCGAGCGCGTCGTGGTGCAGCTCCTCCGCCGATCTGCCCTCGCCCAGCGCCCGCAGGTCACCGGAGAGATTGAGGGCGCAGGCGAGGGTGGTGGGGTGGTCCTCGCCCAGCCGTGACCGGCAGGCCGCCAGGGTGTCGGTGTCCAGTCGCCGGGCCTCCTCGTAGTCCGCCATCGTGAAGTGGTCGCTGGCCAGGTTGATCGCGCCGGCCAGGGACACCGGATGGTCGGCGTCCAATTGCTCGACGAGCTGCGGCAGGGTCTTGGTGTTCAGCCGGAGCGCCTCCTCCGTCTCACCCAGCAGCCGCAGGGTGACGGCGAGGTCGATCGCCGCGCTCAGGGTCACCGGATGGCGTGGCCCCAGGGCGGACCGCATGTCCTCCAGGCACGTCCGGCCGAGCTCCCGGGCGCCGTCCAGATCCGCCGTCTGCCGCAGATCCATCGAGAGGTTGAGCGAGGTCGTGGTGATGTTGAGATTGGGCTCGGTGTAGCGCAGCCGGTAGCGCTCCAGGACCTCCCGGCTGATCTCGAGAGCCCCCTCGTGGTCGCCCGCCTTGCGGCGCGCCACGGCGAGATTGCGCAGCGCGAAGACCCCGATGGGCGCGTTCTGCGGCAGCACTCTGCGGATCCGCGCGCAGGTCTGCTCCAGCATGGCGCGGGCGGCCAGGTAGTCACCGCATTCGCGGACGTCGATGCTGACGTTGGTCTCCAGCAGGATGGTCAGCAGATTGTCCTCGCCGAGGATGATCTCCGCGATGCCGTGGGCCCGCTCGTCCACCTCCCGCGCGCGGGGGTAGTCCCCGGCCGAACGCAGCCCCAGGGCGTAGTCGTTGGCCGCGGCGATGGTGTACGGATCCTCCTCGCCGAAGATCCTGAGGGTCCTGCTCCAGCGGTCCCGCTCCAGCTCCAGCGAGCGCGCGAAGTCGCCCTGGAAGCGTGCGTCGCTGGTCACCGCGCCCAGGGTGACGAGGGTGTTCTCGTGGTCGTCGCCCTCGGTGGCGCGCTGGAGCTCCAAGGTGCGGCTGTTGAGCTCCCGCGCCTGTTCGAAGTGGCCCAGCACGGTGAGGACATGGCCCAGGGTCCGGGACACGGCGAGCGACTCGGGGCTGTCCTCGCCGAGGGTCTCGACCCACTTCTCCCGTACCTGACGGCCGAGTTCGAGCGCGCCCTCGTGGTCTCCCCAGACATAGAGGAAGCGCACGAGGTTCCGCACCATCTGCCGCACCCATTTGTCGTCGCAGTCCATCGCCCGGGAGGCCCGGACGTGCGACAGCAGATCGGCGTACCGTCCCCAGTTGGGCGGCGCCACGTCATTGGGGTCCCCGTAGGCCAGCAGCACATGGGCGCTGTGCTTCATGTCCGCCTGCTGCTGCGGGGACATCTGGCCGATCAGCACCGCCTGCACCAGTCGGTGCATCTCGATGGTGTTGCTGCGGTGATTGATCTTGATCAGCGCATAGCGGTTGATCTCCCGGATGGCGTGGCCCAGTTTGATGGGGTCCTGGAGCACCTCCGACAGTTCGGGGGAGAGCGAGACGCCGCGGACACCGGAGAACAGCCGCCGGGAGATCGGCTCGGGCGCGAAGAAGGAGCACATCTGGAGCAGTTGCAGTGCGCCGGGGTGGGTTTCGGCCAGTCGGCGCAGCGACATGTTCCAGGCGGCGGCGACCGGTTCGGGGTAGTCGACCGGCACGCCCGCGGCGAGCAGTTCGCTGCGGCGGGTGGAGACATCGGCCCGCTCGTCCTCGAACACCTGGAGGTACTCGTCGACCGGCATGCCCGTCTCGGTCAGCCAGGCCGCCGCCTGCTCGATGGCCAGCGGCAGGTCCCCGAGCGCATCGGCCACCCGGTCCGCGTGATCGCGCGGCAGTTCGGGCCCCCGGCGCAGCAGCAGCTCGATGCTCTCCTCGCGCTCGAAGACATCCACCTCGACGGTGCGGGCGGCCCGCGACCACTGGGCGTTCCTCGAGGTGACCAGGATGCGGCCGGGCCCGCCCGCCGGGAAGAACGGCCGGACCGTCTCCAGCTCCTCGGCATTGTCGAAGACCAGCAGCCAGTTGCGGCAGGGCCGCCCGGTGCGCAGCGCGTCCAGCACGGTCGGCACGGCCGTGTTGGCCTCCATACCCGCCTGGAGGCCGAGCCGGTCGGCGAGCTGGACCAGCGCCTGACGGATCTGCTCGGTGCGCTCCGCCGGGATCCACCACACCGCGTCGTAGTCCGCGGCGTGCTGATGGACGTACTCCAGAGCGATCTGCGACTTGCCGACACCGCCGAGCCCGTGCAGCGCCTCCGGCAGCACGGCCGCCGTGCCCTCGCTGCGCAGTCGCTCGTGAAGCGTGTCGAGCAGCGTCTGCCGACCGGTGAAGTTGTTGTTCCGGGGCGGCACATTGCCCCAGATGGCCGGAGGGTCCCCGGCACGGCGCTCCTCCACGGTGGGCAGGGACCGGGCAGCGGTCACGGACACGAAACTTCCTCTCAGATGCTCTTCCGCCGAGCCCGGTGCGCGGTGCGCCGGCGGGGTGGGGGGTTCGTCGGCATGGGAATGCGCGGTGGATCGGGGAGTGATGGAGTCAGGCACGGCAACCGCCTCAGCCGCTTCGGGGACCACATTTTTTCCCCTACCGGACATGTCTTCAACTGGATCCGGGGGGTGTTCGCCCGTAGGGGCGACCGTCTGATGGGCGAGGACAAGAGCGCGAAAGGAGCGCGCACCTTCGAGGTACGGCCCCGACAGCGCCTGGTAGACCTGTTCCTGGAGCCTGAGGTACGGCAGCAGCCGCTCGGTGGTGGGCAGGTCCCGTACCGGCCCCGTGGGGTGGTTGAGCAGATCGCGCAGCAGATGCAGCGGTTTCCAGCGCTTTCCCAGCCGGTCCAGGACGCTGCGCAGAATGTACAGCGACTCGTCCCGCATCCCCGCCGACAGCAGCAGTTCCCGCACTCCGCTGTGGAATTCGTAGCCGATCCCGGTCTCGTCCAGCGGGTCGGCCGTCCCCACCTTGCGCAGCAGCCCGCCCAGCAGGATCTCCGCCAGATCGCCGGGACTGCCGTCCGGCTGGTGAATCCCCTGCACGAACTCCATCACCGGAATGTTCAACGGGGCGGCCGCCAGCCGGGACGCCAGCCGGAAGGCGCTGGGGGAGGCCGAGGCGCGGAACCGGAAGACCCGGTCCAGGGCGCTCGGTTCCGGTTCGCGCTCCCAGCGCTCGGCCGGAGCCCCGGGCAGCAGGGCCAGCGTCTCCTGCCCCCGGGCCGAGGGCCGGGCCACCAGCTGCGCCCATCCGGCCATCCACCGCGCGTCCAGCTCCAGCACCGGCACCGGTGGCTCGCCTCCCGGCCAGGAGCCGCCGTCGGCGGGGCGCCAGGTGCCATTGGGGGCGCCCGGCCCGGGGACGCGCACCCGCACCCGCTCCGGTGACACTCCGGTGTGCGCCCAGCGGCCCTGGCGCAGCACATGCAGTACGGCCACCGACGCACACCGCGCCCACCGCGCCAGGGCGCGCTGCGCGCTGTCGTCGGCCCAGGCCGCGCCGATGCCGTCGGTCAGCACCAGCACCGCCCGTCTGGCCCGCGGCGCCATTCCGGCCACCGGCGAACCGCGCCAGTGCGGCTCACCGGGCCCGGCCGGGCCCTCTTCGCCGTCGCCGGGTAACGCGTGGTCGCTGTCGAGCCGGTGCACCCGTACGTCCCGGAAGGCGCCGGTGCGTTGCAACACGGTGACCAGCCGGGCCGCCGTCTGCCGCCACACCACCATCGAACTTCCGCAGTCGAGTACCAGGACCGCGTCCATCCAGCGCTCCCGCACCGGTACGCACTCGGGCACCCACAGCCCCTCGCGTGCCGCCCGCTCGGCCGTCGCCTCCTCGTCGACCTCCAGCGCGACCGGGGACGGCGCGGTGCGCTTGAGCGGACGCAGCGCCCGGGACAGGGCGCGCTCGGCGATCATCGGCGCGGTGGCGGAGAGCCGGGGGGAGGGGATGACCACGTCGGTGGCAAGCGCCGGTTCCGTCTCCGCGGCCGGATCGTCCCCGGCGCCGACCAGTTCGGTGGGCCGTAGCGTGGCGGCGGTCAGATCGGGCTCGGGCGCCCGCTCCTCGTCCGTCTCGCGCTCCGGCAGCGGTTCACCGGACGGGCCGTCACCGGGCGGCGGTGCGTCCGCCTCCGGGGTCTCGGGAAGCGGCCCGGGACCGGCCCGGTCCGGTCCGCGGTCCGTCTCGGCCCGGCAGACGGCCAGCCATACGGCATCGGCGATCTGCTGCCAGTCCAGGCCCCGCGGGCCGTGCCCGGGGGACCCGCCGCCTGGGTCGTGTGTCATGTCGAGCCTGCTGCATCCAGCCGGTGCCAGACGGCGTGCAGTAGCTCCTCCCACTCGGGTCCCGGTACCTGCGACTGGGACGTCACCAGATACACCGCGTTGAGCAACTGGTCGGCGGCGAGCCCTCCTTCGAGCTCACTGCGCTCCAGGAACATCTGGATGAGCTCCTGGGCGCGTGGATCGTCCGCCCGGCCCAGATGGGCTGCCACGATCGCGGCGAGCCGGTCGGCGTCCGGGTCGGGCAGCCGCAGCTGGAGACAGCGGCGCAGGAACGCGGGCGGGAACTCCCGCTCACCGTTGCTGGTGATGACCACGACCGGGAAGGCGCGGCAGCGCACCCGGCCCGAGGCGATGACGGTGCTGCGGCCGGGGTCGTCGGTGAGGACCGATACGGCCGGCCGGCGGCGGCGGACGCGCACCAGCTCGGGGACGGCGTACTCACCGGCTTCGAAGATGTCGAGCAGGTCATTGGGAAGATCGATATCGCTCTTGTCGAATTCGTCGATAAGCAGCACACGGGGGAGGCGGTACGGCAGCATGGCCGTGCCCAGTGGCCCGAGTTGGAGGAAGTCCCCGATGTCCTCCGGCCCCGGCTCCGATGTGTCCCCCTCCGCCGCCTGTCCGGCCGCGGCCGCGTGCACCCGGCCGACTGCGTCGTAGCCGTACAGCCCGGACCGCAGGGTGGTACGGGTGGTGATCGGCCAGCGCAGCACCCGGCCGAGCCCCAGTTCACGGCTGATGCGGTAGGCCAGGGTGGACTTGCCCGTGCCGGGGCGCCCGGTCACCAGGAGCGGACGCCGCAGGATCAGCGCCGCGTTGACGACGTCGGCCTCCTCGGCACCGGCCCGCAGGCCCAGCGGGGTGGCGCCCAGCCGCCGGGCCGCGTCCTGCTCTTCCTCCAAAGGCGGCGGGGGCTCGGTCGGAGCCCCGTCCGGGTCGGATAACGCCGTCCCGGGGGCGCCACCGTCCGGAGGGCAGGCCGAGACCCCGCCGAAGGTGCGCCAGGGAGGCGGTGGCGGAAGGATGTCCTCCAGGTCGACGTCGTGCAGCGGTCGGCCGGTGCCCTGGTAGATCCACCAGGGGCGTGGAATGCCGGACGGCAGGGGACTCGCGGTGGATTCCGGGTCGTTGTGGACCCGTCCGTTGTGCCGTCGCGCGGACTCCGCGTCGCTCATCGGCTCCCCACCCCCTCGTCCGGTCCCGTCAACCGCCCCACCGGCTCCACGGGGCGGGTCGGGTCGTCCCAGACGAGCATCACATGCTGCCCCGGGTGATGCTCCCGCTCCGCGGAGTCGATCGTATGGGCGTCCAGACGCAACTCTGTCACGGCTTCACGGAGCCGTGCCAGGTTCCCGCTGGCCTCGGCCGGTTTTTGTCTCAGCCGGTGGACCAGGTCGGGGGCCCGGGTGTGGCGGCGGTCCCAGGTCACCACCGGGATGCCCGCCCGCCACGCCGCCAGCGCCTCGTACGTGCCTTCGGGGGTGGTGCCCGGGGGCGAGTTCAGGACGAGCGCGACCACATACGGATCGGCCTTGAGCCGGGCCAGCAGCCCGCCGGGGTCCCCCGAGCGCGGACTGTCCGGGTCCGGGCCGTCGATGACCAGCTGCTTGGAACGCTGGGGCTGGTCGGCGAAGATCTGCCAGCGCTGCTTCCACGACCGGTGCCAGCGCCGGGTCTGGCAGCGCTCCAGGCTCCGGATCACCACGGGGAAGTCCATGTACAGCGGCGTGGCCAGATCGCTGTCCAGCTCCTGCCGCCACAGATGGACCGGAAGGTTCAGGTCATCGGGGCCCAGCATGAACTCCACATGGATGCACCGGGCGTCGTCCCACTCCTCCGCCGCGGCGTACACCAGGTCCTGGACGGCCCGCTCGGCGGTGGCCGCGGTGACCTGGGTGACCGGGCCGCGGGCCGGATGCCAGCCGGTGGGGTCGTACTGGTGCCAGGACGAGAGTTCGTAGCGGCCCGGCTCCTCCTGCGGCAGCAGCCGGATCACCAGATAGGCGTCGACCGGCTCGGCCGGGGCGGCATGGCCCACCTGCTGGCGCAGCGATCTCAGCTGCGAGGTCAGGGACAGCTCCCGGGCCCGCTCATCGGCCCACGCCCGCAGCGCGTCGGCCTTCCGCAGCGGCTGTGCCGACGCGGCCAGATACTCCACCAGGGCGAGCCCCGGCGGCAGACTGCCCGGCTGGGCGTTCATCCGGCTCAGGACCTCGAAGGCGTGCCAGGGGCCGGTGACCGGCGGCACGTCCTGGAGCGGGCCCGCCGCCGCCCGGCACAGCTGCGCCAGATGTCCGATCTCCAGCTCCTCCAGCAGCGACCGCAGCTCCGCCGTGGCGGGCACGGGCAGCGCCGGACGGGCCGTCATCTGGTCCATGACCGCGTCGAGCTGCTTCATCGCGCTCGCGTCCGAGACCATCACCGCGAGCGAAGCGCGCAGTGCCCGCATCATCCGCACATTGTCCAGACACTCCCGGGCCAGTTCGACCAGGAAGTAGTCGGTCACCCGGTGGCTGCGGACCGGTACGGCCGATTCCAACTCCATGGCGACCAGTTCCAGACACAGCGCACGGGAGTCCGGATCCGTCAGACAGCGGAATTCCTTGAGCGCCGTGACCAGGTTGTTGACCGATGCCAGGCCGCCTTCCCCCATGGCCGCCATGCCGTGCCCTCCCCCGAGCCCGTATCACCGGTCCCCGCCGCCGGTGATCCCCCGCCGGAGACCCTGCCATATCGCGGGCGCCGCCCGCCTGGACTCCGGACAACTTGTATGCCCCGTACGTCCCTGGCGACACTCCCCGGTGCCCCCGGGTGCGCGCCCAGAGACGCCCGCCGGGCGCCCGGTCACCCCCGGCCCAGTTCCGCCACCCGCCGGGCCAGTTCGGCCGTCGCCGGGGTGTCCGGCGCGAGTACGGACACCACCTCCACCAGCTCCGTCAGCGCACCGTGCGCCTCACAGGTCCGCAGCAGGGCCAGCGCCTCCGCCCGGCTCGCCGACTGGCGGTTGACCGCGGTGCCGACGGTGGGCAGCTCATCGAGCAACTGCTGCCAGTGGGCGGGCGAGGTCATACCCGGAATGTCGAGCAAGGCATCGGCCAGTGCGCCGAGTTGATGAATCGTCAGCTTGGCTGGGCGGCGTGAGGACGGTGCGACGGCGTGCGCCGTCACGTGCGCCGCGGGCGCGGGGTGGACCGCCGCGGGCAGCCGTCCGATCAGCTCGAACGCGAAGGCGGCCGCATGCCGGGACGCCACGGGCTGCCAGCGCTCGTCATGCGCCTCGCCCTTGTCGCCCAGCAGATCGGAGATCCCCCGGATCACCAGGGCGTCCTGATGCTGATTGAGATACGCCCCGGCCAGGAAGCCAAAGCCCTCCATGTCCACCGCGACCGCGTCCCCCGCTGCCGCCGTCAGCCTGCGGCCGGTGTCCGACCGGTGGTGGGCCACCACCCGCCCGCCCGCCGCGATCGGTTTGACATGGGCGCGGGGGAGCGGTGTGCCGTCCGCCGGGCGGATCCGCCGCTGCCAGGTGTCGCCCGCGGTGACGACCCGGGCCAGCTGCACCAGGCCGTAGGCCGACTGATGGGTTTTCTGCCGGGGCAGAAATCCCTGCTCGGTGTCCTTGCCGGTCTCGTAGTCGTACACCGCGTCGGCGGCCACCACATCCCCGAGTGCCACGTCCTTGCGCCCGCCCGCCACCCCGACGAACAGCAGCGCGCGGGGCGCGAAGAGCGCCGCGGCCCGCTCGACCGCGGCCGCCGCGCCCGGATTGCCCGGCCCGGTCATATGCGTCGCCACCCGCCGCTCGACGGACCCCTCCCGGAACGTGCCCACCTCGAACAGGGCACCCCGCTCCGACTGGACCGGATGCAACTCCTCCAGATGGGCGCGCACCGCCCGGTACTCCACCTCCAGCGCGGTGAGCACCACCACATCCGCCCGCGCGGGCCCCCCGTTGTCGCCAGCCGTCACCGTTTCCCCCTCGGCACCGTTTTGACCCGAACCCACCATGGTGCGCCACCGCGGGCCCGGAGTCGATGACTCCGGCCCCAGGACCCGATACGTGTGCCGACGTCATGGGCGGCGCAGATCCGCGTAGCGCACGATCTGCACCGTGACCACGGCGACCAGCGCCACTTCGGCCACCGACACCGTCAGCAGCCACGCCGGCAGGGGCTCCGCGGACCAGCACACGATCAGGGCGGCGATCGGCGCCACCGAGAACAGCAGCAGATCGGCCGCGAGCTGGAGCCGCTTCCGGGAGACCCTGCGGTGGTCGTCGCGATGGGCCGTCTCCCAGCCGAACACCCGCGTGGCCCCCGGCGCCAGCGCCGCCAGCCGTGGTCCCAGATCCCCGCGCACATAGCGCCCGATGGCCGAGATCTTTTCGTCGTTGACCAGATATGCCCAGCCCAGCACCACCGATGCGGGCGGCAGCAGCAGAAGCAGTTCCGGCTGGCCGCCGTTCTGGAAGGAGAAGGTGATGATGGCCGCCATCGAGGCGAGTGTGGCGTAGAGCAGATTGTCCCGGAACCCGATCCGCGCCCGCTGCTCCTCCTTCACCTGCTCGTACTCCACGATGAGCAGCCTGTTCGTCAGATTCTCCGGATCGCCGTTGCCGTCCCGCGCCACCCCGTCCCCCTCCGTGCTCCGTCACGAACGATATTCCGTTCGCGTGCCCCGCGGTGGCGGTTGCGGTGGGGCTGTCTCATACGGCGACCCCGCAATTCCTCGTGACAGCCCCTCAGATCCTGCCGCCCGTCGCGGTGTCCGACGACAGCCGCTGGGCGAGGTAGATGGGGACGACCGACAGCAGGACGAGGACGGCGGCGACCACGTTGACCACCGGGGCCTGCTGGGGGCGGGCCATATTGGAGAAGATCCAGATCGGCAGGGTCTGGATGCCGGGGCCCGCGGTGAAGGTCGTCACCACGATCTCGTCGAAGGACAGCGCGAAGGCGAGCAGTCCGCCCGCCACCAGGGCCGAGCGCACCAGCGGGAAGGTGATGTCGACAAAGGCCCGGAAGGTGTTCGCGCCCAGGTCCATGGCGGCCTGCTCATAGGATCCGGCCATCCGGCGCAGCCGGGCGATCACATTGTTGAAGACGACCACGATGCAGAAGGTGGCGTGGCCGACGACCACGGTGAACATGCCCAGGCCCACCCCGAGCGGTTCGAGGACCGTACGGAAGGCGGTGTTGAGGGCGACGCCGGTGATGATACCGGGCAGCGCGATGGGCAGGACGACCAGGAAGGAGAGGGTCTCCCGGCCGAAGAAGCGGAAGCGCTGGACGGCGAAGGCGATGAGGGTGCCGAGGACCAGGGCGATCGCGGTGGCGCCGAGACCGGCCTTGACCGAGGTCCACAGGGCGTCGCGGGCGCCGGTGCTGTGCCAGGCGTCGGCCCACCAGTGGACGGTGAGTCCGGGCGGTGGCCACCCCGAACTGCGGTCCGGATTGAGCGAGTTGACCAGGACCAGCAGCAGCGGCACATAGATGACCGCGAAGCCGAGCCCGGCGGCGATGCGCAGCGTGATGCGCGCGGGGCGGGAGAGATTCATCGAAGCGCCTTCGGTGTGCGGGCTGTCAGAGGCTGCTGAGGGCTCCGGTGCGGCGCACCGCGAGCAGATAGCCCACGATGATCATCACCGGTACGGTGCCCAGGGCCGCGGCGAGCGGCAGATCGAGGGTGATGTTGGAGTAGATGACGTTGCCGATCAGCTGGGTCTTGCCCCCGACGATCTGGACCGCGATGTAGTCGCCGAGGCTGAGCGAGAAGGTGAAGACCGACCCGGCCGCGATGGACGGCAGCAGCATCGGCAGCACCACCGAACGGAAGGTCCGGCCGGTGCGGGCCCCGAGGTCGGCGGAGGCGTCCAGCAGAGTGTCCGGGAGCTGTTCCAGCCCCGCGTGGATCGGCAGGATCATGTACGGCAGCCACAGATACGTCAGCACCAGGACGGTGGCGGTCAGCCCGTAGCCGGGACCGTCGAGCCCGAGCGGGCCGAGCAGCCAGTCCAGCAGACCGCCCTCGGCGAGGATGAGCCGCCAGGCGTACGCCTTGACCAGATAGCTGGCCCACAGCGGGGTGAGGATCGCCACCACCAGCAGCGGCCGCCGGCGGGGCCGCGCGATCCGGGCGGTGTAGAAGGCGATCGGGAACGCGATCACGGCGCACAGCGCGGTGACCGCGAGGGCGACGCCGACGCTGCGCAGGGCGACCTGGCGGTAGACGTCGCTGGTGAACAGGGTGGTGAAGTTGTCGGTGTTCCAGACCTTCACCACGCTCGAGGTGAAGCTGTCCGTCGTCCAGAACGCGGACAGGAACAGCGCGCTGAGCGAGCCGAGGTACGCGAGGACAAGCCAGGTCAGCGGTGCGGTGAGCAGCAGGGACAGCTGGAGCCGGGGACGGCGGTGCAGGGTCCCGGCGAGCCGCCGGACGAATCCGGCGGCCGGCGCGGTCTTGGTCATATCAGGCTCAGCCCTTGATCTCGGTCCATGCCTGGACCCACTTGGCGTAGGGCACGCACTTGGCGTCCTTGCGGCCGTCGAGGCACTGGGCGACCGGTGTGGTCCAGAAGTGGACCTTCTTCCAGTACGGTTCGTCCGCCGCGTGGAAGGTGTCGCAGTGGTTCTTGGCCGCGGTCAGGGCACAGGCCTTGGAGTTGGCCGGGGCCTCGCCGAAGTACTCGGCCACCTGGGCGTTGACCTCCGGGGAGATGATCCAGTTCATCCACTTGTAGGCGCAGTTGGGGTGCTTGGCCTTGGCGGAGATCATCCAGGTGTCGGACCAGCCGGTGGCGCCCTCCTTCGGCAGCACCGCCTTGACCGGGGCCTTCTCGGCCTGGGCGGCGTTGACGATCACCTGCCAGGAGGTGCCGACCACCGAGTTGCCGCTTTTGAAGGCGGAGATCTCCTTGAGGTAGTCGCTCCAGTACTCGCCGATGTTGCGGTTCTGGTCCTTGAGCAGATCGACGGCGGCGTCGAACTGCTTCTGGTCCAGGGCGTAGGGGTTCTTGATGCCCAGCGACGGCTTGCTCTTCATCAGGTAGAGCGCGGCGTCGGCGATGTAGATCGGTGAGTCGTACGCGGTGACCTTGCCCTTGTGGGCGGACGCCCGGTCGAAGACGGCGGACCAGGAGTCGGGGGCCGGGGAGACCTTCTCGGTGTTGTACATCAGGAGGTTGGCGCCGCGGCCGTGCGGGATGCCGTAGGGGACCCCGTCCACCGAGTTCCAGTCCTTCTTCTTCAGGCCCTCGAAGACGTCCTTGTAGTGCGGGACCAGTGTGGTGTTGACGGGTTCGGCGTCACCGGAGGCGATCAGCCGGAGCGAGGCGTCACCGGAGGCGGAGACCGCGTCGTACTGACCGGTCTTCATCAGGCTGACCATCTCGTCGGAGCTGGCCGCGGTCTTGGAGCTGACCTGGCAGCCGGTCTGCTGCTCGAAGTCGCTGACCCAGTCGACCTTCGGGTCGTTGCTGCCGTCCTCGACGTACCCGGCCCAGGCGATCAGATTCACCTTGCCCTCGGTCTTGCCGAGCTGCTTGCGCGGCTTGAGGTCCGGCGGGTCGAAGCCGCCTGCCGACGAGGACGTACCGGACGAGCCGCAGGCGGTGGCGAGGAGCAGGACTCCGGCCGCCGCGGCGGCCTTCAGCGAATAGAGCATGCACACGACAAATCTCCACAACGGGGACGCAGGGACACGGGGGTGGCGAGGGGGTGGGACGGGGACCGGGCGGCAGGGGGCTACGGCGCGTCCGGCACCCGGACGGAGTGGCGGGGCTGCCACTGGAGCCTGACCCGTGAGCCGCGGTAGGCCGCGACGTCCTCGGAGGAGGTCTCCAGATTCTGCTGGAGGGCGGTGAGCCGTCCCCCGGCGTCGAGGTCGACCAGGAAACGGGTCGCGTCCCCGAGGTAGACGACCTCGGCGACGGTGCCGATGGCGCTGGAGCAGTCCGGCGTCCCGCTGTCCCGGTCCTCCTTCAGCACCCGGATCTTCTCCGGGCGGATGCTGAAGGTGCCGGTCTCACCCACCACCTGCTCCGCGGCCGGGCCGGTGAGCAGGTTGGAGGTGCCGACAAAACCGGCGACGAAGGGGGTGGCGGGCCGTTCGTAGATCTCGGCGGGGGTGCCCACCTGTTCCACCCGGCCCCGGTTGAAGACCGCGATGCGCTCGCTCATGGTCAGCGCCTCGTCCTGGTCGTGGGTGACGAAGACGAAGGTGATGCCGACCTCGCGCTGGAGCTCCTTGAGTTCGATCTGCATCTGCTCGCGCAGCTTGAGGTCGAGGGCGCCCAGCGGTTCGTCGAGCAGCAGCACCCTGGGGCGGCCGACCAGGGCCCGGGCCAGGGCCACCCGCTGCCGCTGGCCCCCGGAGAGCTGGGAGGGCCTGCGGTCGCCGAGTCCTTCGAGCCGGACGTCGGCGAGGGCCTCATGGGCCCGGCGCAGCCGTTCGGCCCTGGGAACCTTCTGGATCTTCAGTCCGTAGGCGACGTTCTGCTCGATCGTCATATGCGGGAAGAGCGCGTAGTCCTGGAAGACGGTGTGCACATCCCGCTCGAACGGGGCGAGCCGGGTGACGTCCCGCCCGGCCAGTTCGATGGTGCCGCCGGTGGGCGGCTCGAAGCCCGCGATCATCCGGAGCACCGTGGTCTTGCCGGATCCGGAGGGGCCCAGCATCGAGAAGAACTCGCCGTCCGATATCTCCAGGTCGACTCCGGCGACCGCCTCCGTCTTTCCGAAGGACTTGCGCAGGCTCTCCAGTCGGATGGCTTTCCCCTCCATGGGCGGGAACCTTTCTGATGCTGCCGGACGTTGGTCCGTAAAACTATGAAGCCATAGGTCTCATTACAAGACCCCGTTAAGGTAAAGCCTGAGTCAATGAACAGGGGGTGAGTGCCGTGACGCGAGACTTCGGTGGTGCCCGGCAGGGTGTCTTCGCGCCCGTCGACAGCCAGGCCAGGGTGGACGCCGTGGTGCGGCGACTGGGAGACGCCATAGAGCTCGGGCTGCTGACGGACGGGGAGCAGTTGCCCGGCGAGTCCGATCTCGCGGCGCGGCTCGGTGTCTCCACCGTCACCCTGCGTGAGGCTCTTATGGCCCTGCGTCAGCAGGGGTTGGTTACCACCCGCAGGGGCCGGGGCGGGGGCAGCTTCGTCACCGTCCCCGAAGGCCCCGCCGAGGAGCGGCTGCGCGGTCTGCTCATCGGCTGGAGCACCGAGGAACTCCGGGACCTCGGCGACCACTGGGCCGCCGTCTCCGGAGCCGCCGCGCGGCTGGCCGCCCACCGCACCGAGCCCGGCGATCTGCTCCAACTCGGCAGGTCCGTCGACCAGTTGGCCGAGGCGCCGGACCCCCCGGCGCGCAGCCGGGTGCACGGCCGCTTCCATGTGGAGCTGGCCGCCGCCGCCCAGTCCGCACGGCTGACCCGCGAGGAGATGGCCATCCAGACGGAAGTGGGCGCGCTGCTCTCCCTGGTGCTCGCGGACGACGAGTATCTGAAGGACGTGTGCGATCGTCACCGCGCTGTGATCTGCGCCCTGCACGATGATGCGGACGAGCAGGCCAGGGCCCTGGCCGAGGCGTGCGTCCAGCTGTGCATGGCGCGCTTGGTCGAACTCCGCCTCGCCACGCCCGGCGCCGACGGACCCCCTCCCCAGGAGAACACCTATGGGTAGCAGTCCCCGTCCCGCGGGTGCCGGGGCGGACCTCCTCGGTGAGGTGACCGCCGCCGATGTGGCGGCCCGCGTCCGCGACACCCTGGAGGGCGTGTTCGACGCCGTCCGCGAGATCCGTGACGACGCCGCGGCACTGCTCACCGCCGTCTCGGCAAGCGGGCGGCAGCCCGTCACCACCGATCTCGCCGAGCTCCGCCCCGGGCTGCACACCCGGCTCACCCGGCTCGAACTGGTCTCCGGCGCGGGGTTCGTGGCCGCCCCGGCGCTGCTCGCCGATGTACCGGCCTGGCTGGAGTGGTGGCAGATCGGCGCGGGCGGCGAGGTGCGCCCGCTCCTGCTGGACCTGGACCCGGCGCACTCGGCGTACTCCGACTACACCCACTGGGACTGGTTCGCGCTGGCCCGCGACACCGGCCGCCGCGCGGTCGCCGGACCGTATGTGGACTACCTCTGCTCCGACGAGTACAGCCTCACCCTCTCCGTGCCGGTGACCGTCGACGGCCGTTTCATGGGCGTGGCGGCCGCCGATGTGTACCTCTCGCACTTCGAGGCCGCGGTGATGCCGGTGATGCAGCGGCTGCCCGCCCCCGCCCTCCTCGTCAACGCACGCGGCCGGGTCGCCGCCTCGACCTGCGCCGACCACCTCACCGGCGCCCTCTTCAAGGGCCCGGACTTCGGGGCCGTCCCGGCCGGTCCCGCGGACGGTGTCGAGTACGGCGGACGGCGGCTGCGGCCCTGCGGGGACACCCCCCTCATCCTGGTCACCACCCCCGGTGACGAGGGCCACCCCGGGGCATGACCGCCACGGCGGCACCGGGCGCCCGGTCCCGGCCGCGGAGCACATAGATTGTGCCTACCGGAGGAACGACAAAGGTGGTTGACCCGATGAGCCTGTACGACATTCCGCTGCGCACCCTGTCCGGCGAGCCCACCACGCTCGCCGCACACCAGGACTCCGCGGTGCTGCTGGTCAACGTGGCGTCCAAGTGCGGCCTCACCCCGCAGTACGAGGGTCTGGAGCGGTTGCAGCAGCGCTACGCCGGGCGCGGTTTCACCGTGCTGGGCGTGCCCTGCAACCAGTTCGCGGGACAGGAGCCCGGGACGAGCGAGGAGATCCGCACGTTCTGCTCCACGACCTACGGCGTCACCTTCCCGCTGCTGGAGAAGGCCGATGTCAACGGCGAGCGGCGGCACCCGCTCTACACCGAGCTGACGAAGGTGGCGGACGCCGCCGGGGAGGCCGGGGACGTGCAGTGGAACTTCGAGAAGTTCCTGATCTCGCCGCGCGGTGAGGTCGTCGGCCGGTTCCGGCCGCGCACCGAGCCGGAGGCGCCGGAGCTGGTCGCCGCGATCGAGGCCCAGCTGTCCTAGGGCCCGTCTTCACAGGGGCTCCCGCTCCCGACGCCTGGCACGGCCCTCGCCGCGTTGTCGCCAGTCGCCCGAGTACGCCCAGTACGAGGGTGATGCTCCGCCGTGCGGTGTACCGCACCAGACGCCGCTCGCGGCCGGACGCCCCCCTTTGAAGACGGATCCCAGAGGTGCCGGCTGCCTGGACGGCCGGACGGGGTGGGGGCCGCACCGGCCCCCACCCCGTCCCGTGGGTGTCAGCCCCGCTCGGCGGCGAAGGCGGCCAGCCACGCCAGCGCCGCGTTCCAGTTGATGGCCACTTCGTTGGTGGAGTACGAGCCGATGTCGTCGACATAGCAGCGGGCGGGCGCACAGCCCCGGAGCTTCTCCCGCGCCACCGGATCCTCCAGGGACTGATTGGCGCCGCCCGCGAGCGTACCGGCGGGCGGCTCCGGCAGCGCGGCGTCGTAGGAGTGCGCCCAGAAGCGGTGGTGCTGGTGGTGCGAGGCCCGGGTGCCGTGGCCGGTGATGAACGACTGGCCGAGCGCGTTGCGGCCGAGCAGATAGTCGAGTGCTTCGAGCGCCCCGGTGCGATAGCGCCGCTCCCCGGTCAGCGCGTACGCCACGGCGATGACGGTCGCGTTGTTGGCCACCTGGCCGTTGGAACCCCAGACATAGCCGTCCGCGGGCAGCGGGACGGCATAGCCCTGGCGGTCCATCGCCGCCAGATATCCGTCGGCGGCGGTGACCAACGAGCCGCGGAGACGCGTGAGGTCGGTGGCCGGCAGCCCGGTGGGGACGGTGGCCAGGGTGATCCGGCCGAGGGCCGCGGTGTCCTGCCAGGAGAAGCCGACCGGGAGGAAGACCTCGTCGTCCGCGGTGTGGAAGGGTGAGGCGGTGACCGTGTCCCGGTACTCCGCCTCACCGGTGGTGGCGTACAGCTCGGCGGCCGCCCAGTAGAACTCGTCGCCGACCTCGGTGTCGTCGTACGGCCCGCCGCCGGTGCTGTCCGAAACCGGCGCCAGCAGCCCGGGGTTGGCCCGCGCGGCATGCCACGCGCGGCGCGCGGAGTCCAGGCAGCGGGTGGCGAAGACCGCGTCGTACGGCGCGAAGACACGGGCGCACTGCGCGGCCGTCGCCGCCAGGTTGAGGGTGGCCGCGGTCGACGGCGCGTGCAGCTCCCGCGGCTCGGCGTCCTGGTCGGGCCGGGTCGGCAGCGCGGTCCAGGCGGCGTCATGAATCTTGTGGAAGGCCATGCCGGCACGTGGCTCACCGTCCGGGATCTGCATCCGCATCAGGAACTCCAGCTCCCAGCGGGCCTCGTCGAGCACATCGGGCACTCCGTTGCCGCGCTCGGGCAGCCGCAGGGTGCTGTCACCCAGCGCCGCCTGATGGCCCGCTCGCTGTGCGCGGTCGAAGGAGTTCACCAGCTGCCAGGTGGCGATACCGCCGTTGACCACGTACTTGCCCTGGTCTCCGGCGTCGTACCAGCCGCCGCGCACATCCCGGACACCCTCGCACTCTCCGCTGGGGCACGGTACGGCGGTGTCACCGGCGTTGGGGGCGACCCCGAGGTGGCCGGCGGGCCGCGCGTGGGCCGATCCGGTCAGCGACGCCTCGATGGGGATCCCGCTGCGCTGCTGGTGGAAGAAGGACATCGCGTCCGCGCGCAGCGGGTCGTAGAGGTCGGCGCGGATGGCGAACGGCGGGCTGGTCCGCCCTTCGACGGTGAGGGTGTAGCCGGAGCCCGTTCCCCGGTACGAGGAGAAGTCCACCACATGCGTCGGGTCGCCGGAGGCGGGGTCGGTGCCGTGTGCGGTGGTGGTGCCCGAGGCGGACAACACACCGTTGGGGTTGCGCAGTTGCCAGGTCAGTCCGGTCTCGCTCGCGCTCACGACGGTGGCGCGCTTGGGGCCGTCGGGCAGATAGCCGAGCTGGTTGACATGGACGGCGGACGGGGAGACGGCCGCGCCCCGGGCGGACGGCGCGGCGGGGATCGCGGGGGCCGCCGGGGTGGCGGCCAGGGCCAGCGCGCCGGTGAGCACGACGGCGGCGGTCCGCGCACCGCGCGGCCGGGGGGAGTGGGACATGGGGACCCTTCTGTCGCGGTCGTGGCGGACGCGCGCACCGCTCGTGGGGACACAACGGGTGCTGGGAGCGCTCCCACGTTATGGCTGAGCGACGGCGCTGGATAGCGCCGTCCGGGCGAACACGGTGCCGGCCCCCGGTTGTCACATTCGGGCGGCGGCATCCGTCAGGGAGGTGACGGCGCGCGACACATTCGCGGCGGCATCCGTGACGAGGAGACATGACCGATGGACCGGCATCACGTTCTGGCGGAGAGCTTCGAGATCCACCGCGGCCATCTGCGGGCGGTGGCCTACCGCATGCTCGGCCCGCTGAGCGAGGCGGACGACGCGGTCCAGGAGGCGTGGCTCCGGCTGAGCCAGTCGGACGCCGCCGAGGTGCGGAACCTGGGCGGCTGGCTGACCACGGTGGTCGGCCGGGTCCGTCCGGACATGCTGCGCTCGCGCGGTGCCCGGTGCGCGGCGCGAGGGGTCGCTGGAGGTGCGGGTACCGGATCCGATCCTCAGCGGGGAGCGCGGGGCCGACCCGGAGGACCAGGCGCTGCTCGCCGACGCGGTCGGCCTCGCCCTGCTCGTCGACCTGGAGACGCTCGCCCCGGCCGAGCGGCTGGCCTTTGTGCTGCACGATCTGTTCGGGGTGCCGTTCGACGAGATCGCGCCGCTCGTCGACCGCACCCCGGCGGCGGCCCGTCAGCTCGGCGGCCGGGCCCGCCGCCGGGTCCGGGGGCGGCCCCGGCGCCCGACCCGGACCGCACCCGGCAGCGCGAGGTCGTCGACGCGTTTCTCGCCGCCGCGGGGGCGACTGCGAGGGACTGATCGCCCTGCTCGACCATGAGGTGGTGCTGCGTGCCGACTACGGCGCGGCGTCCGTCCTGGCCCCGCGCGAGGTGCGCGGCGGTGCCACGGCGGTGGCGAACCAGGCGCTCACCTTCTCGCGCCTGGGCGGATCGGACGCGGTGTCCCGGCCCGCCCTGGTGAACGGGGCGGTGGGGTGGTCAGTTCACGTGCCGGCCGGCCGTTCTCGGTGCTGGGCTTCACCGTCACCGGCGGGCGGATCGCGGCGATCGACATCCTGGCCGACCCCGAGCGCCTGAGCACCCTCGATCTGACCGTTCTGGACTGGGGACTGAGGACTGAGGCAAGGACTGAGGACTGCGGGGCGGCGGGGACCGGCGGGGCGTCGGTGTGGCCCTACCGGCTCACACCGGTACGGCCACCGGAGTGTCGGCGTCCTTCCCGGTCCGGCCCTTGCGGTACAGGGCCGCCGTGAGCAGTACGCCCGCGACGAAGAAGCCCGCCGACCACCAGTAGGCGACCTCGTAGCTGTGCAACTGGGCCCGGACCGCGGTGACCGGGCCCGGCCCGTGTGCCGCCAGGTAGTCGGCCGAGGCCTCGGCGGCCAGGGTGTTGAGCAGGGCGGTGCCGATGGAACCGCCGATCTGCTGCATGGTGTTGACGGCCGCGGAGGCGACCCCGGCGTCGTCCGAGCCGATCCGGTCGGTGGCCATGGCCATCGCCGGGGGCATCACCAGGCCGAGCCCGATCCCGGAAGCCAGCAGCGGCGGCAGCACGGCCACGGCGTAGCCGCTGTCCAGGTCGAGGCCGGTCAGCCACACCATGGCGATGGCGGTCAGCCCCATCCCGAGCGGCACCACCGCCTTGGGGCCGAGACGGGGGACCAGGATGCCGGTGGAGAACTGCGCGGTGACCATCAGTCCGCCGATCATCGGGAGGAACGCCAGCCCGGTCTGGACGGGGCTGAACCGCAGACCGCCCTGGAGGTAGTAGGTCAGGAAGAGGAAGACGCCGAACATGCCCGCGCCGGAGAGCCCGATGGCCAGGAAGGAGGCGCCGCGGTCGCGGTCCAGCAGCACCCGGGGCGGCAGCAGCGGATGGGCCGTACGCGTCTGCCAGCGGGCGAAGGCGATCAGCAGTACGGTCCCGGCGGTCAGGAATCCCCAGGTGAGCGGGGAGGACCAGGAGTGGCTCTCGGCGTTGGAGAAGCCGTAGACCAGGCCGAAGAGGCCCGCGGAGACCAGCACGGTGCCCGGGAGGTCGAGCCGGGGCCGGTCCGCGGGTGCGCCGCGCCGGAGGAACGCCACTCCGCCGGCCAGGGCGAGGGCGGCGAAGCCGAGGTTGACGTAGAGGGTCCACCGCCAGCTCAGATGCTCGGTGAGCAGCCCGCCCAGCAGCAGCCCGATACCGCCGCCCGACACGGCGATCGCCCCGTACGCGCCGAACGCCTTCGCCCGCTCCCTGGGGTCGGTGAAGGTGGTGTTGAGCAGGGACAGCGCGGCGGGGGCGAGCAGTGCGGCGAAAAGGCCTTGCAGGGCACGGCCGGTGACCAGCAGTCCGAAGCCGCCCGCCGCTCCCGCGAGCGCCGAGGCCGCGGCGAACCCGGCCACGCCGATGAGGAAGACCGCCCTGCGGCCGAAGAGGTCGGCCAGCCGCCCGCCGAGGAGCAGCAGACTGCCGAAGCAGAGGGAGTAGGCGGTGACGATCCACTGGCGGTCGCCGTCGGAGAAGCCGAGGTCCCGCTGTGCCGAGGGCAGGGCGATGTTCACGACGGTGGCGTCGAGGACCGCCATCAACTGGGCGATGCCGATGGCGGCGAGGATCCACCAGCGGTGCCGGACCGCGTCGGCCGGCGGGGAGGTCGGAGTGGTCGGGCCGGTCGAGGTGCCGGTGGTGCCGGGGGTGGTCTGGCGCATGGCGGTGCCCTCCGGGCTGGAGGCTGAACGATTCCGCAGGGAAACGAAACCGTTTCGTACACCGTGAACGTAGCCGCCACCTCATCGAAACGCAAAAGTTTCGGTTACGCGTGTCGAGCGCGGGCATCCGGGCTAACACGCCGCCGTCAGCGCCGCCGTCAGCGCCTCAGGGGCGGGCGGCCCGGTTCGATGACGGTGACCCCGCCCTTGGCCCCCGCCGCCATCGTGGACAGCGCATCGGGCACCTCGTCCAGTCCGATGACATCGGTGACCAGCAGATCGGGCCGCAGCGATCCGGCCTCGACCATCTCCATCATCGGCCGGTAGGCGTGGGCGGCCATGCCGTGGCTGCCCAGCAGTTGCAGTTCGAGCGCGATCACCTGGTCCATGGGGAGCATCGGGCTCCCGGCGGCCGGGGGCAGCAACCCCACCTGGACATGGCGGCCATGGCGGCGGAGGGACTTGATGGACGCCGCGCAGGTGCGCGGGGAGCCCAGCGCGTCCAGCGAGACATGGGCCCCGCCGCCCGTCGCGTCCGCGACCGCCTCCGCCACCGAGCCCAGGGTGGACGCCACGTCCACGCACACCTCCGCCCCGAACCGCGCGGCCAGCGCGAGCGCCCGGGGGGAGATGTCCACCGCCACCACCCGCGCCCCGGCCGCCGCGGCGATCATGACCGCGGACAGCCCCACCCCGCCGCAGCCGTGCACCGCGACCCATTCGCCCGGGGCGACCCGGCCCTGCGCCACCACGGCACGGAACGCGGCGGCGAAGCGGCAGCCGAGACCGGCGGCCGTGGTGAACGACAGCTCGCTGCGGATGCCGACCAGATTCACATCGGCGTTCTCGATCGCCACGAACTCGGCGAACGATCCCCAGTGGGTGAACCCCGGCTGGGTCTGCCGCTCGCACACCTGCTGGGCGCCCTCCGCGCAGGCGGCACAGCGCCCGCAGGCACAGACGAAGGGGACGGTGACCCGGTGTCCCGGACTCCAGTTGAGGACGTCCGGGCCCACCTCCTCCACCACGCCCGCCAGTTCATGGCCGGGGACATGCGGCAGCCGTATCTCCGGGTCGTGGCCCATCCAGCCGTGCCAGTCGCTGCGGCACAGCCCGGTCGCCTCGACCCGGATGACCGCACCGCTCCGGGAGGGGGCCGGGTCGTCGACGACCCGGACCTCGGGCCTGTGCCCGAAGTCATCGAACACCACAGCACGCATCGACCCGCTCCTCGCTCGAACACCCGGTGGGGGCGCTCGAACCTACACCACAACCGGCGGGTATCAGCGCTTGTCGCGCTGCCCGTCCGAGAGTTGGGCCGCGGTCCTGCCGGCCCCGGCCTGCCGCTGAACCCGCTCGGACAGGCTCGGGAAGAGTCCGCCGAGTGCGCTGCCGAAGCGCAGCTCCACCGGGGCGACGTTCACCTCGGCCCGGTTGCGTTCGATGGCGCGGATGGTCGCCACCGCCACCTGGCGGGTGGACACGGTCCGCACCCCGGCGGGCGGCGTGGCGCCGGAGTCGGCGAACATCCCGGCGTCGCCCACGAATCCGGGCTGCACCAGCGAGACCCCGACGCCCGTGCCGTGCAGGTCCTGCCGCAGTCCCAGGGTGAAGCCGCGCAGCCCGAACTTGGACGCGTTGTAGAGCGCGGCACCGGGGGAGGCGGTACGGCCCGAGAGCGAGCCGATCATCACCAGATGGCCGGAGCCCTCGGCCACCATCTTCGGGGCCATCAGCCGGGACAGCAGCAGCGGAGCGCGCAGATTGACGTCGAGGGCGCGGTCGAGCTGGTCGGTGCGGTAGTCGAGCACCTGCCCGCTGGAGGGCAGCGCGGCGTTGGCGATGAGGATACGGGCGTCCGATGCCTCCTCGGCGAGCCGCTCCAGATCCGACCGGTCGGCCAGATCGGCCACCAGCGCCCGTGCGCCCAGACGGTCGGCCAGCGGCCGCAGCACCTCCTCGCGCCGCCCGGTGAGCAGGAGTGTGGCGCCCTTGGCCGCGAGCGCGCGGGCCAGTGTCTGGCCGATGCCCCCGGTGGCCCCGGTGAGCAGGACGGTCGTACCGCTGATCCGCATGCGATCTCCTCCGGTTACTGACGGGTTCGTTGGGGCACCGTACTGCCCGCACCCGGTACCCGCGCCACCCCGGGGCGGAGGCTCGGTGGAAGTCGGGTGGAGGAGGAGGGGAGCACGCCGGGGAGGGACCCGCGGGGGAGAGGCCCGATCCCTTCGTGGCGGCCGGACCGGGATGCCCGGGGCCGCTCAGATGTCGCGGCCGGACGCGCTGCCCAGCCCGTACACCCGGCGGGCGTTGTCCGCGGCGAGCAGCGCCGCCACCCGGTGGGCGTCCCGCCGCGACCAGGCTCCCTCCGCCACCCAGCCGTTCACCAGCGCGGACAGCCCCTCCCTGAACAGCCGGGCCCCCACCACATACAGCTCGGGCAGCCCGTAGGCGTCGGTCGAGAACAGCACCTTGCCGAAGGGGGCGAGCTCCATCATCTCGGCGAGCACGGCCCCGGCCCGCGCCCCGGTGTGCGTCAGGGCCAGCCCCACATCGGCGTAGACATGGGGGAAGACGGCGGCCAGATAGCCCGCGCCGCGGTGGTACGGATAGCCGTGCAACAGGATCAGCGTGCAGCCGGTGGGCCGTACCGCGCGGATGAAGTCGGTGAGCGCGAGCGGATCGCAGCGGTCCAGCCGCAGATCCGGATCGCCGAACCCGGTGTGCAGTTGGAGCGGCAGCCCGGTGTGCGCGGCCGACCACAGCAGATGGCGCAGCAGTACGGGATCGGTGACCCGGGCCGCGGCCCCGTTGCTCTCGGCCCGGCGGGCGAGCCAGCGCTCGGCCGCGGTGTGCACGTCGGCCGGGGCCGGGGGTTCGGGCGCCAAGTCCAGCCCGTAGCGGTACGCGGCCACCGACTTGAACCCCGCCGCCGTACGGGCCGCCTCGCGCACCCCGTCCGCCAGCCCGGTCAGGAAGTCGTCCGCGGTCAGCGCGGTGTCCGCGGTCCGCTCCGCCAGCTGTTCCAGGCGGACGATCTCATGGGCCGTACCGCCCGCCGCCGCGGCCAGCTCCCGCGGTGTGGTGAGGTCCCCGGGCAGTCCCGTGTCCACCAGGAACTCACCGATGCCGGACGCCGCCAGCAGCCGCCGGGTCACCTCCCGCGCCCCCATCTCGCGCCGCCGGGCGAGGTACCGGGCGGGCGGGCAGTGCGGGTCCAGCCCGAGCAGCGGTGGACACCAGCGCCGTACCGCGAAGCCCAACTGGCTGTCGAAGAACGTGGTGCCGAGCGCCGCGGGCGCGTCGGACTCGGTCAGGAACGCCTCGAACGCGGCCGAGTCCAGCTCGGAGCGGACCACCCCGTGGCAGTGGTGGTCCACCAGGGGCGGCAGCGGAAGCTCGGCCGGGTCCGGCCTCTCGGCGCCGGGCACGGTTCAGTACCGCCCGCGGGTCGCGGTCGCGATCTCCTGGGGGCTCGCCTTCGCGAACAGCTCGGACTCCGCCCGGCGTACCGCCGCGATGGACTCGAAGAGCGGATCGCCCATCGCCTCCCGGAGCACCGCGGAGTCCTCGAACCGCTCCAGTGCCTCCGGCAGCGAGGTGGGCAGCCGCCGCTCCCGCCCCTGGACCACCGGGTCACCGGAGACCGGCGCGGGCAGGGTCAGACCGGCGTCCAGCCCGGCCAGCCCGGCGGCGATGACCGAACCCGTCACCAGATACGGATTGGCCGCCGGGTCGAAGCACTTGACCTCGGCGTTGGCCGCCCCCGGGTCATCCGGTGCGCCGGTGATGAACCGCAGCGCGGCCTCCCGGTTCTCCAGCCCCCAGCACTGGTACGCCCCGGCCCAGCGGGAGGGCTCGAGCCGCAGATAGCTCGCGGGGGAGGGGGCGCCCACCGCGAGCAGGGCGGGCAGCGCGCGCAGTACCCCGGCGAGGAACGCCTCGCTCGTCGCCGTCATGCCGTGGGGGCCGTCGCCGTCCCGGCACAGATTGCGGTCGTCCTGCCACAGGCTCATATGGAGATGGCCGCCGTTGCCCACCCCGCCCGCCCGCACCACCGGGCCGAACAGCGGACGCAGCCCGGCCCGCCCCGACACCGCCCGGATCGTCTCCCGCACCAGCACGGCCAGATCGGCGGCGCCGACCGGATCCGCGGGTGCCACGGACACCTCGAACTGCCCGGGGGAGTACTCCGGGTGGAGTTGGAGCACCTCGATCCGCTGGGTGCGCAGGACGCCGAGCAGATCGGCGAGATAGCCGGAGAGGTCGACCACCCGCGCCATTCCGTACGCAGGGCCCGCGCTGGGGTAGCGCGGTTCGTCGTCCGTCGCCTCGTCCGAGGTGATGACCCACTCCGTCTCGAACCCCATGCGCAGGGTGAGCCCACGCTCCCGGGCCCGCTCCGTCATCCGCCGGGCGAACAGCCGTTGACAGGCGGGGTGTGCCGCCCCCGCCTGGTCGTACCGGTCGGCCGGAGCCCATGCCCAGCCGGGCTGCGCGGCCAGCGGGGTGAGCCGGTCGAGGTCGGGGAAGAGCCGCAGATCGCCGTCGGGGCCGCCGATGTGGGGGCTGGTGGTCATGGAGTCGTCGACCAGATAGACGTCGAAGACCGGGGACATTCCGACACCGCGGCGCGCGGCGTGCGGGAGCCGTGCGGCGGGCACGGCTTTGACCCGGGTGAGGCCCGCGTTGTCCACCCAGGTCAGCGCGACTCCGCTGACCCCGTCCACGGCCAGCCGCTCGGCCTCCTGCCGAGCCCGCTCATATGCCCGTTCGCGATCGCCCGTCCCCATGCACTTCCTCCTCTGTCGCCACCAATGCCCCGAGCGTATTGCCTCGAACCGGTGATGCGGTGACGGAACGTCCCGATCAGGGAGGGAGGGTGACGGGCAGTCACGTAAGGCGACGAGTCGCCTCCGCCGCGACGGCGGCGCCCCTCGGGCGCGCCTTTCGGGACGAGGGCATGGCCGTCACCGGGCACCTGCCGCTCCGCGGCGCGGTGGGCGCGCGCACCGCACGGGTGTGGCTCGTCCGTGGGCCATACCGTCCGCCCGGACCGTCCCGGCTCCGTGACGTGGTCCATGGCCCCCGCGCGGCCGTTCCCGCGCGGCGCGGCCCGTACGGTCGCTGCCGGGGTGCGATCCCGCGCCCGGCGCGGGCGGCGGGGCTGCGCGCGCCGATGGCCGCGCGGTAGTGCTCGGCGGTGCCGCGGGCGGCCTGTTCCCAGGTGAACCGCCGCAGCACCCGCTGGCGTCCGGCCGCGCCGCCCCGGCCTTCGCGGCGCGGCCCCGCCGCGGGCGTCCCGGCTCGGCGCGGTCGGCACCGGCCGTGGCCGGACCGTGCGGCGTCACGTCCATCGTGGCACCGCCCCGCCGCCCCGCCGCCCCGCCGGGACCCGCCGACGCGTCCGCCGGCCGCGGGGGCAGCGTCCCGGCCGAAGCCGGGACGCTGCCCCCCACGACCGGCCCGGGATTGGCGCATCCGGCCCCGCTTTCGTACAGTTCCGCCGTTACCAGGGAAAACGGCGATCCAGAAAGCGGCAGCGGCGATGACGGTGACTGACGAGGGCCGGGCCGGGACGGCGGGCGTCGATCCCATGACAGCGGAGACAGCGGAGACAGCGGACGCGGCGGACGCCGGGTCCGAGGCGCCGGGCATCGACCCCGAGCGGCTGGCGACCTGCCTGAGCGTGCTCGCGGAGCTCGACCGGCTGCCGGTCGACCATCCCGATGCCATCACCGTGCGCCGCGCCACCTCCGGGATCTACCGCACCGTGAAGCAGCGCCGCCGCCAGGAGCGGCGGGCCGCGAAGACCGCCAACGACAAGGCCGTGACCGAGGCCACCGCCACCGGGGCCGCCGACCGGATCGACGACGAGACGCTCGGCCTGGCCCTCACCAGTTCGGTGACCACGGAGATCGCGGGCATCCTGGTGCGCCCCCGCTCCTGCTACGTGTGCAAGACCCGCTATGTCGAGGTGGACGCGTTCTACCACCAGCTCTGTCGCGAGTGCGCCGCTGAGAACCGGGCCCGCCGCGACGCCCGTGCCGATCTCACCGGACGGCGTGCGCTGCTCACCGGCGGCCGCGCGAAGATCGGGATGTACATCGCGCTGCGGCTGCTGCGCGACGGGGCGCACACCACCATCACCACCCGCTTCCCCCATGACGCCGTCCGCCGCTTCAAGGCGATGCCCGACAGCGGTGAGTGGCTGCACCGGTTGAAGATCGTCGGCATTGATCTGCGGGACCCCGCCCAGGTCATCGGGCTGGCCGACACGGTGAGCGCCGCGGGCCCGCTGGACATCCTGATCAACAACGCCGCGCAGACGGTCCGTCGCTCGCCTCAGGCGTACGCGGAGCTGATAGCGGGCGAGTCGGCGCCGCTGCCCGCCGGGGAACTGCCCGAGGCCACGGTCCTCGGCGCCTTCGGCAGCGGCTCCCAGACGGCCCTGCCGGGGCCGCGCCGTCCACGGGACGGCGCGCTGACCCCACAGGACCTCACTGCCCTCGCCCTCACCAGCGGCTCCGCCTCACCCGCCCGGATCGAGGCCGGCACCGCGATCGACGCGGGCGGGCTCATACCGGACCTGGACGCGACCAACACCTGGATCCAGCGGGTCCACGAGGTCGATCCCGTCGAGATGCTCGAAGTGCAACTCTGCAACGAGACGGCGCCCTTCATCCTGGTGAGCCGACTGCGTCCGGCGATGGCCGCCGCGCCCGCCCGGCGCAAGTACGTGGTGAACGTGTCCGCGATGGAGGGCAAGTTCGGCCGCGGATACAAGGGTGCCGGGCATCCGCACACCAATATGGCCAAGGCCTCGCTCAACATGCTCACCCGCACCAGCGCACGCGAGATGTTCGAGTCCGACGCCATCCTGATGACCAGCGTCGACACCGGCTGGATCACCGACGAGCGGCCGCACCCCGACAAGATGCGGCTGGCCGCCGAGGGCTTCCACGCCCCGCTCGACCTCGTCGACGGCGCGGCCCGGGTATACGACCCGATCGTCCGGGGTGAGCGGGGCGAGGACCTCTTCGGCTGTTTCCTGAAGGACTACGCGCCGACGACCTGGTAGCAACCACCGGGGTCACCGTCGGTACGCGGCGGCGCGCCCCTCATCCGGCCGCCGCTGTCCTGGGACGGCGGCGGAGGGCCGCAGTGCAGCGCCGCCACAGCCGCCTGGCGCGGGACCGCAGCGCGGCCCAGGTCCGCGCCCGGGCGCGGGCGCCGCGGCTGGCGGCCAGTTCCTCGAAGAGCTGCTCGTAGCGCCAGGCGATCGGCGCCGGGTCGTACGTCCGCGCGGACTCCAGGGCCGCGGCCCCCATGGCCCGTCGGGCCGGGGCGTCGTCGATCAGCTCCAGCAGGGCACCGGCGAGCGCGTGCTTGTCCCCGGTCGGCACCAGCCGCCCGGTGATCCCGTCCTGGATGATCTCGGCCGGGCCCAGCGGGCAGTCGGTGCTCACCACCGGCACCCCGCAGCGCATCGCCTCCACGATCGTCATGCCGAACGACTCGGCGTCCGAGGCCACCGCGACCAGCGACGCCTTGGCGAACTCCGCCTCGATCGGGGAGCGCGGCCCCATCAGTTCGGCGCTGCCGTCCAGCCCCTGCTGGGTGATGCGCTCGCGCAGCCGGTCCTTCTCCGCGCCACCGCCGTAGATCCGCAGCCGCCATTCGGGATGCTTCTCCACGACCTCGGCGAAGGCGTCGATCAGCAGGTCGAAGCGCTTGCCACGGACCAGCCGGCCGGCCGCTGCGATCACCGGCTCGATGCCCTCGGAGGGCGGGACATCCGGTTCCGGGACGCTGTTGGGTATCGCCAGGGTCCGCGTACCCGGCAGCGGCATCCGCTTCCGGTAGACCGCGGTGTCGGCCTCGGTCGTCGTGACCACGGCGTCGAGCGTGCGGTAGTGCGGTGCGAGTTCCGCCCGGAGCCGCTTGCTGTGCGCCTCGTACCGCAGATGTTCCTGGGCGATGCGCAGCGCGCCGCGCGGGGCGAAGCGGGCGACATAGACATTGACCCCCGGCCGGGTGCCCACGATCACATCGGCGCGGCAGCCGCGCAGATACTCCGCCGCCCGCTCGTCGGTCAGCCTGCTGTACTGCTTGTAGCGCTTCTCGTGGACGGGGAAGTCCCGGGCCGGCTCGCCGAGCCGCGGATCCCGCGTATCGGCGCTGTCCGGGCGCGTGTCCACCAGCGGGATCAGCCGGACCCGGGGGTCCACGGTGAACCGCGGCGTCTCGCGGTGCCGTCTCATCGAGACGATCTCCACGTCGTGGCGATCGGCCAGCGCCGCGGCGAGGTTCAGCGTGGTCCGGATCGTTCCGCCGATCCCGTAGGCGTTGTGCAGCAGGAATACGATCTTCATACGGTGATTTTCTCCGGCCGGTGGCATCGCCGGGGCGGGTTTCCCCCGGAACGTGTTCGACACCTTCTCCGGGTTCGGTAAGCCGGTCGCGAGAACGAGGTGAGAGCAGGGTAAGAAGCACTGCCCGGGAGGGGCGGGCGGATCCGGCGCCCGGGGCCTCTTGGCAGACTCGGGGGTGATGAACACCGTGCTGCTCGCCGAGGACGACCGTGCCATCCGCCATGCCCTGGAGCGGGCCCTGACCCTGGAGGGATACCGGGTCACCGCGGTCTCCGACGGCATCGAGGCGCTGGCCGCCGCACACCGCGAGCATCCGGACGTGGTGGTGCTGGACGTGATGATGCCGGGGGTGGACGGGCTCCAGGTGTGCCGGGTGCTGCGCGCCGAGGGGGACCGTACACCCATCCTCATGCTCACCGCGAGGGTGGAGACCGCCGACCGGATCGCGGGCCTGGACGCCGGCGCGGACGACTACGTCGCCAAACCCTTCGAGGTCGAGGAGGTCTTCGCCCGGCTGCGGGCCCTGCTGCGCCGCGCCGCCCCGGTCCCCGCGCAGCCCGGCGAACCGGCCATCGACGGCGTGATCGACGTCGCGGACCTGCGGCTGGACGCCTCGGCGCGGCGGGCCTGGCGCGGCGGTACGGAACTGGAGCTGACCCGCACCGAGTTCGACCTGCTGGAGTTGCTGGCGCGCAACGCGGGCATCGTCCTGGACCACTCCACCATCTACGCCCGCATCTGGGGCTACGACTTCGGCCCCGGATCGAAGAACCTCGCCGTCTACATCGGCTATCTGCGCCGCAAGGTCGACCTGGAGGGCACCGAGCCGCTCATCCACACCGTGCGCGGCGTCGGTTACACCCTGCGGGAGGAGTGAGAACGTGCGTCCCCCCTTCCGGCCCTTCCGGCCCTTCCGGTTCCGCGGTCCGCGGCCCAGTCTGCGGACCACCTTCGCGCTGTCCTTCGCGGCCGTGGCCTCCGTGGTGACCCTGCTGGTCGGCGGCCTCAGCTACGACGCCGCGGCCGGTCTGGTACGGGTCGACCAGCAGTCCGCCTTCGACGACGTGGTCCGCGATCTGCGGACCGAGGTCCGGGGGGAGAAGGTGGTGCTCAGCGAGTATCCCTCCGAGGTGCCGGTCCCCTACGACCTGCGGGGCGATCTGCGCCGGATCAGCCGGATGGACGTCCAGGTGATCAATGGCCGGGGCACCGTCTACGACGCGGGCAAACCCCCGCTGCCGGTCGGCCACGAGGACCGGGCGACCGCCGCGTCCGGTACGGCCGGGGCCGTGGTGCGGCGCAACGTCGGCCTCGGCGGCGAGCAGTACCGGATGGCCACCGTGGCGGTGGGCGACGGCACCGGGGCGATCCAGGTGGCCCAGCAGATCAGCGACACCGAGGATCTGTTGCAAGAACTCCAGAAGCGCACCGCGCTGTTCATCGCCGCCGTCATCGCGGCCGCCGGACTCGCCGGATGGTGGCTCGCGGGGCGGATCACCCGGCGTCTGATGCGGCTGACCCGGGTCGCCGAGAGCGTCGCGGCGACGGGCCGGATGGAGGTTGCGGTACCGGTCGCCGGACAGGACGAAGTGGGCCGTCTGGGCCGGGCGTTCGACGGCATGCTGGGACAGCTCGCCCGTTCCAAGGACGATCAGCGGCGGCTGGTCCAGGACGCCGGACACGAACTGCGCACTCCGCTCACCTCGCTGCGCACCAATGTCTCGCTGCTGCGCCGCTTCGAGGAGCTTCCGCCGTCCGCGCGCGAGGACCTGCTCGCCGATCTGGCGGGGGAGACCCGTGAACTGACCGATCTGGTCAATGAGCTGGTGGAGCTGGCGGCCGGTCAGAAGGACGACGAGCCGCGGGCGCGGGTGTCGCTGGAGGCGGTGGCCACCACCGTCGCGACCCTCGCCGGCCGCCGGACCGGCCGTGAGATCACCGTACGGGCGGAAGGCGACACCCGGGTCGGGGGCGGTCCGGCCGCCCTGCAACGGGCGATCTCCAACCTGGTGGAGAACGCCGCCAAGTTCGACGAGGAAGGCACCGAACCGGTCGAGGTGGTGGTCATCGGCCGCCGGGTGGAAGTCCGCGACCGTGGCCCCGGTATCGCCGAGGAGGACCGCGAACGGGTCTTCGACCGCTTCTACCGGGCCCCCGGCGCCCGCAGTCTGCCCGGCTCCGGACTCGGCCTCGCCATTGTGCGCGAGATCGCCCTCGCCCACGGCGGCACGGTCTTCGCCCGGTCGCGGCCGGGCGGTGGTGCGGTGCTGGGTTTCACGGTCGGCGACCGTCCCGTGAAGCCCTGAACCCGTGCCCGTTCAGATCCCCCGCTGTCCCCGCTGTCCCGCTGTCCCCCGAGTCCCCGTTCCGCCTTCGCCGGTCGGCGTCCTGACCCCCGTGCGGGACGCGCGACGGCGGCAACGGCCCGGCGCCGGCCGCCCGCGTCAGGGCTTGCGGGCCACACCCGCCCAGAACGAGACGTCCGCGCTGCTGAGGGCGGTCACCTCACCGTCCGGCTGCCACCGGTGCGGCTCCTCGACGCCCGGCGCAACGAGCTCCAGCCCCTCGAAGAACCGCTCGACCTCGCCCTTGGACCGCACCTGCGCCGGGATTCCGCCCTGGTGATAGATCTCGACGACCTTCTTCCAGGTCTCCGGGTCGAAGTCCGGGGTGCAGTGCGAGAGCACCAGATAGCTGCCCGAGGGCAGGGCGTCGATGAACTGCCGGACCAGTTCGTACGGCTGGTGCTCGTCCGGGACGAAGTGGAACAGCGCGTTGAACGACAGCGCCAGCGGCTGGTTCAGGTCGAGCGTCTCGTGCAGTTCGGGGGCTTTGAGGATCCGCTCGGGTTCGCGTACGTCGGCCTGGATGTAGGCCGTGCGGCCCTCCGGCGTTCCGTGCAGCAGGGCCTGGGCGTACGCCAGCACGATCGGATCGTTGTCCGCGTACACGATCCGGGCGTCCGGGGCGACGCTCTGCGCGACCTGGTGGAGGTTGGGCTCGGTGGGTATGCCGGTGCCGATGTCGAGGAACTGCCGGATCCCCGCCTCGCCCGCGAGCCAGCGCGTGGCCCGGTGCATGAAGGCCCGGTTGGTCCGCGCACAGGTCTTGATCCCCGGATAGACCGAGAGAACATGGGCCGCGGCCTGCTCGTCGACCTCGTAGTGGTCCTTGCCACCGAGGTAGTAGTCGTACATCCGCGCCGCATGCGGCTTGGTGGTGTCGATATTCATGGCGTGCGTGCCACTCCTGCCCACATCGAAATCTCCGCGCTACGGATGTCCTCCGGGCGCTCGTCGGGGTCGGGCTTCCAGTGATGCGGCTCCGACAGGCCCGGCTCGATGAGCTCCAGACCCTCGAAGAAGCCCGCGACCTCGCTCCGGGAGCGGGTCGTGAAGGAGATGCCGCTCTCCTCGTACACGCCGATCACCTCCGCCACGTCTCCTCGGAGAAGTCGTGGGTGGAGTGCGTCGGGTGGACCGGCGTCATGCGGCCCTCCGTTCCGCGCCGGTCCCGTTCGGCGAGGTCAGGTTCTGCTCCGGCCGCCCCAGCAGGAAGTCCGCGGCCCCGGCCTTGGCCCCCCGGATGAACGTCTCGATCTCATGATGGGTGTAGATCAGGGCGGGCCCGTCGGGGTCGGTCGACTGGCGCAGCGCCACTCGTCCGTCCTTCAGCTTCAGCGCTTCGACGCAGGCCCCGCCGTTGGGGCCGCTCCACGGCTTCCGCCAGCCTTCCGCCCCCAGCTGCCTGGCCGGCATGCCGTTGTACACATTGTCGACGTGATCCACAGTCAGAGCTCCTTGCGCATGTCACGGAGAAAGCCCTCCGTGCGCCGCGCCGGTGTGGCCTGGGTGCCCATACGGTCGAGGGCCTCCAGGTAGGCGGCCACATCCGCGCGTTGGTCGAGATAGCCGGCGCCGGTCAGGGCCTCGGCGTAGACGATGTCCGGCAGTTCCGGGATCTGGAACCGGAAGAGCTGGAAGGGGCCGCCCATGCCCGGGTGCGGGCCCGCGGAGAACGGCACGACCTGAAGGGTGACGTTCGGCATCCGGGTGGCCTCGATGAGCCGGTCGATCTGGGCCCGCATCACCTCCGGCCCGCCGATGCCGAGACGGAGTACCGTCTCGTCGATGACGGCCCACAGATGCGGGCCGTCCGGGCGGGTGAGCAGCTCCTGACGCTCCATCCGCAGGGCGACCCGGCGGTCGATCTCCCGCTCGCCGGCGTTCGGGAAGCCGATGCGCAGCAGCGCACGCGCGTACGCCTCGGTCTGGAGCAGACCGGGCACGAAGTGCGGCTCGTACGCGCGGATACGGCTGGCCGAGCCCTCCAGGCTCACATAGAGGCTGAACCAGTCCGGCAGCACATCGCGGAATCGATGCCACCAGCCGGGTCTGTTGGCGTCCTCGGCGAGCGCCAGGAAGGCGTCGACCTCCTCCTGCTCGGCCCCATAGGTCTGCAACAGCTTCTCGACGTACGGGAGTTTCAGGCCGACCTCGGCCTTTTCCATCCTGCGGATCGTGGTCTGGTTGACGTGCAGCGCCCTGGCGGCTTCCTCATAACTGATGCCGGCCTTCTCGCGAAGGTCCCGCAGCCGCATGCCGAGGACCATCTGCCCGACGGTCGGGGCAGACCGCGCTTCACCCACGTCGTACCTCCTCGGACGGTCCTTGTCGAGAGTCAGTGTGCCATGTGCGGGGTGGGTGGAACAGAGTGCTCAAGCTATTCTGCATTTTGCAGAACGCCTCTTGCCAACTGATGCTCGCAGCCTGGATAGTGGCATAGTGTCCGGGCCAACAGGGTGGCCGGTAAGCGGACTTGCGCTCTTCTGAGCCACCCACAGCGAGACGGAAGGCAAATGGCCGTGGCACTGCGTCAACGCCCGACGATGGCCCCCCTCGTGAGCGCCGAGCGCTATGACGCCGCCCTTCGCCAGGAGATCTTCCGACTGCCCGCCCGCGGCGCCTCCGTCGCCGCCGCCCGCCGCCGGGTCCGCTCCCAACTGCCCGTCTGGGGCTTCTGCGAGGACGTCTGCGACGCCGCCGAGCTCGTGATGTCGGAGCTGTTCACCAACGCGCTGGTGCACACCGGAAGCGAGCAGATCCTGTGCGTGCTGCGTGCCCACGAGCGCCGCTCGCTGTACGTAGAGGTCACCGACCAGGGCGGCGGCCCCCTCGGCCCCACCCCGCGGGACGCGGGTGTGGAGGACGAGTGCGGCCGCGGCCTCGCCCTGGTCCGCGCGCTCACCGACGCCTGGGGCGACCGCCCGGCCGCCGACGGCGGCCGCGTCGTCTGGGCCCAGCTGAGCGCCACCGCCCGCTGAAGCGGTCCCCGCCGCCGGACGGGGCGGGGACCGCGCATGGCCCCGGGCCCTCCCGCCCACCCCGTTGACGGTGGCCACCGCACGGCAGCCCGCCCCGACCTCGTCCCACGCCCCGCGCGTTCCGTGACCACGCGGGTGGTGCGCCGCCGCGCTGGCTCGGGCGTGCGTCCGCCGTGCGGAACGGTGCCCATGCGTCGGCGCCACGGGCCGCGGGCCCGGCGGTGTCGCGGTCTGGCAGGCGCGGTGCCCGTCACGTAGCCACCGGCGCCGGTGCCCCGCGCCTCTCGGCCGCCCCGTCCCCGCCCGTGCGGCGCGCGGTGGCGTGCGGGTTAGCATCGGCGGGTGCAGGCCGTTTCTCGCCGGGTGTTCGTGGCGCTTGCGGCGGTCGGGCTGGTCGGGTGTGAGGAGGCCGAGCCGCCCGGCCGGGTCAGGCTGGCCACCGGGCCGCAGGGCGGGCCGTACGCGATCTTCGGCAGTCGGCTGGCGGACGAGGTGCACCGGGCGCATCCGCAGATCCAGGTCCGGGTACTCACCACAGCGGCGAGTGTGGAGAACCTCCGGATGATCGGCGACGGCCGCGCCGACATGGCGCTCTCCCTCGCCGACAGCGCGGCTGACGCCGCCGCGGGCCGGGGCCCCTTCCGGCGGCCGGTGCCGGTCGCCGCGCTCGCCCGGCTGTACCTCAACTATCTGCATCTGGTGGTGCCAGCGGATTCGTCGATCCGGCGCCCGTCCGACCTCACCGGGCGGACCGTCTCCCTCGGCGCCGCCGAATCCGGTACCTCGGTGACCGCCGCGCGGGTGCTCGAGACGGCCGGGGTGCGCACCGTCGACGCCGTCCGGCTCGGGCTCGGTGAATCCGCCGACGCCCTCGCGGCGGCGGAGGTGGACGCGTTCTTCTGGTCCGGCGGCGCACCGACCCGGACCATCGCCCAGCTCGCCGAGCGGCGGCCGGTGCGGCTGATTCCGCTCGAGGGTCTGGCCGCCGCGCTCCGCCGCCGCCACGGGTCCGTCTACGAGAGCGCGTCCATCCCCGCCGGGATCTACGGACTGCGCGGCCCGACCGCCACCGTGGGCACGCCCAGCTATCTCGTCTGCCGCTCCGGTCTCGCCACCACCACGGCCCGCGCTGTCACCGCGGTGCTCTTCGAGCGGCGGGACCGGCTGCCGGTACCGGACGCGCCCGGCAGCCGTCTCGACGAGCGGTACGCGATCGGCACCGGCACCGTTCCACTGCACCGGGGCGCGGCGGCGTACTACCGCGAGGTCTACGGCTGAGCCGGTGGCAGCATCCGGACCGGCTCGGTACCGGCGTCGTCGTGGCGGCGGGCCCAGTTCTCCAGGGCCACACGGCCGGCGAGGTCGATATGGCGCACCCCGGACGGATCGAGCTCGACGGGGCGGTCGGTGGGCAGACCCTCCAGTTGTTCCCGTGTCCCGGGCAGCCGGAGGAAGCTGGCGTCGCCGGTGAGGGCCACGACCACCCGGCCGTCGCCGGGCTCCCGCACCTCGATCTGGAGCCGGGAGGTCCCCCACGCGGTCTCGCGCACCGCGAGCAGCCCGAGCAGGACCCCTGGGGGAGGTCCGGTCCGGCACGGTGCGCCGGTCAGGCACGCGGACGTTCTCCCGAGGAGCAACGCGGGAATGCAGCGGGGCGGATGGGGATACCCGCCCCAGCCGTGCTGAAATGTGTAAGTTTTTGTTAAAGTGATATTGTTTTTTGATTAGTTGAGTGCTTGACGTCCGGGATCACCAGGCTGGGCAGCAACAGCTCGACCACCAGCCCGTGCGGCTCCGCGGGCCGCAGCGCCAGCGTGCAGCCCGCCGCGCGGGCCAGTTCCGCGGCGATCGCCAGCCCCAGACCGCTGCCGGGGATGTTCCCGTGGCCGGGGGAGCGCCAGAAGCGGCCGGGTGCCGCCGCCAGATGCTCCGGTTCGAGTCCGGGGCCGTCGTCGGCGATCCGGAGCGCCCCGGCGTGCAGGGAGACGGTCACGGTGCCGCCCGGCGGGACGAACTTCGCCGCGTTGTCCAGGGCGATATCGGCGATCCGCCCGGCCGCCGAGGGCAGTGGCGTCTGCTCGCCCGCCGGGTCGCCGTCGATGTCCACCGCCAGCGTCAGCTCCCGTGCCGCGTACACCTCGCGCCAGGTGACCAACCGGGTGGCGAGCGCCGCGGGCGCGATCGGTTCGGGCGCCGCCGCGCCCGCCTCCACCCGGGCCAGCTCCAGCAGGTCCTCCAGCAGTTGGGCCAGCCGGTCGACCTCGGCGAGCGCCTCGGCGAACTCCCCGTCGCCGGTCTTCTTCAGATGCGGTTCCAGGTTCTCCAGTCGCAGCGACAGCACGGTCAGCGGGGTGCGCAGCTCGTGCGAAGCGTCCGCGACGAACGCGCGCTGCCGCTCGAGAGCGGCCGAGACCGCGTCGGCCATGGCGTTGAACCGCCGCTCCAGCAGCCGCAGCTCGGCCGGGCCCCGTCCGCCCGCCGCGACCCGGGCGTCCATCCGGCCCTCGGCGATGGCCCGGGTGGTGACGTCCAGTTCGGTCACCGGGCGCAGAATCCACCGCGCCAGCCGCCGCGCCGCGATCAGGGCGCAGAGCACCGCGACCACCGAGCCCGCCGCCACCACGGCCCAGACCAGCGTGACGTCCCGCCGGGCCGCGGTCGTGGGCACCCGCATCACCACCACCCCGAAGACCTGGGCGTCCCGGCCGACCGGCTCGGCCACCACCGCCGAGCCCGGGCCGAACGGGGTGACCAGCGGCAGACTGCCCGTGGTGCGGCCGGACAGCGCCCGTTCGGCCTGGCCCCGGTCCCAGGCGCCGCGGCCCGCCACCCGTACCCCGTCCCGGTCGCGGATCTCCACGGCCGTGCCGTAGAGCGTGTGGTAGCGGGACACCTCCTGGGCCAGCCCGACGGTGTCGCCCTCACGGATCGCCTGGTCGGCCAGTTCCGCGAGGCGGGTGGCGTCCGCCCGCCGCTCCAGCAGCAGCTTCCCGGTCCGGTGCGAGGAGTACGCCAGGGCGAACGGCACCGCCAGCGCCGTCACCAGGCAGGCGATGAGGACGGTGTAGACGGTCAGGATCCGGAGGTGCATTCGCCGGTCCCCAGCCGGTATCCGGTGCCGCGCAGCGTCTCCACCAGCCCCGGACAGCCGGTCTTGGCGCGGATCCCGGCGATGTGCACATCGAGGGACCGGGACGCGGACAGCAGCAGATCGCCCCACACCTCGTCGAGGATCTCCTCACGGCTGCGGACCACGCCGGGTTCACGGGCCAGCAGGGCCAGGACGTCGAACTCCCGGCGGGTGAGGGTGACCGGTCTGCCGTCCACCTCCAGCCGACGGGCGGCGAGATCGATACGGACACCGCCCGCCGCCACCACCGGGCCCGGGGCGGTGAGCGGCCGGGTACCGCGCCGGATCACGGCCTCCATGCGGGCGATCAGCTCGGCGGTGCGGAACGGTTTGACCAGATAGTCGTCGGCTCCGCCGCGCAGCCCCCGCAGCACATCCCGCTCCTCGGAGCGGGCGGTGACCACGATGACCGGGACGGTGGAGGCACGGCGCAGTCTGCGCAGTGCCTCCAGCCCGTCCATATCGGGCAGTCCCAGGTCGAGCAGGACGAAGTCGGCTCCGTCCTTGAGCCGCAGTGCGTCGTCCGCGCGCCCGGCGCGGACGACCTGGTGGCCCAGACGGGCCAGCGCGGCGGTCAGGGCGGCCGCCAGCCGGTTGTCGTCTTCGACCAGGAGAACGTGCATGGGCGTAAGGGTAAGCGGCGGGCGGAGGGGTCACACAGAGGTCGTCTGCGGCTTCCCGGAGGGGGACCGGTCACCGGTCCGGCCCCGGGTGAGCGCGGTGTCCCGGGTCTCCCGCATGGTCAGGTAGACGACGAGCGAAACGGTGGCGCAGGCCGAGACATACCAGTAGAAACCGGACTCCATTCCGCTCTTCTTGAACCACAGCGCCACATACTCGGCGGTGCCCCCGAACAGCGCGTTGGCCAGCGCGTACGGCAGGGCCACCCCGAGGGCCCGGACATGGGTGGGGAACAGCTCGGCCTTCACCACGGCGTTGATGGAGGTGTAGCCGGTGACGATGACCAGAGCCGCCAGCGACAGCACCAGCGCACCGCCGAAGGTGTCGGCGTGGGACAGCGCGGTCATCAGGGGAACGGTGCCCAGCATGGAACCGATCCCAAAACTGATCAGCAGCGGCCGTCGCCCGATCCGGTCCGAAAGCGACCCGGCCACCGGCTGAAGCAGCATAAACAGGAACAGGGCACAGAAGCTCACCAGGGAGGCGTCGGACTTGCTCAGCCCGGCCGTGTTCGACAGGTACTTGGTGAGGTAGGTCGTGTAGGTGTAGTACGCGACCGTGCCGCCCATGGTCAGCGCGATGACAAGAGCGGCCTCCTTGCGGTGGCGCAGCAGCTCGCGGACGGTTCCGCGCTCGGCGCCGCGGTGGCTGTCCTCCTCGGTGTACGCCTCGGTCTCCAGCAGATTGCGCCGCAGCCAGAAGACGACGGCCGCGGCCACGGCACCGACGATGAACGGGATGCGCCAGCCCCAGGAGTGCAGCCCGTCCTCGGACATGGTGCGCTGGAGCACGATCTGGAGGCCGAGCCCGATCAGCTGTCCCGCCGTCATCGACACGTACTGGAAGCTGGAGACGAAGCCCCGGCGGCCCGGCTGGGACGCCTCGGTCAGATAGGTGGCGCTGGCCGCGTACTCACCGCCGACCGACAGCCCTTGCAGCAGCCGGGCCACCAGCAGCACGACCGCGCCGAAGTACCCGACCTGGTCGTAGGTGGGCGCGATGGCGATGAGCAGCGCGCTGGCCGACATCAGGGTCACGGTGAGGGTCAGCGCGGCCTTGCGTCCGCGCCGGTCGGCGAACCGGCCCAGCAGCCAGCCGCCGACCGGGCGCATGAAGAAGCCGACGGCGAAGATACCGGCGGTGTTGAGGAGTTGGGCGGTCTCGTTGCCTTTGGGGAAGAAGGCGCCGGCGAAGTAGGTGGCGAAGCTGGCGTAGACGAACCAGTCGAACCACTCGACGAGATTTCCGATCGAACCGCCGAGTACGGCTCGCCAGGATGTGCGGGCATGCTGCCGGGGAGCGCTGTCGGTCACGTGGCCTCCTAGTGAGCGGTGTCCGGCGGGCCCACGGGAAGGGCAACGCCGCCGCTCGTAGCGTCGGCAGCGGGGACCGCGGCGTACAGCTCCGGGACCGAGAGCTAACGTCCGGTTAACACGGCGGGCCGTCCAGGACCTGTCCTGCCGATCTTCGCGGGCCCGCGACGCGAAGATCGACAGGGCAGGGCCCGGTGCCGCGTCAGCCGAGGCTCGCCCGCTCGCCGCCCTGGCACGCTCCCCCGGCTACCGCTGGGAGGTGCCCCCTCTCGCTGCGCTGGCCGAAAGCCCGAGCAGGCCCCTCCGAGGGCTTCCCCGCCGCCTTGCGATCGCACGCACCACGACGCCTCGCCACCGGGGCGAACCTGGGCTGACGCGGCACTAGTAGGTGTTCCAGCGCTGCTCGGTGTCGGTGGTGAGCGGGGCGAAGGAGAGGAAGCCGGCCGCCTTGTCGTGGGGGACAATGGCGTGGTCCGAGGCGAGCTGGGGGCGCAGCCGTCCCCGCTCGTCGAAGAAGAACAGCAGATCGAGGGTGCGTTCGCAGTCCCGGATGCCGATTCCCCGGGAGATCCGGCCACGGGTGTCCAGGCAGAAGCCGGGTTCGGCGCGGTTGCGCAGCAGCCCGTCCGGGTCGAGCCGCCACTCCTGGGTGGCGGCGTCGGAACGGCATGCGGTGGTGATGACATCGGCGTCGTTGAAGAACGCCCCCTGGACATCCAGGCACTCTCCGGTCGCGGCATTGACGATGGGCATGAAGGGACCGGTGGGGATGGGCGAGGGGGATTCGGTGACGGGGTCGGACGGAGGGGTCCGAGAGGGCGTGGGCCCGGCGCTCCGCGACGGGGAGGGGGAGGAGGTCGCGGGCGGAAGGGAGGGCGCGGTGGGCGAAGGGGCCTGGGCCCGCCCCGGGCCGGAGCCGCCGGATCTCTCATGGGCGTACGCGGCGATCCCGGTGATGACCGCCGCCATCACCACACCGCTGCACACGGTCAGTGAGGCGGCGCGGGCGAGGGGACGCTGGAACGCCCGCCGGGCCGGGACGGGCGGTGGGGTCGCGGACCGCTCCGGCTCCGCGGTCCCGGTGGCTACGGGGACCAGGACGGTGGTGGCGGAAGCCGGGGTGTCCGGGAGATAGCGGTCGCTCGCCCACCCCAGCAGGGCCGCGGCCATCAGCGGCCGGGGCCGCTTCTCCAGGCCGACGAGTCCCGAGAGCACGGCGGCACAGCCGGGGCAGTCCGTGAGATGGCCGGGGAGGTTCTTGGTGCCCAGGGGGTCCGTGCGGCCGATGGCCGCCTCCAGGATCCGGCCGAATCCCCGGCACTCCTCGTCGGCGTCGCACTCCAGATGGAGGCGCAGGCATGTCTCGCGGTAGCTCTCCCGGGCCCGGTTGACCAGGCGCGGAATCTCCGCGGGCCTCCGGCCGGTGCAGCGGGCCACCGTGGCGTCGTCCTCCCGTTCGACCAGGGTGTGCCACAGCAGGGTCCGGGTGGCGGGCGGCAGCGCGGAGAAGCCGCGCACCAGGGGGAAGTGGCCGGGCTCGCCACCGTTGCCTTCCGCGAGATGGGCCACGTACGCGGGGTCGAGCCGGTCGCGGGAGCCGCCGGTCGCCCACTCACCGGCGGCCTCCTGAACGAGTGTCAGCAGACGATGGCGCCACGGAGCGTCGGGTTCGTGGGTCCGGAAGATCTGGAGCAACGCCAAAGCGAAGGCATGATCGGCCAGTTGGTCGGCCGACCACTCGTCACGACAGCAGAGGCGGGCGTAGTCCAGCACCCGGGGCAGATGGCGGCGGCGCAGTTCCTGCGCCGCCGGATGGGTGGGCGCACCGGCCCGGATGAACTCGACGAGCCGGGTGTCGGACAACTCGGCGTAAGTGGGGGGTGGTTCGGCAGAAGACAAGGGGGATCACCGGATCCATCGATCACGGGCAGGCGGGGTGCACTTATCGTGATCGATGGTCACGGAGACCGACAGTGTGTCTGTAGGTAACGTAGGGAAATTGCGCAGGATGCAACAGAGCCGGACAGGAACCATCCCCGTGCCGTCTCAGCCGTGTGGCTGGAGCATCGCCTCACCGCAGTCGGGCAGGCTCGGCGGCTCTCCCTTCCCGCTCGAGAGCTGACGGGGGATCTGGCGGGTCAGATGGAGGGGACGCCCGGGCGTCCCGGCCGCCCCGACGGTACCGATCGCCAGCCCCGGGCCGGCCGCCCCGACCACCTCGGAGTCCCCGGCCGTGTCGGCGACTTCGGCGGCTTCGTCCGTCCTGCCCGCCTCGTCCGTCCCCACCGTGTCCGTCGCCCCGACCGTGTCCGTCCGCTCGGCTTCCTCCCGCTCCCCGGCCACCTCGGCCACTCCGGCAACCTCGACCAGCTCGGCCACTTCGACCGCTTCGGTCTTCCCGGTGAACCCGGCCGCCCCGGCCCGCTCCGCTTCCGCCTCCGCGCCGTGCACCGTCAGCATCACCAGTCCGGTGCTCGCGACGAGCGCCGCCACCAGGGCCAGCAGGGTGCCCGGGGTGCCGAACCGGAAGTGTTCGCCCAGCGCGGCGATGCCCACGGCCGTGGCGACCACCGGATTGACCACGGTTGCCGTCGCCAGCGGCGAGGCCAGCCCGGCGCCGCGGTAGGACGCCTGGGACAGCAGCACCCCGCCCGACGCCAGCAGACCGATCATGACGAGGCTGGGCAGGGCGTCACCCAGCGAGTCCCAGTTCCACTCCACCGCCACGTTCTTGGTGAACACCGACGAGATGCCGAAGGCCGTGCCCGCCGCCGTGGCCAGCAGCACACTGCGGACACCGGGCAGCCTGATCCACCGCGCGGTCCCGGCCAGCAGCGCGATGGCGCCGACCGTCGCCACGGTCACGGCGATCCGCTCCTGGTCCGCCAGCGACTGCGCCCGTGCTGAACCGGTCAGCGAGAGCAGTCCGGCCAGCCCGGCGGTCGCCAGCACCGCGCCCCGCCAGCCCGCGGCGCCCACCCGGCGGCGTACGAACACCGCCGCCATCGGGAGCGCGAAGACGATGGTGAGGGCGCCCAGCGGCTGCACCACGCTCAACGGCCCGTAGGCCAGGGCGATCACATGGAGGACCGCCCCCGTCCCGTTCAGGGTCACCGCGGCCCACCAACTCCCGCGCCGCAGAGGTGCGGACGGGAAGCGCGGCGTCGTGGCCGCGACATACTCCTGGAGTATGGCTCCGGCGGCGTAGCACACCGCGGAGGCCAGGGCCAGCAGCACAGACAGCGCAAGGGAGGTCACGTCGTGGCCCCCTGGGCCGATCGGTCGTCGTCCATACCCTCCACCTTGGCGGGTGGAGGCCGCTCCCGTCGTCGTCCTTGAGCACAGACTTCCGCGTACTACCTGCGTAGTACGGAGCGCCACCAATGGGGGGCTTGTGCGGCCGCCGTGCGGGCCCGCTGGAGTAGTTCGTTCTGCGGCTCTGCGGGGCGGTAGACGGTCAGGGCCCCGGGCCGCTTGTCGAGCACCAGCGTCTGGGCGGGGGTGGGGGCCACCTCACCGTCGTAGGCGAGGGAGTCCACATCGTGCAGAGCCGACAGCCGCAGTGTGCGCACCCGGGCCGTCGAGTAGATGTGGGAGCGGCCCAGGGTGCCGGTGAGCGCGGCGATCAGCAGCCGGGTACGGGCGAGCCGCTGATCCCCGTCGATCGCCCGGACGTCCAGCAGCCCGTCGTCGAGCTGATCGCGGTAGGCGGGCGCGAAACCGTCGGGGGAGTAGCCGCCGTTGCCGACGAACAGCACCCACAGCCGTCGCTGGTGCCCGTTGACCTCGATCTCCATCGGCTTCGCGGTACGCAGCACCCGGGTGAGCGCGACGGCGGCCGCGGGCCACTTGCCCATCCGGTCCTGGAGGCTCTCCCGGATCCGCACCAGCTCGGGGTAGAAGCCGATGCTGAAGGTGTTGACGAAGTGCTTGGTCTCACCACCGCCCGCGAGCGGTGTGGCCCGGGCGAGGTCGACGGCCACGGCGTCGCCCTCGGTCACCGCGTGCGCGGTGTCCTCGAACGCCGGTACGCCCACGTCCAGGGCGAAGTGGTCGAGGGTGCCGCCCGCGAACACCGCCAGCGGCAGTCCGCGCTCGGCGGCGAGGGTGGCCGCGGCGTTGACACTGCCGTCGCCGCCGCAGATGCCCAGCGCCCCGGCCCGCTCGGCGACCCGCCGCCCGGCCTGCTGGAGCAGGGTCATGAAGTCGTCCTCGGGGCCGCATTCCAGGATCTCGGCGGCGGGCAGCAGCACCCGAAGCTGCTCGGCCACGCTGAGGCCGCCCGCCGCGGAGGCCGCGCCCGCCCGCTGGTTGACCACCAGGACCAGTCCCTCGCCCTTGGGCAGCGCGGGGGCGGAGACCCGGGGCCGGGCCTGCGCCGGGATCTCGGGGCGCGGCGGCCAGTAGCGGCAGGTGAGCGCGGCGGCGCCGACCCCGATCGCTACACCCGCCAGTACATCGCTCGGGTAGTGCACCCCCACGTACACCCGGGAGGCGGCGACCGCGGCGGCCAGCGGGGCGACCAGGAAGCCGTACCGGGAGGACTCGATGGCCACCCCGGTGGCGAACGCGGCGGCGGAGGCCGAGTGGCCCGAGGGGAAGGAGCTCGTCCACGGCTGCTTCTGCAGCCGCCGCACCAGAGGGACGCTGTCCATCACCGGACGGCGCCGTTCCACGGTCCACTTGACCACCAGGTTCGAGGCGAGCGACGCCGCTGCGAGCGAGCCGACCCCGCGCAACGCGGCCCGCCGCGCGGTGCGTCCGCCGACCGCCGCCAGGACACCGGCGGTACCGAACCACAGCCGTCCGTGGTTGGCCGCCCGGCTGAGCCGGGGCAGTGTGGGGTGCGCGCCGCGCAGCCGTCCGGCCGCGACCCGGGCGAACAGCCGGCGGTCGAGTTCACTGATGCGTCTCATGCGACATGGGTATCCCGGAACCGCCGTCGGCACGCGTCATCGGCTGCCGAGTGTGATCAAACCCGCGGTCGTCGGGCTCCCGGGTCCGGCCGCCGACGATGAGGCCGACGCCGTGCCCGAAGCGGTCCTCGAAGCCGCCGAAGTGCGGTACGGCCGCGGCGATTGCGGGATAGCGCTCGGGGGTGGCCGCCCGCCGCAGCGGCTCCGGGCTCCCGGCGCCGTCCGCCGCCTGTTCCCCCTGGACCAGGCCGAGGGTGAAGTCCACCAGGGCCCGGGTCCGCCACGCCGCTTCCGCCGGATCGTGGCCCCCGGCCAGGAACGCGCCCGTCAGGGCGTCGGCGAACCGGAGGGTGTTGTCCTCGGCCACATGCGTACCGGCCACCACCCGCGCCCCGTCCCGGTGGGAGAGCAGCGCCGAGCGATACCGTCCGGCCAGGGCGCGCGCCCGGTCCTCCCACGGTTCCGGAAGCGGGTCGCCGTACAGCGGTCGAGCATCGCATCGGCCATCAGCGCCCGGCCGTGGCGCCGGGGTGCGGTGTCCGGCCCGGCGGTGTAGCGTCCGCCGCACCGCATCCCCGGGGTGCTCCGGTGTGCGGCGGACGGTGTTGTCGATCTTCGCGGTCAGAGCGTGGGGTCGGTGGTGCGCACGCTCCGACGCGAGGCAGGCCGGCCGGGTGTCGCCCCGGGCCCCCGCCTGGGGTCCGTCACCCGTTCGGCGGCCTTGTGTCCGGACCCTTGGCATCCAGCTCAGCACGATTGGCGTCCCGCGGCCACCGGACGTACGGCCCCCGGGGGGCGGTGTCCATTCCTTGTCCACTCCGTGGAAATCGACGCGCGGAGCGTTCCCTTGCTGGTTAACCTGGCGACAGATCCGGTTCAGCCGACACAGGGAGTGTGCGGTGACCCCCGAACAGACACAGAGCGACGAGGCGCACGCAGAGGATGACGGGCGGTGCGCAGAGCCCTCGGAAGTGGGCAGTCTGGAGGTGTGGGCACGCTCCGCGCCGATCCGTCTCGCCGGTTACGAGGACGATCTGGCCGAGCCCCACATCCTCCAGAGCGTCGACTGAGGACTTTGCGGTCAATCGCTTCAATCTCGAATAATTCGGACGGCCATCTTTCAGTCGAATTCGGCAAGATCGAAGAGGGTGGCTCATTTCGGGCCACCCCGCCGGAGGAAGAGCTCCTCCTAATGGTATAGGCCAATGGCGCTACAGGTCATCACGGGGTGTCCGAATCTCACGGGTCTCTCGCATCTGTGAACCCGGCTGTTGGATGGTGTGTCCCAGAACGTTGATAACCGGCCAGGGCCGGTCCGTTCGATGACGGCTCATACGGTGATACGGCAGTCCATCCCCCCGGACATGCCGCACCATATGGTCTGCGCGGTTTCGGCTTCGGCCGCGCGGCCGGTGAGGACGGTGGTGTCCTCGACGGGCGATTCGGTACGGCGGTCGGGGAGGGGAGCCCCGACAGCGACCGGGGAGGGGAGCCCCGGCCGCGGTGAAGCCGTTTCTTGAGGATCACTCAACTCATCATGCATTCCGCGTGAACACCTGCCACACCGTGGCCTGTTCACGTGTGTCAATCACCGGTCGGCTACCGCGCCCTGCGCGGCTGCCCCTGGGGGGAGTTCACCATGGGTCGGATGCCCCGGCCTGCCGCGGAATGCGCCGCGGCGGTCCTGCTGTCGGCAATGGCACCGGCGATCGGCGCGAACGCCGAACCGACACCGAGGATCGACCTGCGGGTGCTGGTCCTGGACGACAAGGGCCCGGCCACCGCGGCGCTCACCGCCGAACTCAAGGGTTCGGGCACGCCCTGCACCACCGTCGACCTCACCGCCTCCAAGCGGTCGCGGATCGACGCCGCGTTCCTCAGCGACACCGCCGACGGGCGGCCGCGCGCCACGTACCAGGCAGTGGTAGTGCCCAATGACAATCCTTTCGGCGACGGCTCCGCCGAGAGGGCCGCCCTCGTCGCCTACGAGAAGCGCTTCGGCATCCGTCAGGTGGACGCCTACACCTACGCCCGTCCGGCCGTCGGCCTGGGTCACCCCCAGAACCCCGGTTACCTCGGCTCGCTGGACGGGCACACCGCGAAGGTGACGGCCGCCGGTGGCTCCGGCCCCTTCGGCTACCTCGGCGGCAGTGTGCCCTTCGAGGACAACGACCCCGATGCGGCCGAGAGCTACGGCTATCTTTCGGTCCCACTGGAGAACCAGGCCGACGGCGCCACCTTCACCCCGTACGTCGAGGTCCCGATCCCGGACAGCTCCGCCTGCGGTTCGCTGGTCGGCGACTACGCCCACGGCGGCCGCCGGGAGCTGGTCGTCGCCTTCGTCTACAACCAGTACCAGTACCAGAGCCAGTTCCGGCTGCTGGCCCGCGGCACCGTGGGGTGGGCCACCCAGGGCATCCACCTGGGCGCCGACCGCACCGAGCTGATCACCGGTGAGCACTCGGGTCTGAAGACCCTGCCGCAGCAGCCCTCCGACCACCCCAATCCGCCGTCCGCCCTCACCCTCACCGGGGTGACCTCGCTGGCCAGCGACGCCTCCCGGGAGCAGGAGCAGCGCACCCTCGGCCCCGCCACCACCGTGCCGCGCCACCCGATGAACATCTTCTACAACGCCGGACGCGCCGCCGAGCAGGTCGACGAGGACAACTGGGTCCCGCCGCCTTCCCGCCCGTCGCGCCGGAACCGGAGCTGCCCACCCTCAGCCGGGCCGGCCGGGTCGACCCACGTGCGGCACCCGGCCCGTTCCTGCTGCGCGGCGCGGTGTTCGCGCTGCCCGGTCTCGGCTACGCCGTGGGCGCGCCCTTTCTCACCGCCCTGACCGTACCGCTGTACCTCACCCACACCCTCTGGCCCACCGCGCCGCCCCTGGGCGCGGTCCGGCTGCTCGCCGTGCTCGCGCTCGGCGCCACCCTGTGGACCGGGCCGCTGCTCCAGGCGTTCGGCTCCGCGTGGACACCGGCGCTGGTGTGTCCGGCCGCCGCCGCGGCGGAAACCACCGCGCCGCTCGGGGAGGTCTCCCGGCCACCGGTGGTCCAGCTCGCGGTCTGCGGTGCGGCCTGGGCCGTACTGCTCGCCGCCGCCACCGCGCTGCTCGGCCGGATGACCACGCACCGCTGACCCGGCGCGCTCCGCCACCTGGTCCGTATCGCACCACCGCATCACACCACCGCACCTCAACAGCGATCTCATCTCACCGCACCGGCAGGGGAGTTCCCGCATGTCCCAGAACAGCTTCGCCACCGCCACCGCCACCGCCACCGCCACCGTCGCCGTCACCGGAGCGGAGGGTTTCATCGGCTCACACCTCGTCGAGGCGCTCGTGGCCACCGGCCACCGGGTGCGCGCGATGGTGCAGTACAACTCCTTCTCGTCCTTCGGCTGGCTGGAGACGCTGCCCAACGAGGTGATGGCCAACGTCGAAGTGGTCCTCGGAGACGTCCGCGACCCGGGATCGGTGAACGGACTCCTCCGGGGCACCGAGGCCGTCTATCATCTCGCCGCCCTGATCGCGATCCCGTACTCCTACCGGGCCCCGCACAGCTATGTCGAAACCAATGTGACCGGCACCCTCAACGTGCTGGAGGCGGTGCGCCACCTGGAGATCCCGCGGCTGGTGCACACCTCCACCAGTGAGACCTACGGAACCGCGCGGACCGTCCCGATCACCGAGGACCACCCCGTCAACACCCGGTCCCCGTACGCCGCTTCCAAGGCCGGAGGGGACCGACTGGCCGACAGCTACCACGCCAGTTTCGGCACCCCCGTGGTCACCCTGCGGCCGTTCAACACCTTCGGCCCGCGCCAGTCCATGCGCGCCGTGATCCCCACCGTCATCGGCCAGGTGGCGGCCGGGCGGACCACCATCACCCTCGGGGACCTGCGCCCCACCCGCGACTTCACCTTCGTCAAGGACACCGCGGCCGCCTTCCTCGCCGTCGGCACCGCCCCCGCAGCCGATGTGGTCGGCCACACCTTCAACGCGGGCACCGGCGGCGAGATCTCCGTCGGAGATCTGAGCGTCCTCGTCGGCAAGCTGATGGACACCGTGCTCGACGTCCGCGAGGACGCCCAGCGGGTACGGCCCGCCGACTCCGAGGTGATGCGACTGGTGTGCGACGCGTCCCGGCTGCGCGCCGCCACCGGCTGGACCCCCGCGCACACGCTCGAGGACGGCCTGGAGCACACCATCGCCTTCTTCCGCGACCCGGCGAACCTCGCCCGCTACAAGACGGACCTCTACAACGTCTGATCCCTCACCGCGGCATCACCCCTGAGCCATCCCACCGTCACTTCGGCCTGGCCGGAACCCTCGCCGTCCTCGACTCCCCGCTGGACGCCGTGGTGGTGCGGGTGTTCAAGCCGCTGGGCCCCGGCTCGCCCACCGCGGGACTGCCCGGACGGCTCGCCGCCGAACTGCGCCGGGCCGTGCCCCAGGGCCCGGAGGGCACGGTCCGAGTCGGCGATCTGTCCGCCCACCGCGAGCCCTCGCCGAGGGGCTGGTGCGGGAGAGCGGCTTCCGCGGACGGCCGGAGGAGAACGGCGACGGCTCGGGCCGCTCGGCCGCGGTCTCCTGGCAACAAGCGGACATCGCCGCCGCCGGGCGGGTGATCGGCTGGCAGCCCCGGCACACCTTCGCCGATTCGCTGGCCGGGCTGTGGGCGGCCAGCGCGGACCCGGCCGGGGCCCCCGCGCTGTGACCCACCCCCAGCGGCGGCTGCTGGTGCCGCTGTACGTCCACCCGGCGGTCGATCCGCACCCGTGGCGGGTGCTGGAACAGGCCGCCGGGCGGCTGTACGGCGTGATCCTCAACCTGGCCGACGGGCCGGGCCGCCGTCCCGACCCGGTGGTCGCCGCGGCGGCCGCACCGGTAATCGCCGCGGCGGCCGCACGGCTGCCCGCGGCGGGCGCGGCGCTGCTCGGCTACGTCGACACCGCGTACGGCCACCGCCGGACCGGGCCGGTGACGGCCGACGTCCGCCGGTACCGCCACTGGTACGGCGTGGACGGGGTGTTCCTCGACCGGACCGCGTCCCACGCCGCCCGACTTCCCCGGCCACCGGCGGCAGGTCCGGGCCGCCCGGATGCTCGGTGCCCGGACGGCCGTCCTCAACCCCGGCACCCATCCCGACCCCGGCTATGCCGTCCTCGGCGATCTGCTGGTCACCTTCGGGGGAGGCTGGGACACCTGTCGGCACACCGAGGTGCCCGGCTGGACCGCGGCGCATCCACCGGAGCGCTTGTGCCAGGTGGTGTACGCCGCGCCCCGCGGCCGGGGCGGCCGGGTGGCCGATACCGCGCGCGGGCGCGGCGCCGCCGTGCGCTGCGCGGTGCCGGGCCACGGCGCCAACCCCTGGCAGTCCGCCCCCGACGGACTGGAGAACGCCCCCGGCCACGGAGGGTGACCTGGGAGAAGGCATCACCGGTACCGGCAAACTGGCGGTTAAGTCAGATGTTTCCAGGCTCCGGGGCGGACTGGTGCGCCCTAGGCCTCCCATGGCAGGATGCCTCACGCGGCGTTGTCCGCCTTAACCAACCGTGAGTGCGTACCGCCGTGAACAGTTACAAAAGGGGGAGCGAATGGCCGTCGGGGACGACAGGTCACCGGATGACGCCGGCAGCCGGCTGGCGGACCGGCTCAACTACCTGTTCGCGACCATGCACCCGCCGGGCGCTCCCTACACCAACGCCCATGTCGCCGAGGAGATCAGCGGAAGCGAGGAGTACGGCAAGGCGGGACTGACCGAGCAGTATCTGTCGATGCTGCGCAACGGCAAGCGCACCAACCCGAGTCCGGACCTGCTGCGCGCACTGGCCAAGTTCTTCGCCGTGCCCGTCGGTTATCTGCTCGGCGACCTGTCGCCGTCGCAGGCGGAGCGGGTGGAGGAAGAGGTGCGGTTCCTGGTCGCGATGCGCGACAAGCGGGTCCGCGGCATCGCGCTGCGCTCCATGGGCCTCCCGCCGGAGGTCCAGGACAGCCTCACCGCCATCATCTCCCAGTTCCGGCAGCAGATGAACCTTCCGCCGGAACCGGCCGGACCCGAGGGACCCGCGGATCCGGACGGCGGGGCACCGCGTGACCGACGGTGACCGGCGGCCACTGTTCCGCTTCTGGCGGCGGACCGGAATCGAGGATGGTACAGGCATGCGAGTGGGCCGGATACGACGGCGGTGCAAGCGGCTCATCAAGGAGCTCGGGCTGCCCGCCTCGACCGATCTGCCGGGTCTGTGCGCGATCGTGACGGAACGGGTCGGACGCCCCGTCCATCTGGTGCCGATGAGCCTGGGCGGTGTGGTCTCGGGCATGACGGCCGCCACCGACGACGGGCTCTGGATCTTCTACGAGCTCAGGACGTCCCCGTGGCACCAGATCCACATCGTGCTGCACGAGATCGGCCATCTGCTGCTCGGACATGAGCAGGACCCGGCCGTCACCGAGGACGCGCTGCGCCTGTGGACCCCGTCCGTCGATGTCACCACCGCCATGCGGCGTCTGGGCATGACCCCGGGCTTCGCCCGCCACCACGCCTACGACAACCTCACCGAGCGCGAAACCGAGGTCCTGGGCACCCTGCTGATGGAGCGTGTGGTGCCCAGTTCGTCCGACCACGGACTGCCGCTCCGGGGGCGGGCCGCCGAACTGGCCGCCGCCCTCGGCCCGGCGCTGCGCCATGTGCGCGACGCGGACGGCACCCGGCCACCGCGGGAAGCCCCCGGCACCGGCGGCGGTGGGGCCCGTGTTTGACCTGGTGTACCTGTGCTTCGGCGCCGCCGCATGGGCACTGGCCGGATACAAGGCCCGCGCCTGGTTCCGCGACCGCGGCAACGCCGACCTGGGCCTCGCCTGTGTGATGACCGCCGCCGTGGCCAACGTCTTCCTGCTCTCTGCGCCCCGTGTCTACCGCTGGTTCGACCGGCTGGTGGGCGTGGCCAATCTGGCCATGGTCCTCCTCTACTCCTCGGTGGTGGTGTTCGCCACCGGCGCCCTGGTGCTGCTGCTGCGCTGGACGGGGTCGGCGATCCGGCCCCGTACCGTGGTGGCCGCGGTGGGCGCGGTGTGGGCCGTGGCGGTCACGGGCTTCGCCGTCGGCCGCCCGGACGCCGTGGAGCACCCCCGGGACTTCAGCACCGCCTATGCGCATGAGCCCGGAGTGGTCCTCTTCCTGGTGCTGTATTTGGCCATTTTCGGAAGTGGACTCGCGGGTCTTGGCGTCCTGTGCCCGCGCTATGCCGCGACCCTGCGCGGCTCCTGGCTCGCCCGGGGGCTGCGAGTGCTCGCCGCCGGGTGCTGGCTGGGCCTGGTGTACTGTGCCTGCAAGCTGATCGGCTTTGTCTTCTCCTGGGCGGGCCGCGATCTGTACTGGCTCTCCAACGGCGTGGCCCCGCTCACCGCTTCGGTCGCCGCCCTGCTCGTACTGGCCGGGTTCGCCATTCCGGCCGGGGGCCCCCGCGCCTCCGCGTGGCGCCGGTTCCGGCGGCTGCGGCCGCTGTGGCGGGAAGTCACCGCCCAGGCGCCCGAGGTCGCCATGGGCCACTCGCGCTGGGCCGGCTGGTGGCCACTGGCCGATCTGGAGTGGCGGGCCAACCGGCAGATGGCGGAGATCCGTGACGTCCAGCGCGGCGTACGACGCCATGTGGAGGCCGACGTTCTCGAGATCGCCCGTGTCAAGGGCCGGGCCGCGCGGTTCGACGATTGGCAACTTGCTGCCGTAGTGGAAGCAGCGGCGCTGAGACGCGGTTTGCTGAATCAAGCGCGCGGACACCTACCGGTGTCCGCCGCGGACAGCGTGGTGGTGACGACGAAAACCGAACTGGCCGACGAGCACGAGCACTTGGCCCGGGTCGCCGATGTCTACCGGCTGCCACTGGTGGACGAGGTGCTCGCGGAGCTGGGGGAGGGGACCGCCGCACCGCGGCGGTGACGCAGGGGGATCGAAGACGAGGTGGCCCTGGACGGGGGTCGGGGCCGCCCGTGGCGCAGGCGGCGCCGGGGAGATTCAGTCCCGGCGCCGCCTCCAGGCCAGCGCCGCGCCGTACACCCTCCCCACCGGCCGGGCCGCACCGTGGCCTTGGGCCCGGCCCGGACCGCACGATCCACAGACGATCTAGAGTCGGGAGCCATGACCGCGAACTCCACCCCCCGCGACACCACCGGGCTGCTGACCGATCCGTACGCCACCTGCGCCGCCCTCCGGGAGGAGGGCCCGGTCCACCGGATCAGCGGGCCCGACGGCAATCCGGCCTGGTTGGTCACCCGCTACGAGGACGTCCGGCGGGCGTTCGCCGACCCCCGGCTCTCGCTGGACAAGAGCAACGCCCTGCCCGGCAACTTCCGCGGCTTCGCCCTGCCGCCCGCCCTCGACGCCAACCTCCTCAACATGGACCCGCCGGACCACACCCGGGTCCGCCGACTGGTGGTCAAGGCGTTCACCGCGGGCCGGGTCGAGGCGATGCGGGAGGGGGTACGGCGGCTGGCGGACGAATTGCTGGACGCCGTGGAGTCCGCCGGACGCGCCGATCTGATCGCGGACTACGCCGGGCCGCTGCCCATCGTGGTGATCTGCGATCTGCTGGGTGTGCCGCAGCGCGACCGGCACGACTTCCGGGCCTGGACCGACACCCTGATCACCCCCGATCCCAACCGTCCGGAGCAGGCGAAGGAGGCGATCGGCAACATGCTGCGCTTCTACACCGGACTGATCGCCGCCAAGCGCGAGGAGCCCGGGGACGATCTGCTCTCCGGTCTGATCGCGGCCCGCGACGACGGCGAGGGCGGCCCCGGCGGGACGGACCGGCTGAGTGAGGACGAACTGACCTCACTCGCCTTTCTCCTCCTCTTCGCCGGATACGAAAATGTGGTCCATCTCATCGGGAATTCTGTATCCGGTCTGCTCGACCGCCCCGAACCGCTGCGCGCACTGCGCGAGAAACCGGACGGGATCCCGGCCGCGGTCGAGGAATTCGCCCGCCACGACGGACCGGCCCCGCTCTCGATCCGCCGCTTCCCGCTCGAGGACATCGAGATCGGCGGAGTGACCGTTCCCGCGGGGGAGACGGTGCTGCTCTCCATCGCCTCCGCCAACCGTGATCCCCACCACTTCGAGGATCCGGATCACTTCAATCCACATGTTGTCCGGTCCGGGCACCTTGCGTTCGGCCACGGCATCCACTACTGCCTCGGTGCGCCGCTGGCCCGGATGGAGGCCGAAGTGGCGCTGGAGGCCCTGTTGAGGCGCTTTCCGGGGCTGCGACTCGATGTTTCGAAGGAGGAGCTGCGATGGCGGCCATCGATCCGCACACGTGGCCTGATCTCGCTGCCCGTCGCATGGTGAGCGGGAAAGCGAACACGTTTGTGATGCATGACCCGGGCCCGATGCGGTAAAAAGGTCATCGAGCCCGCCCGGTGTGCATCCCCCGTCGCACCGGGCGGGTCTCGGTTCGCGCGGAGCCATCCCGCGGTGGGCTGGATATAGAGAGCAAGCTCACAGCCGATTCCTCTGCTCTGGCTTTAGAAGATCGCACTAGCCTCCGCTGTCATGACGGTCCTGCCTGACGGCCTTCCCCTAGCCGACGAATTCCCGGATGTGACGCGTGACGAATGGCGCCACCTCGTCGAAGGAGTGCTGCGTAAAAGCGGCACCTCGGACGCCGTAGGCGAACAGGCCGAAGCGGCCCTCGCGACCGCGCTCGAGGACGGGATCTCCGTCCGCCCGCTCTACACCGCCGAAGACGCCCCCCAGGACGCGGGTTTCCCCGGCTTCGCCCCGTTCGTCCGCGGCGGACGTCCCGAGGGCTCCGCGGTCTCCGGCTGGGACGTTCGCCAGCGCCACACCGACGCAGACCCGGCCCGCACCAACCGGGCCGTGCTGACCGACCTGGAGAACGGCGTCAGCTCGGTGTGGCTGGCGGTCGGCGAGGCCGGAGTGCCCGTCGAGGCGCTGCCCGAGGCGCTGAACGGCGTCTATCTCGACCTGGCCCCCGTGGTCCTCGACGCGGGCGCCGACTTCGAGGCCGCCGCCCGCGCCCTGCTGCGGCTCTACGGCGACCGCGAGGTCCCGCCGCACGCGGCGCTCGGCAATCTCGGCGCCGACCCGCTGGGCCTGGTGGCCCGCACCGGCCGGGACGCCGACCTGCCGGGGCACCTGGCCGCCGCCGCCGGCCTTGCGGCCCTCAGCCACCGCGACCACCCCGGCGTCCGGGCCCTCACCGTGGACGCGCTGCCGTACCACGAGGCCGGTGGCTCCGCCGCCCAGGAACTCGGCTGCTCGCTCGCCACGGGCGTGGCCTATCTGCGGACCCTGACCGCCGCCGGGCTGAGCGCCGAAGCCGCCTGCGGGGAACTGGAGTTCCGCTACGCGGCCACCGCCGACCAGTTCCTGACCATCGCCAAACTGCGCGCCGCCCGGCGGCTGTGGGCCCGGGTCGCGCAGGTGTGCGGCGCGGTCCCGGAGGCGGCCGCCCAGCGCCAGCACGCGGTGACCTCCCCGGTGATGATGACCCGGCGCGACCCCTGGGTGAACATGCTCCGCACCACCGTGGCGAGCCTGGCCGCCGGGGTCGGCGGCGCCGACGCCGTCACCGTGCTGCCCTTCGACAGCGCCATCGGCCGGCCCGACGACTTCGCCCGCCGCGTCGCCCGCAACACCTCCACCATCCTGCTCGAGGAATCGCACCTCGCCCGGGTGATCGACCCCGGCGGCGGCTCCTGGTACATCGAGCGGCTCACCGACGACGTGGCCCGCGCCGCCTGGGCCTGGTTCCAGGAGATCGAGCGCGCCGGCGGCCTCGCCGCCGCCCTCGCCTCCGGCCTGGTGCGCGACCGGCTGGCCGACACCTGGGCCCGCCGCTCCCGCGCCCTCGCCCGCCGCAAGGAGCCGATCACCGGCGTCAGCGAGTTCCCGAACCTCGCCGAGCAGCCCGTGGAGCGCGAGACCGCCCCCGCGACCCCCGGCGGCGGACTGCCGCGGGTGCGCCGCGACGAGGCGTACGAGGCGCTGCGCGCCCGGTCCGACGCCCACCAGGCCGCCGAGGGCACCCGGCCCCGGGTCTTCCTGGCCGCGCTCGGCCCCGCGGCCGCGCACACCGCGCGCGCCACCTTCGCCGCCAACCTCTTCCAGGCGGGCGGTGTCGAGGCGGTCACCGCGACGGGGGAGACGGTCTCCGTGACCGCCGAGACCGTCGCCGACGCCTTCGCCGCCAGCGGCGCCCGCGTGGCGTGCCTGTGCTCCAGCGACACGCTGTACGCGGAGGAGGCCGCGGGCGTCGCCGAGCGGCTGAAGGCCGCCGGTGCGCTCCAGGTGTATCTGGCCGGGCGGCCCGGGGATCGACAGGATGAGTACGAGCAAGCCGGGGTGGACGGATTCGTCTTCGCGGGCTGCGACGCGGTCGAGGTCCTCTCCTCGGCCCTGGACATCATGGGGGTGGCGTGATGACGGGCGGTCCGCAGGAAGCCGGAAAGATTCCGGACTTCTCGGGAATCGAGCTCGAAGCGCCCGGTGAGCACCACGCGGGCGGAACCGACGACTGGGCCGCCGCGCTGAGCGACAACGTCGGCAAGGGCGTTGAGGACCTGGTGTGGGACACCCCGGAGGGCATCGGGGTCAAACCGCTGTACACCGCCGAGGACCTGACCGGCCTGGACTTCCTGGGCACCTACCCCGGTGCCGCGCCCTATCTGCGCGGCCCGTACCCGACGATGTACGTCAACCAGCCCTGGACGATCCGGCAGTACGCGGGCTTCTCCACCGCCGAGGAGTCCAACGCCTTCTACCGCCGTAACCTGGCGGCCGGTCAGAAGGGCCTGTCGGTCGCGTTCGACCTGCCCACCCACCGCGGCTACGACAGCGATCACCCCCGGGTGACCGGCGACGTCGGCATGGCGGGCGTGGCCATCGACTCCATCTACGACATGCGTCAGCTCTTCGACGGCATCCCGCTGGACCGGATGAGCGTGTCGATGACGATGAACGGCGCGGTGCTGCCCGTGCTCGCGCTGTACATCGTGGCCGCCGAGGAGCAGGGAGTGCCGCCGGAGAAGCTGGCGGGGACCATCCAGAACGACATTCTCAAGGAGTTCATGGTCCGCAACACCTACATCTATCCGCCGCAGCCGTCGATGCGGATCATCTCCGACATCTTCGCGTTCACCTCGCAGCGGATGCCCCGCTACAACTCCATCTCCATCTCCGGCTACCACATCCAGGAGGCCGGAGCCACGGCCGATCTGGAGCTGGCGTACACCCTGGCCGACGGTGTGGAGTACCTGCGGGCCGGACTGGAGGCCGGGATGGACGTGGACGCGTTCGCACCGCGGCTGTCGTTCTTCTGGGCCATCGGCATGAACTTCTTCATGGAGATCGCCAAGTTGCGGGCGGCCCGGCTGCTGTGGGCCAAGCTGGTCAAGCAGTTCGACCCCAAGAACCCCAAGTCGCTGAGTCTGCGCACCCATTCGCAGACCTCCGGCTGGTCGCTCACCGCCCAGGACGTGTTCAACAACGTGGCGCGCACCTGCGTCGAGGCGATGGCCGCCACCCAGGGCCACACCCAGTCGCTGCACACCAACGCCCTGGACGAGGCGCTCGCGCTGCCCACCGACTTCTCCGCGCGCATCGCCCGTAACACCCAGATCCTGCTCCAGCAGGAGTCGGGCACCTGCCGGGTGATCGACCCCTGGGGCGGCAGCGCCTACGTCGAGAAGCTCACCCACGACCTGGCGCGGCGGGCCTGGCAGCACATCGAGGAGGTCGAGGCGGCCGGCGGGATGGCCAAGGCCATCGACGCGGGCATTCCCAAGCTGCGGGTCGAGGAGGCCGCGGCCCGCACCCAGGCGCGTATCGACTCCGGCCGCCAGCCGGTGATCGGCGTCAACAAGTACCGGGTGGACAGTGATGAGCAGATCGAGGTCCTCAAGGTCGACAACACCTCGGTGCGCGCCCAGCAGATCGACAAGCTGCGGCGGCTGCGCGCCGAGCGGGACGAGGCGGTGTGCCAGGACGCGCTGCGGCGGCTGACCGCCGCCGCCGAGTCCGGCCCGGGCACCGGTCTGGAGGGCAATCTGCTGGCCCTCGCCGTCGACGCGGCCCGCGCCAAGGCCACCGTGGGCGAGATCTCCGACGCACTGGAGAAGGTCTACGGGCGCCACTCGGGCCAGATCCGTACGATCTCCGGTGTGTACCGAGACGAGGCCGGACCGTCGTCCGGCGTGGACCGCACCCGCAAGCTGGTGGAGGAGTTCGAGCGCGCCGAAGGCCGCCGCCCCCGCATCCTGGTCGCCAAGATGGGCCAGGACGGGCACGACCGCGGCCAGAAGGTGATCGCCACCGCCTTCGCCGACCTCGGCTTCGACGTCGACGTCGGCCCGCTGTTCCAGACCCCGGAGGAGGTCGCGCGGCAGGCGGTGGAGGCCGATGTGCACATCGTCGGCGTCTCCTCGCTCGCGGCCGGCCACCTCACCCTGGTGCCCGCGCTGCGCGAGCAGCTGGCCGAGGCGGGGCGCGAGGACATCACCATCGTCGTGGGCGGGGTCATCCCGCCGCAGGACGTCCAGACCCTGCACGAGGCCGGGGCCGCCGCCGTCTTCCTGCCGGGCACGGTCATCCCCGACGCCGCCCACGACCTGGTCAGGTCGCTCGCCGCCGACCTCGGCCACGAGCTGTAGGCCCATGCGGTCAGTCAAGCGACCGGCGATCGACATCGACACCTACGCCAAGGGGGTGCTCGACGGATCGCGCGCGTACATCGCCCGCGCGATCACCCTCGTCGAGTCCACCCGGCCCGACCACCGCGATCTCGCCCAGCGGCTGCTGATCGAGCTGCTGCCGTACACCGGCGGGGCGCGGCGGGTCGGTATCAGCGGGGTGCCCGGGGTGGGCAAGTCCACCTTCATCGACGCCCTGGGCACCATGCTCACCGGACTCGGCCACCGGGTCGCGGTGCTCGCCGTCGACCCGTCCTCCAGCCGTACCGGCGGCTCCATCCTGGGCGACAAGACCCGGATGGAGCGGCTGTCCGTCGACCCGAACGCCTTCGTCCGCCCCTCGCCGAGCGCCGGAACGCTCGGCGGGGTCGCCCGCGCCACCCGCGAGTCCATGGTGGTCATGGAGGCCGCGGGCTATGACGTGGTGCTGGTGGAGACGGTCGGGGTCGGCCAGTCCGAGACCGCCGTGGCCAACATGGTCGACTCCTTCCTGCTGCTCTCCCTGGCCCGCACCGGCGATCAGCTCCAGGGCATCAAGAAGGGCGTACTGGAGCTGGCCGACGTCGTCACCATCAACAAGGCCGACGGACCGCACGCCCGCGACGCCAAGTCCGCGGCCCGTGAACTGGCGGGCGCGCTCCGGCTGTTGCAGCCCCCGGACGCACCCTGGAACCCGCCCGTCCTGACCTGTAGCGCCCGTGAGAACACCGGTCTTGATGTGGTGTGGGAGCGCCTGGAACAGCACCGGCGGGTGCTGGAGGCCACCGGTGCGCTGGACACCAAGCGCCGCGACCAGCAGGTCGACTGGACCTGGTCGATGGTGCGCGACCAGCTGCTGGCCCGGCTGCACGCCCACCCCGGGGTACGCCGCCTCGGACCGCTGCTGGAACAGGAGGTCCGCGACGGCACGCTGACCGCGACACTGGCCGCGGACCGGCTGCTGGAGACGTTCCGGGCGACGGACGACACTTGACCCGTGAGCGGCGAAGGCGACGAAGGCGACGAAGGAACCCCTCCGAACGGCGACGCGGCGGCGGCGATGCCGCGCGAGGCCGCCGCGGTGGGTCCGTTCTTCGCCCTGCGCACCGGGGGTGTCGCGGTCGGCGACGCCGGACCGGGCGCCGAGGGGTACGTACCCCTCGGCGCGGTCTACCGGACCGTCGGCGGCCGGGCCGCGCCCCCGCTGCTCTCCCGGCTCGACACCGTCTCCGCCACCCTGCGCACCGACGAGCGCCGGGTCGCGGCCTCCCTGGTCTTCCAGGGGCTCGCGGCCCGGCTGTGGTCCCTCGCACTGGCCCCGGCCGCGCTCCACGGCCGGGTGCCGGATCTGCGTCCCGACACCCTGTGGTGGAACCCGGCGCGGATGGCGCCCGACGATCTGTGGCACCCCGGCCCCTGGCGGGTGCACGGCGAACCCGCCGGGCTCGCCGGACAGCTGAGCCACACCGGGTATGCGCATCTGCTGCCGCTGCACCACGCCATCCGCGCCGCCTGCCCGGTCTCCGGACGGCTGCTGTGGGGCAACGCGGCCTCGGCGCTGGCCGGTTCGCTGCGGGTGCTGCACGACTGGTGCCGGACCCGGGGCCGGGAGGACGCGGCGGACCGTGCCACCGCGCTGGTCAGCGCCCTGCTCCGGACCCCGCCCCTGAAGGCCGCCGGCACCCTGACCACCGCACCGCTCGCCTTCCGGCGCCGCACCTGCTGCCTCTACTACCGGGTGCCGGGCGGCGGGTTGTGCGGCGACTGCGCGCTCAGCCGCCTCCCGCGATCCGAACGCGGCGCAGGTCACAGCGGCGGGGGCTGATCGGGCGACCACGCGGTCGGTACGGTGAGCGGGTGCCGATGAACGAGAACGTGTTCTCATCCTGGGCGGCCTGGCGCCGCCGTACCGCGTCCCGTCTGGTCCACCGCGGGTCGCGCTGGGTGCGGCGGGTGGGCGCGGTGACCCGGGACCGCCCCGGACCGTACCGCTTCGGTGCCATCGGCATCGGCACCCGGCTGGCCTTCCCCCAGGGCACCGTCTTCGGAGAGCCGTGGATCCACCTCGGCGACCACTGCATCATCGGCGAGCAGGTGACCCTCACCGCGGGCATGATGCCCGGCCTCGACCTCGGTCCGGATCCCGTACTGCGGCTGGGCAACGGGGTGGTGCTGGGCCGGGGCAGCCATGTGATCGCCTCCCGGACCGTGGAGTTCGGAGACGATGTGTTCTGCGGTCCGTACGTCTACGTGACCAGCGACAACCACTCCTATGACGACCCCCACCAGCCCATCGGACGGCAGTGGCCCCGCTCCGCGCCGGTGTCCATCGGCACCGGAAGCTGGCTGGGCGCCGGGGCGGTGATCCTCCCGGGGGCACGACTCGGCCGCAATGTGGTGGTGGCGGCGGGCG